>NZ_PTRA01000005.1 GCF_002943425.1 Siphonobacter curvatus
ATCTTCCGTGGGAGCGGCAAAGCTAGTCAGGGTAACGAAGGCGAAAGCAAGAGCGAACAGAGATTGAATGGAAGTTTTCATGGCTTTTATCGATTGAGATTGACAGGCAAAAAAAAGATGATCGGTTGTGTTAAAAATTCATGGCTTGGGTACATTCATCAAAGGCGACTGGCCTGATTGATGATTCAAAGTTGGGTTGAAAACAGGTACTATGCAATGCAAAGTAGTATGTAAGGCTTGGTTGCTGGATGAGCGGTGATTGATGGGGTTTGCTTTCCAAAACGGCTGACCTTATTTACACACCAAGGATGCAGAGAAGCAGGGCTGCGTTGCAGTCAGGGCTGTTTTTTTAAGATTTCAGGGATGAATGGCAGGTTAAACAGGATGAGCGGGAATGTACAAGTCTGGGTTGGCCAACCCGAGTAATCGGATGGCAAGTGGGCATTGAATTAGCCTTACCCGATAGGATGGTTTGTATATATATAATAGGATACCACCGCTAAAAACAGTACCGTTTCTAGTCTTCTCTAAGGGGCGGGAACGCGGAAGTCGGCTCTCTTCTACCTATTCTTGGGCTCTGAGGGAGCAAGCCTTATTTAGGCAAATGTTTTGCGGCTAAAAATAAAATTATACATTTTTGCAGAGGTGTCGTCAGAGGAACGCTTAGGAAAAATTCATTTTAAGCAAGTATTTCTTACTTTATACAGACAAATGATTTCATTACTAACAGACCTATCCCGTAATAGATCCCTTCTCTTGCCACTCCGTTTTTTCTGTGTAGTAATATATTTTTATTCACTAGTTCTTTTCTTAGAGTTAGACCCATTTTTTAAATAATACGCTGGTATTATTTAAAATACAAATCCTCATTGATTACTATCACCCATTCAAATGAACATAAAAAAAAGATTTTTACTAATAGCACCGTGGGATTATCAATTATACGCGGTGATTGAAAAAAATCTTATCAGCTTAGGGTACGATGTTGTAGTAGTTCATAATAATTCTTACCCTTTTACTTACAAAAATATTAGTCAACGTACGACTAATTTTTTTAGAAAGACTTTTCTAAAAGATAGAGATTACAAGAATTTCTTACGACATAATTTTAATCAACAAACGCGTTTGTCGCTCGTAAAAACGTACGATCACTATGATGTGACGTTGGTAATCAGAGCGGATTTCTTTCCTTTAGAATTACTACTGGAAGCCAGAAAAAGAAGCGACAAGTTTGTTTCATTTCATTACGACGGCATTTCAAGAAATCCAGAAGTGCTTCCTAAAGTTCATTTGTTCGATCGTTTTTACGCCTTTGACAAAACTGATGTTGTTAAATATCAGAAATACGGTGTACAATACGTACCCAACTTTTATTTCGATTATCCCGATGATTTGCCGGATATTGAAACCAAAAATAAAATTTATTATATCAGTTCATTTCATCCTTCTCGCCTCCAGGCAATTATTGATTTCCATAAATTCATTATTAAGAAAATAAGTCCGGTACAATTCGATTTTGTTTATAATTTATACGACGAAGATAAAGTCCCTTTATACGTTAAAGAAAATTTTCATTGTCTACATAAAGTTAATCCATACGAAGACCAGTTAGTCCAGATAAAAAATACGGAGATCATTTTGGATTTCCGCATTGATGAGCACCAAGGCTTATCTTTCCGGATTTTTGATGGATTGAAGTTGCAGAAAAAAGTAATTACGACGAATGCTACAGTTGTCGACGAAGATTTTTATCATCCGAACAACTTCTTCATTTTAACGGAAGAGAATAAGGAGGAGCTGGATGATTTTCTGGCTCGTCCCTACGTAAAAATTGATGAGAAAATCCGGTCGAAATATTCCTTTACGAACTGGCTGGCCACGATTACCGATTATACGCACGGGCAGTTCCACGCGGCAACCAAACCCCTGATTAGTATCATCATTCCTTGTTATAATAACGAACGGGTCATCATAGAAGCCATCCAATCGGCTGAAAAACAGACCTACAAAAACGTTGAAATCATTGTAGTAGACGATGGTTCTACTGACCAAACCTTTGCTACCGTTTCTGAATACATACAGGGTACAAACAAAAACGTCAAACTTTATACAAAAACCAATTCCGGACCAGCCGCTACCCGCAACTATGGGTTTGATCAGTCAAAGGGACAGTTTATTGTTTTTCTGGACGGCGATGATAAGTTACACGAAGAATTCGTTGAAGAATATTTCAACGCCTTTATTCAGCATCCGAATGTTAATTTAGTGTATTCAAATGCCGAATATTTCGAAGGAAAAACTGGTCCCTGGCATATTATTGATTATAACAAGGATGACTTACTCATCTCGAATTCCATTCCTATTTTTGCCATGATTAGTGCAGAAACCTTCGAAAAGGCGGGGAAATTTGATGAAAATTTACCTTGCCTTGAAGATTGGGAACTGTGGATTCGGGTGTTAGCAAAGAATAAAAACGTTTATAAAATTGATAAGTCCCTTTATTATTACCGTAAACGTATTGAGAAAAATTCGTTAACGGATAACATCGATTTTCACGCTAAATCCATTATTTATTATCACTATATCTATGAAAAGCACATTGATTTATACCGTGAAATGCACCTTGATTTGCCCCGCCTGCTAGATTCATATCGGGCGAATCGACAAAATCACCACGCTTTTCTTCGATACAAACGAAAGTATTATTCCGTCTGGTACCGAAAACTATTTTACAAGTTATTTAAACCTGATCTTTACAGGGAAATCTTTCACTAAGTGATAGTATTCCAAAAAAGTAATTATGACGTAATTACTGTTCGTTAAAAGCAGTACCCTTTACATTTTCAAATGCAACAGTTTCGTCGTCCACTTCTACCTTTCGAAAGAAAAGTGTACTAAACTGATCGCCTGGATTGCCTTCAATTTCTGCCAGTTTAGTACACTTCATCTTAATAATTAAAAGCCTAATACCACGGACAATTCCAAACGGTTTTTCTGCACTTCCTCTATATTAAAAAACTGTTTCCAGAGACTTACATTCAAAAGTGAGCTACACACGCCGCTGACTTATCTACACTATACATGTCAATCACGAAATACGGTCTTTTTGGAAAGTTAAAAGCCCTGCCTGGTCAGGGACAAGCCCTAGCCGATTTTTTACTAGAAGCGGCTCGGCTGCTGGATACAGCCTCCGGTTGTCAGTTATATCTGGTCAGTACGGATGTTACAGATGCCGATACGATCTGGGTAACGGAAGTCTGGGATACGCAGGAGGATCATGATCGTTCTCTACAGGCACCCGCCATACGAGAACTCATTGGTCGGGCCATGCCTTTGCTGGCCGAACGCCCCGAACCCGGCATGACCGTAAACGTACTAGGTGGAAAAGGACTTGCGTAATTCTTGGACGGATGCTTTTTCTGGCTTCTTATAACCATACAATCACGAGCCCCTTACGATCTTGTGAAGAGGCTCGTGTCAAAACCTTCTTTTGAAAGCTCCGCTATTTAGCTTGCTGAACGTACCAGTTTTTAGCTACTAGCTTGTCCTTGATTCGGCGGGCGATGATCTGATAGCCCAGTGAGTTCAGGTGCAGGTAATCCGAGCGTACGCCCGCTGGAAATATATCCTGAGCCAGTTGAGCCTGATCTTGG
This sequence comes from Siphonobacter curvatus, assembly GCF_002943425.1. Classification (NCBI taxonomy): domain Bacteria; kingdom Pseudomonadati; phylum Bacteroidota; class Cytophagia; order Cytophagales; family Cytophagaceae; genus Siphonobacter; species Siphonobacter curvatus. Next base: position 3,654 of record NZ_PTRA01000005.1, read on the forward strand.
GCAGTTGGCGTATACCCTACGGCTTTGAGTTCGTCGGCCGTGGGAGGAGTCATGGGCACAAAGTTGCTGCCGTAACGTCGCTGGAGTAAGGCATTAAAATCCGAAATCTGTTTGTAACCTGCTGTACCTTTCGTTTCCAGATTACTCATCAGAATGCCTAATACCAGATAAAATTTAGGATTCGGCAGATAGTTAATGCAGTTGTCGATCAGATTGACAATCCCATCAAAATCGGGTACATCGTTTCGTCCCAACCAGAGGACCTGAATAGACGACTGATACGCGACTGCATCATCCGAAATAAAGACCGAATCGGTCGGAACGGCTACAGTGCTGGACTCGGTGGGCGTTAAGGTGTAGCTTTCCACTTGAGCCTCTCCCCCACCCTTTGCGGTACGGGTCAATGTACAGGGCACTTCGTTTACCCGACCCTTCAACGTCATGGTCAGATTGTTAGCAACCGTTGACAGCAGTTGTGTTGATAGCTTGGTTACCTTTACAGCTCCTGCTCCATTAAAGGCGTTTCCTTCCACGCTTAGTGTTAATGGAATCCCGCCCTGGCGAGCTACAATAGCCCGGCTTACCTGTCCATCGATACCAAAATTCTTGATCGTGTAATTAGGCAGTTCGTTGGCCAGCACCGTTGGATAAGGCGTACCGCCTTTCCCAAACGTCAGCGAATCTCCCCAACAGGCAATTCGGGGTGGCGGGGGCGTAGTAGAGGATTTGGTAGGAAATACGTCATCGAGTACCTGGCATGAATCCAGAAGCATACTTCCTAAACCTAAAAGGCTAGCCCTTTGTAAAAAGGATCGACGATTCAGTAATGCTTGATCGCTTACTGGTTGATTATGTATAGACACTGGATGATTGATTTGAAGAAGGTTTGATTTATGATATTTTTTAAAAAACTATACCTGTTTTCTAAAGCCGCCAGTGTACGCTTATCATCCGCCTTTCCGGGCTAAACACAAAACGCACACAGTCAGAGTCGTATACAGATAACCGTAATCGGGATTCACCGAAGGCTTCGCTGGCGTATAACCGATTTAAGAGCAGGGATTATTTTCCCCAGCGTCAATCTGCTCCTGCTCCTTAAAATGGGTTACAGCTTCCGCCAAGCCCCTTTTCGATGCTTCCGGCGATACCTACGAAAATGAATCAGGCTGGTATTCTTTTTGTTCAAAAAAGTGTTAGCAAATGGTTTTACACCACGCAAGTCGCCTGATTTAGGCTTTGAGTAATTTCTACCACCAATCCATCCAACCTTATGAGTGAAAAGAATGCCGATTTACATGGCAATGTCCTCGAACAGTCTCCCGTTGCCTTGCTGGTTATTGATATGATTAACGACCTGGAATTTCCCGAAGGAGAAGAATTCGTTGAATCATCCGAGCAGGCAGCCCAGAATATTTTAAGATTAAAGGAACAGGCCCGGCAACATCGGATTCCCGTTATTTACGCCAATGATAACTTCGGACGTTGGCGGTCAGACTTTAACGAGGTCATTGAGCACGTGCTCCACGATCAGGTACGGGGGCAGCGACTAGCCGAGCTATTGCGTCCAGATCAGGACGATTATTTTGTACTAAAGCCCAAACATTCCGCTTTTTACGCCACTACGCTTTCTACGCTTTTGCAATATTTTCAGGTCAAACGTTTAATCTTAACCGGTATCTCAACCGATTCCTGCATTGCCTTTACTGCTTCGGATGCGTATATGCGGGATTATGAAGTGTACGTTCCTTCGGATTGTACGACGGCTCGCAATGAAGAATTCACGAAAACTACGCTGGATTTTCTCGGACGTAGTGTTCATGCGGATACTACACCCTCTACGGAATTGGACTTGGGAAAGCTGCGTCAGTAATGTATGTCCCTATACGTTTAAAACGAACGTATTGATAGACAAACTCCTGGTAATACCTTCCTACCATAAAGAAACCCCGTCTGGCAAACCAGACGGGGTTTCTTTATGGCCTATTTCAGTGGTTTTCTACCTTTAATCAGTAGCAAAAAAATGAGTACTCCCCGAAAAACCCGAAAAAGGTACCTGAAAAGTTACGTTAAATGCTATACGTCGAAAGTTTCGCCATATGGCTTAAATAAGTACAAAATTTACATCAGAAAACACAGTTGGACGTTTCCCGCCAATCACTTTTAATACTACCGTCCCATGGCAAAGTTTGAGATTTTCCGCAGCAACATTAACTCTTTATATTATTTCAGTCTTGTTACCGATCTGGGTCAGCAGATTCTTTCCAGCGAAGGTTTTCTGAGTCCGAACGGCTGTTTGCAGGCCATCACGGCGGTCAAAGCCCGGGCTTCATTCCGGAATGCGTATCAGCGTATTGAAAATAACGGTTACTTCCGTTTTGACATGCTTTCGGATAACTTACAGGTCATTGCTAGCAGTAGTGCTTCGTATGCAACGTTACAGGGCCTTGAAACCGCCATTGACACATTGAAAACAGAAGCTCCGGAAGCTCCGGTTTACGAATACACTCCCCAAGGTTATCAGATTTTATCGACACTGCCGAAAGGATTAGCCGCCTTGCTCTTCATCCAAGCCTTTAGTTTTCTTTTTAGCCTGACGTAGGCGATAGTTCAAAGTCAGGTTAATCTGTCGCAACCGCCCCTGACTGTTGGATTCCGTATAAAAATTACTGCCTTCGGTAATGGAGCGAAAACGTCGCGAATTGAAGACGTCGAGTACGTTCAGCGTCAGTGTTCCATTTCCTCGCAAAATATCCTTACTCATCGATAAATCTAGTGTCGCCAGTGCTTTACGCGTTCCCTGCGGCGTTTGCTGGGGAGCTTCGTAATTGGCCCGGGCCTGTATATCCAGATTTTTCCAGAACGTAAATCGGTTGGTCATCCGGGCAAACCAACTGTAGGTATCACTTTGATAGGTGGCGTCGAGATTGGCACCGTCGGTGATGGCCCGGAAAAAGTTAAGGCTACCGTCAAGCTTCCACCAGGTTTTTGGTGAAAAAGAACTGGTAAATTCCGCCCCGTACGCATGTTCGGTTGCCAGGTTTTCGGGCCGGGTGGTTGAATTTCCGCCGTCATCCACCCGGCGAATCCGAATGATTTTTCCGTCCGTATGTCGATAGTACAGCGAGGAAGTAAACGATCCTTTCTCGACGTACTTGATATGCCCGACTTCAAAAGCGTGCGTAAATTCCGGATTCAGATCCGGATTGCCGCTGTAGAAATTCCGACTATCACTAAACGTCATAAACGGACTCAGATCGTTGTACTGCGGCCGTCGCACCCGGCGACTGTAACTGGCTTGGATAGCGTGCTGACGCGGCAGGTCGTAAGTGGCGTGTACGCTGGGAAACAGATTGGCATACTGCCGGGGATTGACCTGATTGGTTTGTTTCAACGTAGTCGTCACATCGGTAATTTCACCGCGTAAGCCCAGCTGATACGAGAACTTGTGGGCCTTATTTCCCAGAATGGCGTAGGCTGCGTGAATGCGTTCTTCGTAGAGGAAGTTATTGGTAAGGCCTTCTAGGGGTTGCCAGCCCGTTTCGGCCCGCTGAGTCACCGAATAATTATTGGTCATATCGCGAAAACTGCTGCGAATTCCTGCTTCCAGCTTTCCTTCCTTGGCAAAGGGCCGTACGTAATCAGCCTGCAGGAGCCACTGCTTTTCGGTTTCATCATTCAAGGCCCGCTGTAAGATGGAAGGAGTACTTCCGCCACCTGGGTAAAACGTTTGCTGGGTGAAGTACTGATCGGAATTTTCCCAGTTATCCAGGTATCGGATGTCCGCCGTCAGTTCGTGGCCCGCACGGGCGAAGGTTTTTTTGTAGGTAAGCACGTATTCGGAATTCGGCTCGGTTTCCGTTTCGTCCTGCGTCCGTTTGGTGGTCGCCAGTAATTCGGGACTTTGATACTGGTAATCGAGGTATTCCAGGTTAGTGAAACGTTTGCCCTTGCTGGTCCGCCAGGTATACGCCGCCGTTAGGATGCTTTTTTCACTGAAATAATAATCCAGTCCGGCCCGGGCGTTATTGTTCATACCCTTAAGCTGGCTTCGGGAGTTTTGCCGGGAAACAAAGGTGGAATCATTCCGGTAGACTTCCTGATACAGGTTATTTCGACCGGGGGTATTCCGATAAGCCAGCGTATAATTGACGAAAAAATTCAGATTCCGACGACGGTAATTGACGTTGGCAGCTAGTCCATAATTGGTCGGATGTCCCGTAATTACATCGAACGAGCCATTGATCCCTTCCTGCCGTTCTTTCTTGAGAATGATATTAATGACTCCTCCCATCCCCTCGGCTTCGTAACGGGCGGAAGGATTGGTAATGACTTCAATCTTTTCGATGGCACTGCCCTGTAGCTGTTGCAGTCCACTCCCACCCTTGATACTGACCAGTCCCGAAGGTCTGCCATCAATAAGAATCCGGACGTTGCTACTGCCCCGTAAGCTTACGTTTCCTTCCACATCCACGGCCACGGAAGGTACATTACTCAAAATATCCGAGGCCGTACCGCCCGCGTTGGCTAGGTCTTTTCCGACGTTAAATACTCGCTTGTCGAGCGTCAACTCCATCGAACTTTTTTCGGCCTGTACCACCACCTCTTTCAGGGAATTGCTGGTAGGGCTCAGTTGAATAACGCCCAGATCCAGGGCCTGCGAGCGTACCTGCAAAGCCGCCGTTTTTACGGGCTGATACCCAATGAATTCGATTCGGGCAAAATAATTTCCCGGCGTACTGGCGAGGCTGAAGGCACCGGATTCGTCGGTAAGCGTACCGGCCACGAACGAACTATCCGGCAGTCGGAACAATCGCACGGTAGCCGAAGCCATGGGCGTCTGCTTTTCCTGAACCCGCCCGCGAATGCCCGACTGAGCCCAGACCGGATTCGAAAAAACAGATACACAACTAAGCAAACAAAAGAAGCAATAGAATAGTAGAGGTTTAGAGGTCATTCCTGAGGAAATAGCGAGGTCGTAAGCCTTCAAAGTACAAGCTATTTCCCAGAATTATTCCAAACATTGGATTTATTCGAGTATAAATACGACAAGAACGCGAAAGATGAAGATTTGGAGTACTATGGGCGGGCGGATGGGTTGGTTGTTGTCAGTTAATAGTTGTTGATTGATTGTTAACAGCTACTTGGAACAAGCAAATTTCTTCATGGACGACATAAGCCCAAGGCCCGTCCTATCACATTCCATGGCGGAATTCCATTCCGGGAATCGCATTCTGGGGCTCAAGCCGCTTTCCATTCCATGGCGGCCACCATGGGATGGCCCCCATGGAATGCATACGGACTAAAAGACCAGCTCCGTCAGCGGGACGAAAATAGTCTTGTAATAACATTACCATCAGTAGCTTTTAGTAGGAAATGCATACGAACCAAAAGACCAGCCGTCTCACCGACACAAAAAACTAATTCATCAAAAAAACTAACGACCTCTCATTACTTTCCTCTCCCTCAAATCATACCGCTGCCCCTGACTCAACAAAATAAACCCGCCGTTGGACGCAGTAAACTGCTCTTGTTGACCCTGCACATGAGGCTCCCTTTTCCCTACAATGGTTTGGTAGTCATACACCGCCACGTACGATTTGCCCAACACTTCCAACTGATCTTGTTGTACAACAATGGCCGTCGATTCGTCCAGCCCGATCCCAATCAGTTGCGGAGACTGGCGGATGAAATCAATGAGATCAAACTGCCGATTGCGTTTGAGTAAATGCTGATCAATTGCGGAATTTTTCAGAAAACCCAGTCCCTGTGTATGATCGCCGACGAGGATGTCAGCCCCCTTCGTATCGCCCCGCCACAAAAACGAACCCTGAATACTCGCTCCCGCCGAACTTCCGGCGATGACCCCGCCCCGGTTCAGTACCTCAAAAAAAGCCTGATGCGTACGGGTATTAAGGTAGGAATCCGCAATTCGCCACTGCCGACCGCCGATGAAGTACACGCCCGTCGCTTCCCTGAGCGGAGCAATAAACGCGTCACTATTGGCTTCCGTCAGGTTTTTGGTGTGGAGAAGCGTAACCCGGCTCACGCCCGACTGTTTCCGGATACTCTCCAGATGCGTCGGACTCAACGCCGCCGAATCACCCGCTGCGGCGGTAACGACGACAATGCGGGCTTTCTCTTTGCCTCCAGCCAGTTCCACAAACCGGGCCCAGATTTCCGGTCCCACGGTACCACCACCAATGATGAGTAGCGAACCCTTTTCGGGGCCGTGGCGAGTGGTACTTTTTTCATTGATGACAATCGGTGTCTGGGCTGAAAGGTCAAGCGTCCAGACGATTAAGAAGAAAAGTAGAATGAATTTTTGCATACGTCAGGAAGAAAACCGGAAGGTAGAAACCCTCCGCTACAAAAGACTTAAACAGCGATTTTCCGGAACAGAACCGCGACCAATGCTTACGCTTAAGGAATTAGCGTCCGGTTTTCCCGAATCTGGAATACGTCCTCTAAGGCCTTGCGGGCCGCATGATAGCCGCACATGCCATGCACGCCCCCGCCCGGAGGCGTGGATGACGAGCAGATGTACAGGCCTTTCGTAGACGTCCGGTACGGCGAAAAGCGTAAGGCAGGTCGGGTGAACAGTTGGGTAATATCAAGAATTCCGCCGTTAATATCGCCACCGATGTAGTTGGGGTTGTGCTCCTGTACCTGAGCCGTATTCATGACGTGGCGAGCCAGAATCCGGTCTTTGAAACCCGGAGCAAAGCGTTCCACCTGGTTTTCGATGGCTTCGGTACGGTCCCGCGTGGAGCCGTTGGGCACGTGGCAGTACGCCCAGGCCGTATGCTTGCCTTCGGGAGCCCGCGAAGGATCGTACTGACTTTGCTGGGCCAGCAAAACGAAAGGCTTCTCCGGGTAGCCGCCCTGTGAACTAAGCTTTTCGGTGTCCGTGATTTCCTGAAGAGTGTTCCCTAAATGCAGGGTTCCGGCGTTCCGGCAATTTTCGTCGGTAAACGGAATCGGAGCGTCGAGAGCCCAGTCAATTTTGAAGATACCCATCCCGTAGCGGTAACGTTCCAGTTGCCAGCGATACAGGGGGGAAAAGGTATGTCCAGCAATTTTAAGCAATTGTCGGGGCGTAATGTCGAACAGCACCGCGTGCGAGGAAGGCAGTTGCTGCAGGGATTCGACGTAGAAGTTCGTTTCGATTTTTCCGCCCAGCGACTGAAAGTACATCGCTAATGCTTGAGCAATTTGTCCCGAGCCGCCTTTGGGTATGGGCCAGCCCCGTAAATGGCCAGCCGTTAAGAGTACCAGTCCAATCGCGGAGGTGGTGAGGTTACTCAAAGGCTGGATGGCATGGGCGGCCATACCGCCCAACAGTCCCTGAGCCTGCGTTCCTTTGAAAACGTGTTTGAACCAGCTGGCCGGGGGTAAGGCCCGCAAGCCGAAGGCCGCGAAATCCAGAGGATGTGAAGGAAACGTCAGCGGACCGAGCGTATCGACCGCCACGTTGGGCCAGGTTTTGGTTAGAAATCCGGCGAGTTTTTCGTAGACCTGCTGATCCACGCCCAGCGTTTGAGCGGTTTTTTGAATGGATTGAAACAGTACCGCTGCTGGCCCTGTATCGAAGGGATGGGCCGCCGCGACCTCGGGATAGATGAATTCCAGACCAAAATCCGCCAGCGGAAGCGTATTAAAGAAGGGCGAGCCTGCCGCCAGGGGATGAATGGCCGAACAAATATCATGCTTGAAACCTGGCAGAGTGACTTCCTGGGTACGGAGTCCACCACCAATGGTCGATTTCCCTTCCACAACCAGCACTGAAAGTCCCGCTTGTTGTAGCGTGATGGCGGCAGCCAGTCCGTTCGGACCGGAACCTACCACTACGGCATCGTACTCTTTTTTTGTCATACCTTCATCGACCGGAACCGTTACGTTCGGAGCAAAACCTGCCCGTCGCGTTGGAGCACCCAGCCCGTAATGGGATTGAAATGATAGCCGCCTTTGGAACCACGGGCGGCTACTAACTGCTGATAGGTGGGTTGGACATAACCAGTTTCGTCGGTCACCCGGCTCTGGATTTCCGTTTCATTGCCGTCCCAGTGCCAAAGGTAACGAAAACCCGTATGGGCCTTATCTAAAATGGGGCCTTGGATCTGGGCCAGTTGCCAGCTTCTGCCGCCATCCGTACTCACTTCCACCCGATCCACCTTACCACGACCACTCCAGGCAATCCCCCGAATTTCGATCCAGCCCTTTTGTACTTGAGCCGGATACGCCGGGAAAGTGATGATGGAACGGGCGTCGATGTCGAAACTGAAATAACGTATTTTGCCGTCCTTCACGGGTTCGGTATACTTGGACGTTTCCTCGCGGGTCATAAAGGGTTCGTCGGAAAGTTCCAGTCGCCGAAGCCATTTGACACTCATGTTTCCCTCGTAACCCGGCAGAAACAACCGAAACGGATATCCCTGCTCGGGGCGAATGGCCTCGCCGTTTTGGGCGTACACGATCATGGCATCCGACCAGCCTTTCGCCAATGGAATACTGCGGGTCATCTTCGCCGCATCCGATCCTTCAGCTAGAAACCACTGGGCTTGGGGCTTCACTCCCACTTCCCGAAATAAGGTAGAGAGCATGACTCCCGTCCATTCGCTCTGGCTGGTTAGGCCGCAAATATCCTGTGGACTCAGCTTTGGATTACCCGAACGAAAGTTGCCCGAACATTCCAGAAAGCAAATCCGCGTGACGGACGGATACCGCTTCAGATCAGCTAGCGTCAATACCAGCGGTTTTTCCACCAAGCCATGAATCAACAGCTCGTGCTGAGCCGGATCGATGGCGGGAACACCGTTGTGATTCCGTTCAAAATGCAAATCCGAGGGCGTAATCGTGCCGTATAGATTCTGCAAGGGCGTTCGGGAAGAAATGTCCGACGGTTTCTTGACGGGCTTCTCAAACGGCGACCGCGTGCCGACTGTGCCGGGTGGTACACCAGGAACTTTGGTCGGGTCGGTCTTCCACTCTTTTTCCGACAGAGCCGCCTGTACAGCTTTGCCGAACGGAGCCTGAGCCAGCACGATCGCGGCGGTAGCCGCTCCGCCTAATAGACTTCGCCGACTGACTTTTTGTTCGAGTACAACGGGTTTTTCTCCGGGTAATACTTTCATTGGTTCTTTCAAAACGGCTTTACCGGATTATGGGACCTCCGCTGCGGTCGTCCAGAATATATTTGGCTTTAGCGGGCATTGCCACGCGGGGTAAGGTCTGAGCATCGAGCACAAATCCAGGCTGGATCCGCTGGTTTTTTTCCAGCAAAAAAGCCGTCAGACTGTACACTTCAGCGTCGGTCAGACTGCCTGGAGCGTTAAACGGCATAGCCCGCCGGATGTAATCAAACAGCGTCGTAGCGTAGGGCCAGTAGTTACCAATACCTTTGGTTTTGCTGGTATCCGAAACCACTAGTCGGTCATTGGGACCTTCTACGCCCGTTTTGCCGTGACAGGCCGAACAACGTTCCGCATACAGCACGGCTCCTTTCACGGCCGTCCCCGAACCCGGTGGTAAGCCTTTTCCATCGGGACGAATGGCACTATCCCAGGCTTTGATTCGCTCAGCCGTAGCCGGACGGCCCAAGCCATAAATGGTATCAGCAGACATCCTTCCGACCGTAGGGGTTCGGGGCTGGGAAAAGCTCAGACTGGCCCAGGCTCCCAGCCCCAATCCGGCCCAGAGTAGTCCTTTTTTTACAATTAAACTCATCCTTCTAATCGTATTTACCCGCTTTCAGGGTACTTTCGGAAAGGGCGTATTTGCGGGGTACCCGATCGAGTACTACGTGAATCGAATCTCTGTTTTCATTAATCCCTGACAGGATGACCCGGTTTCCTCCGTTAATGGCTTGGTAATTCAGAATCATCCGGTTGCGTAGCGGCGTGGGTGCTTTCACGGTACCGTTGTTGCTACGATCCCAGCCTACGACCTGCGAACTTTCGCCGCCGGGGTTTTCGGCTTCGCTGATCATCCCACGGGTGCGGCGGGTAGATCGGGCCAGCGGATGAATTTTTTCATCTTCCGAACCGATAATCGCCAAAGCTTCCTTGGGTATCCAGCTGGCCACGACGGGTTTTGCTTTGGCTTCTGTACGAGCCGCTTTTCCCTCAATCTCCCGCGTTTCGCGGTTCTGACGTCCCCGATTTTTATCCTGCAAATACAATACCTGATGCAGAGTATCGGCCTCGTAGTAAAACACCCGTTGCCCGCCCGCGACGCCCGTCAGCTCGAAGGTTCGGTTAATGTCCCGCATGGGCGAACCTCCGCCATTGGACAAATCCAGATCCACGGGTCGGTTGACTTTAAACGTGAGCGTCGTCCAGTTTTCGAAGGTGGCTTGTTGCCAGCGTACGGAATCCAGCGGCGAATAGGGAATGACCTGGTTGTTGATTTTAAATTCCGTCACGTTATAATTTCCCCGCAATTCCGACACGCCTTTAAGGGCGGGCTGTTTGTACGGATCATACAGGAAGTTCACGCCCTGCAGGTAGAAAAACCACACCACAAACACCCCAATTACTCCGGTTTTTAGGAAAACCCGGCTCCATTGTTGCCAGGGTTTATGAAACGAAGGATAGTAATGAACGGGAATGGTCAACTGTTCGCGAACGAGCAGATTGTATACTTTTGGTATATCGTAAATGAGCAAGAAACCGGATAAAAGCACGAAGTACGAACTATATACGTGGACGCCTCCATCGTACTCGAAGTTAACAAAGACAATGTCAGCCAAAGCTCCAAATAATAATACGGAACCCCAGAAGGTCGTGGCTCGGAAAAACAGTAAGGCTCCAGCCAGTACTTCTACCACACCCGCGAACACTTCGTACCAGGGGACAATGCCAATGGAAAGCCAGTAGATTTTTTGTAGCGTCAAATCACCAAAATCGGTATTGAGAACGCCCAGCGAAGGATACGGCAGTTGCGTAGGGAATAGTTTGGTATACCCGAAACCGATAATACCAATCCCCGCCCGGTAGCGTACTACCACCCGAAGCCAGTAATACAGTCGGTTGTACTCGCGGGGCTGAGGTTTGCGGCGACTATCGATAAAGGTCCAGACCAACCCTACCCCGATGGCAAAAATCAAGGTGATTACCCAGGTGGCGTAGCCATTGAGCGAGCTACCGAAAATCTTGTTTCCGAAAATATTCAGACCGGAACCAAACCGGGCAATGTCGTACAAATCGCGGTAATGCAGTCGCGTCCAGTCAAACGAAAACAGATCTTTGTACCAGCCCGGATCATTGGGCAGAGCAAGACTCACAAAAAACACGAAAGCAATGCGGAAGAGAATCTTCTGCCAGGCCGTCCAGAATGGAGGCCGAAGCTGCGTTTCTGAAGCCGCCGTTTCCGGACGTAAGGTATCGACAGGGAGCGTTGACATAGCGGTTTAGAGTTTAAGACCTTTACGGCGACCTACTTTTTTAGCTTCGTAAATCAGATACTTTTTGTCCACCTGGTTGAGTACGACGCGGATGGAATCGCGGTTTTCGTTGAGGCCCTTCAGCAGGATGGTTCCAGCTTCGGGACGCTCGTAATGCAATACCAGTTGCTCGCCTTTGTAATGGCGGTTTTTGTTTTTCAGCAGCAGCGTATGAGTCAGCGAATCAATCGTGTAAGAATAATAGTGACGACTAATCGAACCGGTTGATTCATAGTTTCGCAGGGAATCAGCGGCGAAAATTTCTTCCGTATTGAGCGAATCGATTTGCACCGGACGGTTGGAGCGAATACTCAGGGTAGCCCAGGTTTCGAACACCACATCTTTCCAGCGAACGGGGTCGGTTTTCGAGTAGGGAATGTCCTTGCCATTAATGCTGAATTCACTGACATTATACAGCCCCGCCGCCTGCGAAAGTCCCTTTTGCTGGGGATACTGATACGATCCTTTGCGGTGACCAGCGTAGGTTTGATAGCCGTAGAAAAAGACGAAGAAAACGATAAAGGCCAGTTTGCCTACCAGCCTAGCGTTTTTCAGCCACTGCTCGGAGAACACGGGCTGAAAGCGATTAGGCTTGGTAGCTTTTTCCAGCGATAGTAACGTAAAAAGTCGAATAGCATCGAAGGAAAACAGAAACAAAGCCAGACTGATCAGGTAGAGACTATACACGTATTCACCACCCTCGTAGGCCAGGTTCGAAACAAAAACATTTCCCGTAAACGGCAGAATGATGAGCGTGGCAATCGTAGCCGTTTTCCGATGCAGGAGTAGTAAGCCACCGATAATTTCAATCAGACCCAGGAAGGATTCGTAGGTTGGTACGACACCTAAACTTAGGGAGAAGAGTTTCCAGGCCGAAAAATCGCCATAGTTGGTATTCAGATGACTTAGCGAAGGCAGCGGCGATTGTTCGGGAAAGAACTTGATGAATCCATACGCCAGCACACCCACGGCCAGCCGATACCGAACCAGCACCCGCAGCCAATAATACAACAGGTTGTATTCCCGCTTCTGGCGATCGAATACACTCCACACTACCGAACCCACCAAAGCGATACCCGCCACGATGGCCCAATTGAGAAACGTGTCCGCTCCATCAATGAATTTGGGACTGTACCGCGACAGGTAAAAAATTTCGCGGTAACTCAACTGTAGCCAGTCGATGGAAAACAGATACTGGTAATACTTGTAATCGAGCGGTACGACCTGAATGAAAAAGTACAGAAAGAAAAAGCGGAAGATGGCTTTTTCGGCCGTACTCCACGCGGCCGGTTCCGGGAGATGCGTTGGTTGATCCATCGTTTGCATAGAGGTTAGTAGCCTTCGTTTTGAACCAGTGCTTTATCCACCAGCAGCTGATCTACGGGTAGGGGTAATACGTAACGTTTCGGATCCGTAACGCCCAGTACAGTAGCCGCCCGTCCCGTCCGTACGAGGTCAAACCAGCGGTGCGGTTCCAGGGCAAATTCCACGCGGCGTTCGTTTTCAATCGCCAGTAAAACAGCCTCGGACGTAGCCGCCGTAACGGCGGGCAGCCCAGCCCGATCACGCACGGCATTCAGATCGCTCAGAGCAGCCGTCAATTTGTTCTGTTGAGTCCGGGCTTCGGAGCGAATCAGGTATTGTTCGGCAATGCGAAGCACGTACGAAGGGTCTGAGCCAGGGTTGCGGTAGTAGAGGTTGCCGTACCAGCGGTTTTGGTTGTCTTTGGCGACGAGTACGCTCCGATTCCCACCCACGCTGGCGTCGTTGAGCAGCGTGACCAGAGCGGTATTGGGTGCCCACTGACGCGTACCGCCGTTGGTTTGCGGCTGCCACTGCCCACGATGAGCGTTGATTTCAGTGGTACCGTTGTAGAAAATCTCGAAAATGGATTCCTGCGTACCCCGGGCGTTATCGGCAAAGAAGTTCCGGTACGGCTTTAGCAGGGTATAGTTTGTCGCATCGCCGATGAGCTTGCTGGCGTATTCTTCCGCTTTGACCCAATCTTTCTGATAGAGGTAATAGCGGGCTTTCAAAGCCCAGACAGTCTTTTGCGTGGCCCGGTAGCGGTCGGTGGTAGCGGGTAGTAGAGACTCGGCAGCATCCAGATCTTTAAGTACCTGAGCATAGGTCTCAGCGGTGGAACTGCGGGCAATGCCCCGGTTGTCGGCGGGTGTCACAGTCGGTTTGGTAATCAGTGGTACTCCGCCCCAGACGCGGGCTAGATCAAAATAGGCCAATGCTCGTACGAAATACGCTTCGCCGAGGTACTGGTTCTTCAAAGCAGTAGTCAGAGCTGGGTCGGCTACGTCGTTGACCTTCGCCAGCACGTTGTTGGCCCGGTTGATGGTCTGATAAATGGCGATCCAGACGCCGCTGACCATGCCATTATCGGCATTGACTTTGTGGTTGATGAATTCCTGAACGATGGACTGCGAGCCAGTCCATTCCACGTTATCACCCGACAGGTAACCGATGGCCTGAAAGTTAGTACCGTAATAATTACCACTCGCCAGAGCACTGTACACACCGCGAACGGCCGTTTCAGCGGAAGTTTTATCGGTAATGGTAACGGCATCCGAAATAGATTCCTTCGGCTTCACATCCAGAAACGACTGGCAGGAAGTCAGGAACAGAATACTCAATACAATTGAAAAAGTTGCTTTCATTACGGTCTGTTCTTACAAAGTCACGTTTAAACCCAACTGCAAACCCACCGGCTGCGGTGGCGTACCCAGGTCAATGCCCTGCTGATTCTGGTCACTGCTGGCACTCGATTCGGGGTCCAGACCCGTGTATTTGGTCAGCAGCCAGAGGTTGGTACCCACGGCGTAGAGGCGGAGGTTATCCAGTCCCACTTTCTTGGACCAGGTTTTCGGTAAGGTATAGCCCAGGGTCAGGGAACGAAGGCGGAGGAATGAGCCGTCTTCCAGCCAGCGGCTACCGCCATCGCGATAGTTGTTGACGTTGACACCATCGGGACGGGGTACGTCGGTGATGTCGCCGGGTTTCTGCCAGCGGGCCAGGTTGCTGGCGAAGATGATCCGGGCAGCGTCGCGGGCTCCGCCACCCTCTCCGAAGAATTTGTTGTGATTGTAAATTTTGTTTCCGTACGAAAAGGAAAAGAACACATTCAGATCGAAACCGCCGTAAGTCAGGTTATTGGTCAAACCGCCGAAGAGTTTGGGCCAGATGCTACCCAGAATCTGCCGGTCGTCCGTAGTAATTTTTCCGTCTTTGTTGACGTCTTCGTACACCACGTTTCCCGTCTGCGGATCAACGGACAATTGCTTGTACACCCAGAACGAATACAGCGGATGACCCTGCTGCTGCAAAATCAGATCGCGGCTGCCGTAGCGTAAGGGCGTTTCAAGTTTTTCAATGGTGTTGACGTTACGGGCCAGATTCAGGCTCGTCGTCCATTTGAGTTGAGACGTTTGAAGGTTGACCGATTGAATACCTAATTCAAAGCCTTTGTTGCTGATTTCTGCCGCGTTGCTCCAGTAGGTGCTAAATCCCGTTGTGGCGGGTAAGGTCAGTTGCAGCAGGCCATTGGTTGTGTATTTTTTGTAGACGTTGAATTCGGCGGATAGGCGTCCGCTGAAGAACGCCAAGTCCAGACCTACGTTCAGCTGACGGGTTTTTTCCCACTGCAAATCCGGGTTGCCCAGTTGCTGGGGAGCAATGCCGGGACTACCCTGGTACGAAGCTCCTCCGGTCCACAAACCCTGGGCGGCGAAATTGCCGATGCCGTTCTGGTTTCCCGTAATGCCGTAACTGGCCCGCAGTTTCAAATCACTCAGTACCGTTATGTCTTTCAGGAATTCTTCCTGCTTGATTCGCCAGGCTGCCCCGACCGCCGGAAAGTAGCCCCATTTACGTTCATTCCCGAAGCGGGACGAGCCGTCAGCCCGGATACTGGCATTGATCAGGTACCGACCCGCAAAGTTGTAATCGGCTTTGGCGAAAAACGAGGCCAGCGTACTCTTACTCCAGTTCTGGGAAGCGGCCGTTGTCGAAGCCGACGAAATCTGCGTAAAGTTGTTATTGGCAAAACCACGGCCTTCGGCATACGTACGCTTTAGTACATCACTTTGCAGGGTATTTCCCACCAGCAATCCGAAGGTGTGTTTATTGCCTAACGTCTTGCGGTACGCCAGCGTCTGTTCGTTGAGAACGCTGGAAAACTGCGTTTGACTGGAAGTCGCCAGTCCCGACGGACTGCCCGCAATGAGTAGATTATTCCAGTATTCGGATTCGTCGTAGCCGTTGTAATCCAGCCCGAAGCTAGTACGGAATTTCAGTCCGGGTACGATTTCCGCTTCCCCATATACGTTCCCGATGTAACGCAGGCTGATGGAGTGAACGTCGTAATTATTGAGCAGTAACGTCAGGTTATCAAAACCCGCCCGGCCGACCAGTACACCGTTTTCGTAGGGCGAAAGATACGTAGGCGTGTGCAAAGCGGCCTGTAACAAACCGCCCTGTGGACCGTCCCCGGCCCGTGCCTGATTACGGAAGGTTCGGCTGAGGATATTACTCACCCCTACTTGGACCTTGTCGTTGACTTTTTGATCGAGATTGATTTTGAAGCTGGCCCGTTCGAAGTTGATGGGCTTGATGATGGCTTCCTGTTGCGTATAGCTACCGCCGATGTAATACTTGGTGTTGGTGGTTCCTCCGGCTAGTGACAAGTCGTAGTTCTGCAGGCGGGCGGTACGGAACAATTCGCCGAGGCGGTCGTAGGTTTGCTGTTCTTCCGGTAGTCCCCTACCCCCTTCGGATACGGGGCGGAAGGGTCGGTTAGCTTCCGTACGATTCAACGAAGGCGTATCCTTGCCCGTATTGATCCACCATTCATTGACCAGTTGGGCGTGTTCGGGACCCGTCGTCAAATCCCAGAGCCGGGCCGCTTTCGACCAGCCCGTGGAAGCATTGAGGCTTACCTTGGGTTTCTGTTCGAAGTTACCGCGTTTGGTCGTGATGAGAATAACGCCATTGGCCCCTCGCGATCCGTATAAAGCCGTGGCTTCGGCATCCTTCAGAATTTCGATACTTTCGATGTCGGAAGGGTTGATGTCGGCAATGGGTGAGGTCGCTTTTCCACCCGTACTCACCGATTGCAAACTATTGTTATTGATGAAAACGCCGTCTACTACGTACAGCGGATCATTATCGGCATTGATGGATGTGGCTCCGCGAACGCGAATGTTTACGGCTTCGCCCGGTACGCCCGTGTTGCTGGAAATCTGTACACCAGGAATTTTACCCTGAAGCTGAGCGTCGAAACTACCTGTAGGAATATTTTTGGTATCGGAAGGGTCAATTTTGGTAATGGAACCGATCAGGTTTTTGCGTTCCTGTGTGCCATAGCCCACCACGACTACTTCACTCAGTTGGTTCTGATCGGGTACTAGCTGAATCGTTAGCTGGGTTTGATTACCAACGCTTACCTCCTGCGTTTTGTAACCGATGAAGGAAACCACCAATCGAGCCCGGTCGGGGGCCTGACTGATTTCAAACTCACCATTGGCATTGGTGGATACCCCCTGAATAGTACCCTTAATCTGAATATTCACCCCCGGAATGCCTTTCCCCGTTTCATCAAGTACCTGCCCTTTGATGGGTCCTTCCGTCGCTCGCCAGTAGGATCGAACCTCTTTAGCAGGAATGGCGGCATGCCCCGATGATACGCTTAGGAGCAGAGGCAGCATCCAGGCCTTCCAATAATTCCCGTGCATGTGTACGTAATTTTTCATTCAATAACTGTAATGGTTGAGTACTAAAACATTTTCTATAATTCATATAGATTAACTATACAAACTAAAAACGTAGATTCACAATGGGTTCACTCAATTGAAGGTTTGAGATGCTTGGCGACCGATGGAGGGCGGGGCGGAGGTCCTCTCTGACGGAAAAGCTCGACAAAACTAGAGAGGCTTCCGTATTTAGCAAATATAATCTACAGAATTTATAGACTAATAAATTATATTCTTGGTTCTGTCACAAAAGATATATTATATGTCACATTTACGGGGCTGAAAGTAAGATCTCCGATCTTCAACGAATGGCTTACCATCTTTACAATTTCAATTTGCTACGATCACCCATCTTTTAAAATGATCCCTCTGAAAAGATTGAGTATTAGTAACGTCATGTGTTAAGTAATACTTATCATTTAGTTTTAAAATGAGCTATAATTCTGATGGTTAAGTCCGATTTCATTCAAAAAATCATATTTTCACGTTTCTAATTACTATCACCGCCCTACCGTGAAACTACTTTTATACGTGCTTTTTCTGTCGCCATCTATTCCTAGTTTGGCCCAAACGTATCCATGTGAGTCTGCTTTTTCCGTTAAAAATGGCTACACACTTGAAGAAAAAATTTCCAGTATCAATCCGCAGCAAAAAGATGCCCTAGGGAGATGGAAATGGATTGAAATCCGAAAGGAAAAGAAGCAGAAACAACCCGCCTCCTATTTACTCAATCTGACGTTCTACAATCAAACGGCCGGAGAAGAACGGAATCATGCTGAAGTCCTTTTCAAGGACCAATCCAGACACGTTTTCAAACGGGTAACGTCCCAAAGTGAGTTATCTCATGGAAGGGGATATAAACATTCGGCCGTGGTTTATCTGACTCCTGAGGAACGTGAACTACTTGAAAATAAGCTGATTGAGCAAATAATCATCAATCATGAAGTTAGTAAAGAAATCAATGAAGATGACACGTTATACGTGCAAAGTATGGCCCAGTGTATCTTTTCAAAATAATTAGCTTAGTACTCCAGGAATGCCCCACGGGATTATCATTCCTGGAGTACTAACCTTTTACAGGGCTTTCACACGAATATTTCGGAAGCGAACCACCGAACCGTGCCCCAGAAAACCAATGTGCCCGGAGGTACGTTTCAAACCGGGATGTTCTTTGTGGTCGGGGGTACCATTTTGGCTTGCTTCGGCTACGTCACCGTCCAGAATCGTTACGCCATTCAGTACCACTTTCACACGTGTACCACGGACCGTTACTTCCTCCGTATTCCATTCCCCAACGGGTTTCATACCTTCCCGCTTCGCCGGAATAATGCCATAGACGGATCCGTGATACTGGTAGGGTTGCAGGTTCTTGTACTGGTCTGCCGTATTATCCAGAATCTGTAATTCCATACCGGTGTAAGCGGCATCGCCTTCGAGCGGAGCCCGAATACCCAGTCCGTTATTTGCTCCCGGCGTAAGCTGGAAATCGAACCGGAATATAAAATCGGCGTACTCGTCTTTGGTATACAAGTTTCCCTGTCCCTTGCCGGTGGGCTCAATCACCAGATTCTGGTCTTTGATTACGTAGTCTTCTTTGTTACCCGTCCATTGCTCCAGATCGGAACCATCGAAGAGGACCTTGAAACCTTCCTGCTTTTCTGCTTCGGTTAGGGTAAACAACTGGGGTAAGCCTGCCAGATGCTTTTCCAAGGTAGCGGGCTGACTGAGATACGGCAAACTCTTCTGCAACCATTCGCGAACTTCCAAATTATTAAAATGAGGTTCGGCTAACGCAATCTGAGCAACCGCTTCAGCGGCTGGTTTTCGCAATACGGGATGGTTTAGAAAACTCGCGGCGTACGAAAGAGCCGCGTATTGACGAAGGCTCCCTACTTCTCTTAGAATTTCTTGTCTCTGTTGCGGGGTACGGGCTACGGCCATGCTCTTTTGTAGCAACACAAGTCGCTGGGCTTCCGTATACGAAGGATGGTTCAATCGCTGGAGATTGGCCGTCAGATCCTTCGTAAGCGGGATGATGAGTTGCTCGGCGGCTAGTCGGGTAGCCTGTTGGGAAGACTGACTGGCCGCCTCGACCAAGGCCCGAGCTGCCTTTTCGGCCGTAGCAGTATGCCCCGCCTCCCCTACCCGCTTTATCCAGAGCAGATAGGAGGCTGTAGCGTTGGAGGCTTCGAACCTATACTGCCGATCTGCCGCTGCACGAGCCAGTAAAGCTCCGGAACCTGGATTGCCGATATTCGCGAGAGCGTATAAAGCTAATTTCTTCGCATGATCAGAACCGTTTTGAGCGAGTTGGGTCAGAACGGGTACGGCCTCCCCAGTACGAGTTTTACCAATGGCTTCGATCAGGTATAACTGAGCAGGTTCCTGAGCCGTTTTCAACGCTTTGAGCAGTGCTTGCCGGGCGGAAGGCGTATTGATTTTCACCAGAGCCCGGGCAGCCGGATCAGCCAGTCGATTATCTGCCAGGAAAGAGGCCAGCGTAGCCACTGCTTCTTCTTTTCCCACCATCTGCAATTGGGCGATCAGAAAGGCTTTGGCTTCGGGTGTAGTGGCCTGTTTCAGGGCCTTCTGATACGCCATTGAACTTTTCATGCGGTCGGCAGAACGATTGCTGGCGTAGGCTGTATACCCTCCCAGGGCGTACTCCGTCTGGGTATGATCGCCCGGTGTATTCAGGCCCGCCGCCAGAGCTAGAAGTCCTTCTTCGTTGAGTTTGCCCACTTCGCCCATTGCCGTTTGTAGCTGGGTTTGATTGCCCGCCGGTAATTGAGCTAATACGCCCGCGACGCGGTCAGACTGAGCCCATGCGGCCTGCTGGAAGAGAATCCCCAATAGAAGTATGCTTGGTTTCATAGAATAGAGGAATAAGGCAATTGAAAACAAATTACATAACCCAGGGAGCACGCATGGGTTGATCGATGAGGCGATTGGCTCCTTCATCATCAATGAAGACTTGATTTTTTGGATCGAAGCGAAGCGAACGGCCCAGTCGCAGAGCAATGATTCCCATGTTGACCAGGGTACAGGAACGGTAGCCGTTCTGTTCGTTCAGGGCAAAGGGTTTCCGCTCCCGTACAGATTCCAGAAAGTTAGTCACCTGGGGTTTCGGATCTGGAAAGGACGCCAGTTTGCGGGCTAAATCAGGAATATCCGAGCGGAATTCGGGATACAGTTTTCCTTTGGGCCCCTGAATGTAGGGTACGCCTTCATCACGACCTTCACCGTCGAGTACGATTTTACAACCATCGGCGTACGTGTAGGTAATGCGTCGCCAGGTACCCACCGCATCTGGATGCTGCTGGGGAGCGTCAATTTCTACGCTAATCGGGCTTTCGTTGTCTTTGCCCAGAAAGTACTGGATTGGATCGAGGTAATGCTGGCCCATGTCGCCCAGTCCGCCGCCATCGTAATCCCAGTACCCCCGAAACGTTCCATGAACGCGATGGGCGTTGTAGGGCTTGTACGGAGCCGGTCCTAACCAGCTTTCGTAATCCAGTTCGGTAGGTACGGGGGCTTCTTCTAGGTGGGTCTTGCCTACCCAGTAAAATTTCCAGTCAAAGCCCGTATGCTTACTTACCGTAACCGTCAGGGGCCAGCCCAGCAATCCGCTTTCCACAAGCTTCTTAATGGGCCGCACCGTCGTTTTCATGCCGTAAAAGGTATCCTGAAACCGGAACCAGGTATTCAGCCGAAACATGCGTCCGTATTGAGCAACGGCTTCTTTCACGCGTTTTCCCTCGCCGATGGTCCGCGTCATGGGTTTTTCGCACCAGATGTCTTTACCAGCCCGGGCGGCGTCTACCGCCATGAGTCCGTGCCAGTGGGGCGGTGTGGCAATGTGTACAATATCGACTTCGGGTAACAGAAGCAGTTCGCGGTAGTCCTTAAACGTTTTGATGCCTGAGCCACCAGCCAATTCCAGCCCTTTCTGTAAATGGGTTTGATCCACGTCGCACAAAGCGACCACGCGGGTACCCGCGTAAGGAATGTGCCCACGGCCCATCCCTCCTAGACCAATGATTCCTTTGGTCAACTGATCACTGGGGGCCAGATACCCCTTGCCGAGTACGTGCCGGGGCACTATACTGAAGGCCGCTACGGCAGCGGCCGTTTGCTTAAGAAATTTTCTGCGGGAATGCGTCATACGGGAATAGAGGAATGCGTGATGCGGACTGCGTAACGGCTTGCGAACAGGCAGGCCATCATGCGTTGGGTAAGGTACGGAAATTGACCTGTTTACCCAAAACTCCGGATTGCTTTCTCCCCTATGAACACCTAAGCACGCCCCATGCGGCGTTCGAGTTCCTGCAACTGCGGCAGATACTGCTTTTCGATAACGTGAAGTTCTTCCTGACAGTACTGGCGGGCTAACTCCCAGACGGCCGTAGCAAAAAGCATTTTGTCTTTGTAATTCTGCTCGTCGCTCAGCTTGGGATCGAACGAAAAGGGTACGGTTTTCTTGGCCTGCTCAAAGAGTTCCATCCGCAAACCGGGACGTATGGCTAGGAATGCTTGAATGACTTCGTACTGCCGTTCGTACCAGCGATTTTTCCACTGATTGTATTCGTCCTGCCAGTTCTTTTCTTCTTTTGGAGCCTGCGGTTTCGGTGCAGGGGCCGCGGGTTGGCCCGTAGCAAATAGGGAAGGCGACAGAATCAGCGTATTGAGATACCCCCCAATATTCTGAATGGGTGAGTTTTTCTTGCGAGCCTGTTTTAGAGTCGTTTGAATACTGGTCCGGATGTGTTCAATGGGAGCTTTCTCCAGCCACTGCCAGACGGTTTGCTCGGAAACGTAAGCACTGACCAGTGGGAAAATTTCATCAAAGTGTGATACTTCCACGGCCGAACCCTCTTCTTCCGGTACGGGTTCCTGAACCGGAGCCCGTTTTAATTTTAATACCGGCGGTACCGCTCCCTGACTCGTATCGTTTTTGCTAATGTTGTAAAAGCGAATGGCCACTACCGCGTTTGACTTTAACTTGAATGGGAGTTCGTAGGGATAGTTCTTGGCCTGTACGCCTTCGTAATCAAACCGGATGTCGGTATACTTCTGCAAATCCTCCTTGGCCTTCTCCAGAACCCGGTCGCGAAAGTGCCCATAAAGCTTGTACTCCTCCTCCATGCCGAGCATCGCTTTGAGTTCCTGTAATTCAATCGTCCGCTCCCCCAGTTTTTCGTACTGCTTGAGCAATTCGTAAATCCGTACGGTATAGGGACTCGACAGGTCGAGAATATTCGCCATCTCGTATACCAGATACCGCTCCTTGAGTTCAATCAGAAAGGGCTTTAGATCGGGATGAAAGGAAACCTTCAGGTACACCCGATCGTCGTCCAGACGTTTCGACTGAATGATTTTACGCTGTACGTCATCTGGCGTTTTAATACCACCAATAATGGGCGTTTCCAGCGTTTCGTAGACGCCATCAGTTTTGACCTTTAGCTTGATGATTTTACTCATCAGGCCGCGGGCTCCTTCTTTGAGATCTTCGTAGGTACGACCGTCCTTGCGTAAGCCAAAATCCTGAATGACATCCCGGAAAAAAATCTTATACTCTTTGAAGTCGCGGTCTTCCCAGTCAATCATGGAAATCATCTTGGCAAATACCCGCGTTTCCCAAATGGTGAATTTATAATGGGCTTCTACCAGAGCGTTTGACTTCCGGATCAGAACTACGGTATTATTTCGCTTCTTTTTACGGGTATTCTTACGAGGATTAAGCTTTTTCTCCACTAGGCATTCGATTTAAAGGCAGCTTTCTGAACGATTTTGTGCATACACTAACCAACTATCACAAATTCCACGCTTCCAAGGTACGAAACAAACGTGATTTCTGTGATAGTTTTACGTGCATTTTGTGATAGTTTGGTGTGAAATCTGTGATAGTTGTACGTGGAATCTGTGATAGTTTCTCAAGTTATCCACAAATAATTCATTGAATATCAATTACTTACAAGTGTTTTTTTTGCCGGAAATACTATTAAAATATAATATAAAAACATCAAACAAGGAATTGATGATGATTTTCGTAATTTTTTGATGAAAAGAAAAAAGCTGTGAGTAAGGCTGATGGACTTAAGAGAAGACCTAAAAACAAAGGAGATTAAAGTGATTAGCTAAAAGTTCCGGCGTGCGGGCACGTGCATTTTGTGATAGTTTGCCGGTATTCAATGGATTTCATGCGATGAAAAGAGGTACAATTGCTGTTAATGTATTCATTATTAGGTTAAAAACATGCACGGAGGCTACTAGTGAAAAGTCATTTTGAAAAACTATCACAATTTGTGAATAGTAAATGGATCTCTATGAATCCCCCATTTCGATCAAACTCCTAAATGGGCCGAACGTTTTGCAATCTCACAAACTATCACAGATTGTTTGGGTATAGTTCTGATAAACAGCTAGTTACTGCATTTGCTTTCTCTTCTTACCATGGATTTTAAATGGATTTATAGTTGTATTCAACTATCACAAATTGTTTTTATAAAGCCTTGATTCATAGGGACAAACTGGTAGAAAAGGGTCAATATTTCTTCAACACAGCTATACATACGGTATACCATAACTATCACAAATTGTTTGTATAAATCATTGATAGACAGATAATTAAAAGGTTTATGCCGTCTATACACCCGTTTAATTGGCGAGATGATGATAAAGATGAAAGTGTCGCAAATTGTGATAGTTTTTTAATAGAGGTGGCTCATAAGACCAAAGTGACACGCTGTCACTTTGGTCTTATCAACGAAAGGTTCCTGACTAACTGATAATTAGGACATTCATTGAATACAGGAGCTATTCACTATAGTAATCGAATTACGATAACTGCAAATAAAACTATCACAATTTGTGAACGAATACTATTGGTTTTCAAATGATTACGTTAAAGGTTTGTGATAGTTGCGAGAAGTGCAGGCTATGATCTCTTTACGAAAAGTGTCACAAATTGTGATAGTTTATGCTTGTCCTGCTAACCAAAGGGACATGCTGTCCCTTTGGTTAGCAACCGTAATTGGAGCAATGAATAATAAACATTCCCCTGCCCTACCTACGGTCGTTAATGATACGCTGTAGCGATTATTCAGATGCAAAAGCTTCCACTAGTGGGTACGAAACGAAGTGTCACAAAAAAAGCAAAGTGACACGCTGTCACTTTGCTTTTTAATAATTCATCCAATGAGACTTGTTCTGATCAAAGTGACACGCTGTCACTTTGGTTGAGCAGTTGCTGATAGTGGTGCAATTGATCGAGTAGCTGCTGACAAGTTTCTTTAGTTAACGGACCTACTGCCAGGGTACGAATGGACTGCTGAAGCTGTTGTCGTTCGTCTTGCTGGAGACTGGGGCGAGCCGCAACTTCCATGACTTCTTCGGGAGTACTTAGTAAGTGAGTCGTTGCTGCTTTAGCAACCGCATTGATCGAAGCTTTCGGTAATTTCTGCTTCCCGGTCAGAACCGCGTTTTTCAAATCGGGCGTTAACTTTTCCAGTCCGGCCGCAAAGTCGCCGTCGCGTTTAATGGTCCGGCTACTTACGCCATATTCCTTGCCCAGTGCTGCGGATACGTTTTCATTTTCGGCAAACTGATTCCCACCCCGTGCGTTCTTCTGCTGTAAATAGCGTAAACCCCGCAGGTATGAAGCCTGCTCGGGACTCAGGTTCCGACGGCCTAACTGGTAATCAATCATGTAATCTTTTACTTCGGCCAGTGAAGTAAAATGTACCAGATTGATGCGAAAATCCAGGTGGTACCGCTGAGCGATGGCGTATCGGTTATGGCCGTCGATAAGAATGAAAACCGGCGTTGGCTGGTCACTTATTCCCGCCGTTGCAGCCGTGGTTTCCCAGATGGTCAGCGGATCCTTAATCCCGTGTTTAGTGATATTTTGTTCCAGCTGCTGGGATTCGTCCGCGGTGAGGGGCGGAATAAGATCTTTTAATTCCGGCAGAACGGTAATCTGACTTTTGATATGTTCCTCGGAAGACAGGAGTGAAGGTTTCAGATCGGTCGTCTTTTCCTTCATTAGGTTCATGAAGTCTTTTTTCGCCATATCAGTGTTCAATTAGTTCGGTAGCCAGCTGATTGTACTGCTGCCACGAAACCGACTTTGGGGAGTAACTATACAAGTCTTCTTTGGCTACCTGCGATTGTTTGATAACCGTGGAGACCTCAATGATGGAATTATAAATTGGGAAATTTTTATAGTTCTCCCGAATGTGAGCCATCATGCTTTTGTGAACGCTCTGGTTTTTGTGAACCATCGTGAAAACAATGCCCTTCACGGAAAGCGTTGGATTGATATAGGTACGGATTTCAGCGATCCGGTTGAAAAGACTTTCTACCCCATGGTACGCACTGGCTTCGGGTTGAATGGGTACAATGCAGGAATTGGAAGCCACCAGCGAACAGGTCGTACAAATGCCCAGGCTCGGTGGACAGTCAATGAGAATATAGTCAAACTTATCGCGGGCTTCTTCCAGCTTGAGAGCTAAGCGGCGGTCAGCACCAATGGCATTCGCCAGTTCAGATTCCTTATAAGCCATCCGAATGTCCGACGGCGTCAGGTACAGCGTCTCGGTAATTTGCAGCATGGGCAGGGGCGAGTTGTGCAGGAGAGCATCAATGATCTGCTCTTTGGGCTCGTGAATTCCAAAACACTGCGAAAGATTACCCTGAGAATCCATATCAATCAGTAGCACCCGGTTTCCGAGCAGACTCAGGGCCTTACCCAGATTAATGACCGTCGTGGTTTTGCCTACGCCACCTTTGTGGTTGACAATGGAAATGATTTGAGCTTTATCGAACAGGGTTTCCGAATAACCGTACTTACGCAGGGCTTCATCCAGAGCCTGCAGGTGTTTAACCGGAATGTCTTTCTGTTCAGAAAGAGCTTTATGAAGTGTTTTAGAAGGAATACCGGCTTCTTTTTCGATTTGAGAAAGGTTAAGAGCAGGTTTCGAACGTAGGAATCGAATCGCTTTTTCAGGCGTAAGCATAAGCTCAGGGATAAAATTTTCTCTTTGTCAAAAATAGAAAGAACTTTTTTTATCCCAAAAGAAAATGATTTTTCTTCCTAAGGGCACAAAAAATCCCTCTTCAGGGGTCAAGCTGAACGAGGGATTTTCTTAAGCTGCAAAAATTATGGCGTTTGTAAAGCCTTCTTCAGAGCTGTTTCATCGGTTAAATCCAGCCTTAGGGGTGTCATGGATACAAAGCCATTTTCAACGGCCCAGCGGTCCGTACCTTCATCCGCGGGCTCCAGCGGGGTAACGGTAAACCAGTAATGCTTCCGACCCAGGGGGTCTTGACCCGGAACAATGTAACCATCGTACTGGCGTACGGATTGCCGGGTCCAGCGAAGATCAGTCGGTTCGGGAGGAAAGTTTACGTTGGTTAAATTAACTTCCTTATCCGCCAGCAATAATTCAAGGGTTCGTCGTACGAAGGGTTCCAGGGCTTCAAAATCGGGTTCGGTCTTGCCCACGGGTGTACTGAGGGCAATGCCTTTAATGCCTAATAACACAGCTTGTTTGGCTGCTGCCAGCGTACCCGAGTGCCACATGCCATTACCTAAATTAGGACCCATGTTAATCCCGGATAGTACTACATCTACGTCCGTAAATAGGTGCGTACCCAGAGCTACGCAGTCGGCGGGCGTACCATTGACCCGGTGGGCCTGAATATGGTCCCCAAACGTAATGGGTGATTTTTTAAAACTCAATGGGCGGGAGTGCGTAACGGCATGGCCCATGGAAGATTGCTCGACATCCGGAGCAACCACGTATACTTCTCCAAATTCAGTAGCTACTTTCGCTAAGGCAGCAATGCCGGGGCTATAAATACCGTCGTCGTTGGTTACTAAGATTCGCATAATACATTCGATTGGTTGCGTATAGGGAATAACCGCTAGAAAACCGTTCAGAGGGAGATTGAGTAAGTTTGGGGTATCCGTTAGACAGAATTCAAAGAAGGCTTTTGATCAGCAAGGTTAATGAATTTGACTCATACGTCATCGGTTTGCCTTCGGGTATACTTTTAGTAGAAAATGACGCATGAAAAAGAAAGTACAACTCGTGCATAACCCGGCAGCGGGGGACGAAGAACACGAAGCTCAGGACCTAATTGCTTTACTACAAAAAGAAGGCTACGCCTGCGACTATACTTCAGCGAGTGAGGACATCTGGCCTTTACCCGACGCCGATACGGGACTCATTGCCGTGGTAGGAGGTGACGGTACCATCCGGCAGGTGGCCAAAGCACTCGTACAGGGAGCATGGGCAGACAGCCATTTACCTTTGGCCGTTATTCCCTGCGGAACGGCTAATAACATCGCCAAATCATTGGGGGTTTCGGCTCCAACCCGTCAGATCGTCCAATCCTGGAGCCAGTGCCAGCCGCAGCCTTTTGACATCGGCAGGGTAGAGGGCTTGCCCGAAGAAGCGTTCTTTATGGAAGCCTTCGGCTTTGGGTTGTTTCCTGATTTGATGGATACTATGAAAAAGCTCGATAAACCTGAGAATCCTTCCGATGAATTGACCTATGCCTTGGAGGTACTTCATGAGTTGATTCAAAAAGCGAAGCCCTGTCAGGCTCGGCTAACCATCGATGGAAAGGTTTACGAAGGAAGTTATCTTCTCATCGAAGTAATGAATATTCGCTCCATCGGTCCTAATCTGGCATTGGCTCCAGAAGCAGACTGGGGGGACGGAGCTTTTGAAGTGGTACTGGTTTCAGAGGAAGACCGAACGGTTCTAGCCCAGCATGTGCTCAACCAAAGCCACGGCATTCACGACGTTTTTTCTTTACCCAGCATCATGGGCCGAGAGATTCGCATTGAATGGGCACAGACGAACGCTCATTGTGATGACGAACGCATCGAAGCACCTGGCCCCGTGCAGATACAAATCCAGCCGGGCCGCTTACAGGTACTACGTTAACGGCCCGGCTACTCGAAGTAAGATAATCAGTATACAGGAGCCTGTTTGGGCTCTTTTTTCTGAAAACTGTAGATCAGATAGATCAGGGCGGGCAGGATCAATACACTGCCCAGCAATAAAGCAAGGCCCAAAGCCTGAATGGTTTTATCCTGCCCCCGGTGTTCGAGTAGGGAAAGGTACCCACCGCCTTTGAGTAGTACCAGGTTGGGAAAATGTCGGTAGGTAGCCACAAACAGAATCATCATGACCTGAAAGCCTGCCAGGAGACGGAGTACCGTTCCTTTTCCATGCAGGAGCAAATACCAGAGCAACACCAATGAAGCCGAGGCTGCCAGTACGCCCAAGAGACCCAGCGGATGACCGAACACCCAATCCATGAGCGGAATACCCTCCCAGTACGCCGCCAGGAAAACGAGTCCTCCGCAAACGACCGCCAGGATATTCATTCCTTTTACTTTGTCAACAAACTGCTGCCGCTCACTGGGCGTATCTGTTTCGCCCACCAGATAAACGGCTGCCAGAAAGCCACAAATGGCGACGGTAAACAAGCCCACGGCGATCGGAAAGGGGTGTAACCAGGAAAAGATATACGCATCGAGAAAGGTTCGGGCCTGCGGATCAATGTGACGCGATACGGTACTTCCCGCAATGATGCCGAGAAACAGCGGAGTAATGACGCTGGAAATGCCAAAAATCCGGTTGTAGAGGTGTTGCATGTCATCCACTACTGCGTCGTAATGCCGGAACGAAAAAGCAGTACCCCGGGCAATAATGCCTAACAGCATAATGGTCAGCGGAATATGCAAATGCACGGACATAGTCGCGTAGATGGCTGGAAAGCCTACAAACAGAATCACAATGGCAATGATGAGCCACATATGGTTGGCCTCCCAAATCGGACCGATGGCTCGGTAAAGCGTTTTGCGGGTCTGGGTTTTATTGGCCCGCGAGGTGAAGACTTCAATGATCCCCGCTCCAAAATCGGCTCCGCCCAGCAGCAGATAGAGCAGGAGGGAAGCCCAGAGAAAAATGATGACAACGGTAAGCATAGGCCTGAGAATTGTTAATGGTATTCCTTAACCCCCTGAGGACGATCGTAGAGCTGATCGACCATTTTAATTTGCCGATACAGCATAAAGACCACGACTCCAGCCAGGGACAGGTATACCGCCGTAAACAGATAGAACGAATACGCAATACCCGGCATGGGCGTTACGGCGTCGGCCGTACGCATAATGCCATAAATAATCCAGGGTTGGCGACCTACTTCTGTAACGGTCCAGCCCGCCTCTACGGCAATGAAACCGAGCGGAATGGCTACTACGAATAATTTGAGGAGCCAGGAACGGTCCGTTTTTTTCTTCCACAGGGCCCAGAGGTACAGCAGCGAAAGCAACAGCATAGCCATACCCAGCCCCACCATAATCTGAAAAGCATAATGCGTAATAGCCACGGGCGGATGAAAGGCTTTAGGAATCTGATCAAGGCCTTTTACTTCGGCGTCGAAATCGCCGTGGGCCAGAAAGCTCAGTCCGCCCGGAATTTTAATAGCGTAATTCACCCGTTCCGCATCGGCGTCCGGAATGCCGCCAATGACCAGTGCGGCCCTTTTCTCCGTACGAAAATGGGCTTCCATCGCAGCGAGCTTGGCGGGTTGCCGCTGGGCTACATCCTTGGCCGAATGGTCGCCACTCAGGGGCTGTAGGATCGCTGCCAGGCAAGCAAATAGAGCCGCGATTTTGAAGGCTTTTCGGTGAAAATCAACATTTTTATTCTTCAGAATCATTAAGGCATGAACGCCCGCTACGGCAAATCCCGTTGCGGCAAAGGCGGCTATAGACATGTGCAGGGCCTGCGAAAACCAGGCTTTGTTGAACATGGCCTGAATGGGATCAACATTCAGGTATTGACCGTTAACAAAGTCAAATCCCGCCGGACTGTTCATCCAGGCATTGGCTGCTACGACCAGAATACCCGAAGTTAAACCACTGATTCCTACCACAACGCCCGTTACCCAGTGAAACCAGGGATTAAACCGACCCCAGCCGTACAGGTAAAAACCCAGGGCAATGGCTTCGATAAAGAAAGCAGTACCTTCCAGGGAAAAGGGCATGCCGAAAATGGGCCCGGCGTGTTTCATGAAAGTAGGCCAGAGTAGGCCCAGTTCGAAAGAGAGAACCGTACCCGATACGGCTCCAACCGCAAAGAAAATGGCCACGCCCTTGCTCCAGGCTTTCGTTACATTCTGGTAGACCATGGCATTCGTCTTCAACCATAGGTAGTGGGAAACGGCCATAAAAAAGGGCATAACCATGCCAATACAGGAGAAGACGATGTGGAACCCCAGGGAAAGGGCCATCTGAGAGCGGGCAGCTAGAAAATCATCCATGAGTAGTCAGTGTTGATGCGTGAACCCTTGCTGCAAAGCTCTTAGGTATTACCTGGAAATGAATGATTTTTTTTCAATTTATGGGGAGTACCTCTTGGGGATTCAGGTGATACGAGGCGTATCCAGAGCCTGTACCCATTCGCTGTGCATGCAAACCGGGCAGACGTGATAAGAGTCTTTTGGTATGAGTTTCTCCACCTGTCCACAGAACGTACAGGCGTAGGTACCCGATTGAGAAATACGTTCGGTTTTCTGAAGAAACAATCCGGGTAAAATGGGAAGACCCATGCGGACTTCATCATCGGCGTAATAAAATACGCTTACCTGTCCGTTGGGTTCGATGTAGGCCCGGCGAATTTGGCCCAGGTGTTCAATACCGTGCAAGCGTAATTCCATCAGAAATTCATCCTGTCCAACGTCTTCTTTGTCAAAATTCTGAATGGAGAACTGGCCGCTTTCAATAATTAGAATCGGTCGACCCTCCAGGAGTTCCTCTACTTTTCGTGATTTCGCCGCCATCCGGGTAATGAGTCGGTATGCCAGTAGAATGACTACAAAAACGACCAGGGGAGGTAATAGACCAATATCATGGTAAAACATGGGATCACCCGCCGCCGACCCTAGGCCAATCACCAGCACCAGTTCGATGATAGAAAGCTGCTGTACGGCCCGTTTACCAGTCAGCCGCATTGTCACTACGATCACGATAAACATGAGCAAGGTTCGCAGCGTTACCTCCAGCAGAAATTGACCCGGCAAATCACCGAGCAGGATGCGGGACCAATCCTGAATATCGTAGTCGTCCATTCTGCGTTGAGTAAAGATAAAGCTTAGGCTTTCAAATAAATCTGAAAAGTCGATCCCTGATTTTCTTGACTATGAGCGAGAATCCGGCCTCCGTGGTTTTCGACGATGTTACGAACAATCGTCAGGCCCAAACCCGTACCGGTATACGTGTTCCGGGAGTGGAGGCGTTGGAAGGCTTCAAAAATTTTCTCCTGATACTGCTCATTAAAACCAATACCATTATCAGATACCTCAATCCGGTAAAACGAATCGGCCCGGTCCCGCAGGTAAATCTGGGGACCCTGAGAACGAATGTGGATGACGGGGCGAACACCTGGGGCAATGTACTTCAGAGCATTCGAAAGCAGGTTCTGAAATAATTGCCGCATTTGCCAGGCATTCGCCTGAATGTGGGGCAGGGGATCGATGGTGATAAGAGCCTCCTGTTGGCGAATGGGTACTTCCAGATCCGAGCAGACTTCCGTCAGAATTTGGTTCAAATCAACGGCCTCGAAAGTCGTCGATTCGTTACTTAGCTGAGCGAACGTGAGCAGATCATTAATGAGTGAACCCATTCGGTCGGTAGCCGACTGCATTTTGTCAATTAATTCGGTTCCTTTGCCCAAATTAGCTTGGTACTGGGTAGCTAGTAAATGACCAAAGTGCCTGATTTTTCGCAGTGGTTCCTGCAAATCATGACTGGCGATGGAAGCAAACTGCTCTAGGGCTTCATTCGATTGCTTAAGCTGTTGCTGATTACGTTGACTCTGGGTAATGTTGGTAAAGGTAATGGTAATCTGATCAGGCCCCTGGGCCACGGCCGATACATCAAACCACGCTTCCAATCCGTTGCTATCCCGGTAGTACTGAATAGCATGTTCCGGCTGACCGGTTTCGGCCACCCGGGCATACATATCGAATAAACCCGATTCTTTATTTCCCGGAAAAACGCTCATCAGCGTTTTTCCCGTGATGTCCTGCGGTTTCAGATACAGATCCCGTTCCACCGTTGCATTGGCATTTTCCATCAGAAAATCCGTAATCAGCTCCGGAGTATCTGGTTGCTGCCGAAGAGCTTTCATGGAAATGATACTATTGGGCGAAGCATCCAGAATAGACTGTAGTCGTTGGATGGCATCGGGTACTTCCCAGAAGGTGCAGAGCATTTGCGTACCGACCATCTCCAGGGTGGCGTCGAGGCAAAGTTCGGGGCGAATTTGTAGACGCTGCTGAACAGGTTGTCGGGTATGAATGACCTGCGGACAAACATTCAGGAAAAACGGATCGGGTACGTAAGCTCGGAATGAAGTTTCTGCAGTGGATTGTAACAGATTCCGGCCGGTTTCATTAAGAAAAACGATCCGAAGGTCCATGAGCTGTTCCGCCGCGTATAGCGGTTCAAGCAAAGCGACTCCCGGCGAAGAAACCGGAATTCCCAGGGAATCATTAGCTTCTGAAGTTATATCAATCTGGAGTGATTTCATCAGTCACAAACAATGCTACTCGAAATTTTCTAAAAAAATCGTACTCATTCAACCTGTAATCTACTTGTAGGCGGCTAGTTAAGTCTTTTTAAGGAAATCATCCAAACCTCAATGGACCTTCGTATTTTTGAGTTTTGACACTCCTTACCTACATGGCTACGACTAAGCCTTCGGCAGCACTGACGTTCATCTTCATTACCCTTTTGATTGACGTTACCGGACTGGGAATCATTATTCCGGTATTTCCCAAACTCATTGAAGAGCTCATTCAGGGCAATATCAGTCAAGCCTCACTGTACGGTGGCTGGCTGACCTTTGCCTATGCCATTATGCAATTTCTCTGTGCTCCCGTACTCGGAGGGCTGAGTGATCACTTTGGCCGACGGCCTGTACTACTAGCGTCCTTGTTGGGTTTTGGACTTGACTACATCCTGCAAGGCTTTGCTCCTTCCATTGGCTGGCTGTTTGTGGGTCGTATTCTGGCCGGCGTTACCGGAGCCAGCTTCACTACCGCTAGTGCCTACATCGCCGACGTGAGTACGCCCGAAAAACGGGCTCAGAACTTTGGGCTAGTCGGTGCGGCCTTCGGTGCCGGATTTATTCTGGGACCGGCATTGGGTGGATTGCTAGGAAGTTTGGGGTCGCGGGTACCCTTTTTCGTCGCCGCAGCACTGTCGCTGATTAACTGCCTGTACGGTTATTTTGTTTTACCCGAATCTTTGGCTCCGGAAAACCGACGCGTTTTTGACTGGAAACGGGCCAATCCGGTGAGTTCGCTGCTTAACCTGCGGCGGTACCCGATCATTTTGAGCCTGACGGCCTCACTGGTATGTATCTACATTGCCGGGCACGCTACCCAGAGTACCTGGACGTACTTTACCATGGAAAAATTCCAGTGGACGGAAAAATGGGTTGGCCTTTCACTGGCCTGTATTGGTCTGTGCGTGGGTATTGTACAGGCGGGTGTGATCCGACTGATCACGCCGCGAATTGGCCCCCGCCGTTCAGTATACGTGGGGCTGTTTTGTACCATTATCGGCTTTATCTGCTTTGCCTTTGCTTCGCGAGGATGGATGATGTTCGTTTTTACCATTCCCTATGCCCTTGGCGGAATCGCCGGACCTTCGTTACAGGGAATTATTTCAAGTCAGGTACCGGCCAATGAACAGGGTGAACTCCAAGGGGCTCTGACAAGTCTAGTGAGCGTCACTTCCATTATTGGGCCTCCGTTTATGACGAGTCTGTTTTCGTACTTTACGCAGGCGTCGGCACCCGTCTATTTTCCGGGGGCTCCGTTTATCGCGGGTGCCATTTTTGCTTTGTTCAGCGTGATTTTTGCCATACGAACGTTACAGAAAACCGATGTTATCGTACCACCGAAGCCGTATGATCAAGAATAACCCGTAGTAATTCTTCGGGTTTGAAGGGTTTCAGGACGATGTCGTTCAGTCCCGAAGCTTTCACTTTTTCCGAAATCTCGGGAATCAGGTTAGCCGTCAGAGCAATAATGGGGAGCGTATAGCCGCCTTGCCGTAACTGTCGGCTGGCTTCGTAACCATCCATGATGGGCATTTGCAGGTCCATGAGAATCAGCATTGGTTGCTCCGTTTTGACTTTTTGTAAAGCTTCTTCTCCCTGGGTCGCCGTCACGACTTCAGCTCCCCAGCGTTTCAAAATGCCACGAGCCGCAAGAATATTCATGGGCTGATCATCAACCAGCAGGATTTTTAGCCCTCGTAAGGGATGTTCGTCCACGACAGCCACTGGACTAGTTTCGAGGGGTTTGTCAGCTTTAGCGAAGCGTTGACGAAAGTAAAAACGGGAGCCATGGCCTGGCGTACTGCTCAATTGCAGGGGCACGCCCTGCAATTCGAGTAGATGTTTACAAATGGCCAGCCCCAAGCCAGTACCGCCAAAGCTACGCGTCATGGAGGAGTCGGCCTGGGTAAAGCGTTCAAAAATGAGCTGCTGTTTTTCAGTGTCTATGCCAATCCCCGTATCTTCTATCGAAAATTCCAGCCAGATTTCCGTATCCGATTGTTCAAGTACGCGAATGCCAAGTCCTACCCAGCCGCTTTCAGTAAATTTAAGGGCATTGTGCACCAAATTGGTAAGCACCTGCGAGGTACGGGTGGGATCCCCTACAACGAGCGTTTGTAGGGCTGCATCTGCTTCAACTTTTAATTCCAGCTGCTTTTCTGCCGCATAAGGCCGATAACTGGCTACGATGTTTCGGGCCATCTGCACCGGATCAAAGGGGATGGCTTCGAAAACAATTTTTCCCGCCTCAATTTTATTAAAATCCAGGATATCGTTGATGATGTTGAGCAGATTATTCGCCGAAAAAAGCATCACATCCAGATGCTGCTGCTGATCGGTGCGGGGACGTTCGCCCAGTAGCAGGTGCGTCATACCAATGATGGAATTCAGCGGCGTCCGGATTTCGTGACTCATGGTACTGAGGAAATCACTCTTCACCCGTAAGCCTTCCTCCGCCTGAAGCCGAGCTTGTTTCAATGTAAAGGCGAAGCGAAAGGAAAGAATGAGCGATTGCAGCAAAAAGAAACAGAGATAGCCTACAAACAGCAGTTGTTTCTCAGGGGTAGTCAGCCCAAAATACCGCAGGTTGATAACGGTAAATACGATCATCAATACGCCAGTGCTCATCAGGGCATAATAAGCTCCTAAACGCCGATGCCGGGCCGCTTGTGAATACACGTAAAAGGCATAGGCAATGTAGAGAAACATCAAAACCAGAAAGGGATTGATGAGTTGGGTGAAGATCAGGGGTGAACTCAGCAGGGTAATGAGAACAAACAACAAACAAATCCCGGTCATGCCCCGGATAATGACCCGATGCGTATCGAGCGGGTAGAGAGCCTGGGTGTACTGCGTAAAAAAGGCGATACCCAGAAACAGCGACAAGTACTCCAGATGAAGCATAAAGCTCCAGGATCCATTCGGAAATAAATCATGGATTTCGTACAAATCCGTACCGACAATGCGGTAACTGTAACAAAACGCAAACAGAGCAAAGTATAAAATGGCCCGATCGTGTTGACCAAACCTGAATAGGCCCAGAAACAGTAAGCCACCCATGAGCAGAAATCCCGTTAATAACCAATCAATGGCTTTGACCTGGCGGTATTCTGGCAGAAGCTTCTGGGCATCACCCATTTGAATTTCCTGATAGGTTCCGCCCTTGGAATGATGAAAGTTCGCTACTTGTAGTAAAAGTCGTAGCGTATCGCTGGTTTGACGGGGTAGCAGCTGACACTGAGAAGTCCAGAACGGTACGGTGGTCGCCCGGCTCGTGCCCGGCTGCCCGCTATTCATAAGTTCCTCGTCATTGACGAACAATCGGAATGAACTGTAACAATCGCCCATGAACAAGGCCAACGGAGGATGCCCGGCAGGCAATAGTACAGTCAATTCATAGGTAGCGTAACCCTGGCCGGTTAAAGGTTTGCCCTGCCAGTGAGATTGATTGAATAAACTGGGGAAAGGCGTGTATTCGGTACGGGAAGCGGCTTGCCCGGGCTTCCGCAGTTGTGCCCAAGTCCACTTCCATTCACCGTTCAGGGCAACTTGCGACTGTTCAAGGGGGGTATGCCGAAGGTCGAGTATACCTTTGACGGCTTTCGGCTGAGCATAGACATTAGGCAAGAAAAAGGCCAGTATCCATAGCAGCAAGTAACTTTTTTTTTTCATGACAGAAGATCTGCCGGGTGGCGGAATAGCAATGATGGTGCGGTGGAATTTTTCCGACTTCTCATAATACAGCTGCGGAAAGGGTTTTCGTACCGATTCGTAGAAGATAAGATGGAGTGGGATAAACAGTAAATATACTATAAAAAAGGCTAATAAGCTGGAATATGTAACCAAATGATAAGGCGAGTGTATACGGATTTTTGTCCGGGTTCAGCGGAATCCTCCTAACTTCGGGACTTTCAAATCAGATCTTTACGTTTGAAGCTATGACTCTTTCCCTAGAAGTATTGAACGAAGTGATCCGTTCGCGTCGCAGTATTTTCCCGCCCAGCTATACCGATGAGGAAATTTCGGTGAAGGATCTGGAGATGATTCTGGAGAACGCCAATTTCGCTCCCACGCACCGACTAACCGAACCCTGGCGTTTTACGATTTTCCGGGGAAATGGTTTAACCAAACTCGCTGATTTTCTGGGCGAAACGTACCGTTCGCAAACAACCCCCGAAAATTTTTCGGAAGCCAAATACGAAGGTACGCGTTCGAAAGCCCTCAAATCGGCTGCTGTCATCGCCATTGTGATGGAAGTACACCCCGAAAAAGTACCCGAGTGGGAAGAATTGGCCGCCGTAGCCTGTGCGGTGCAGAATATATGGTTAACCATAACGGCGATGGGGTTAGGCGGCTATTGGAGCACGCCGGGTAATCTGGCCGCCCTGGGAACCTTCCTGAATCTACCGGAAAATCAGAAGTGCGTCGGTCTCTTTTACCTGGGCCACCATGCCGCCCCGAGCAAACCAGCCGTCCGTAAACCGATTATGGATAAGCTGACCTGGATTGAAGATTAACAAACCCCGCCCTTTGTCTGACGAGCTTGGACAAAGGGCTTTTCTTAACCTCTATGCTACGATCGCTTCTATTCACGTTACTAGCCATACCTCCCTTCTTACTGAACGCACAGTCTACGTTCCGCCTAAATGGCAAAGTAGACGCGTTGAAAAATGGCGATACAGTCTTTTTAATTTACGATAAGGGGAATCAGCAAAGCGTAGATTCCAGTCGGGTACAGGACGGGCGGTTTACCTTCGAAGGAACGATTGATTACCCCGTTTTTTCAGGACTGTATCTGCACAAGAATCCCTATCAAAGTAAGTTGGCAGCGGGGGAAAAAATGGATTACCTGCGGTTTTATTTGGAACCGGTTACCATGCAATTGCAAGCAAAGGATTCCCTGAAACATATCCGTATTCAGGGTTCGCCGAGTAATACCTTACACCAGGAGCTGCAAAGTCAGTTGAAAGCCAACGATGAAACCTTTCAGCGTTTTGTTCGGCAAACTCAGGCCCTGCCGCCAGAGAAGCTGAAAGATAAAACCATCTACGACAGCCTGCTGAATCGGGAGCAGGAGCTATTGCGGGAATCCTATGAAATTCATCTGGCCTTTGCCGACAAACATCCCGACGCTTACCTCAGCCTGATTAGCTTATCCCACGTGGCCGCTCAACCGGGCATGACGGAACGGGCGGGTAAAGTCTATCAGAAAATACCGGAAACGCTCAGGCGAACGCCGCTGGGTAGGGATATTCCCATGCAATTGGCAGCCCCCACACGCACCCAGGTGGGTAGTACGGCCCCCGATTTTGAGCAGCCTACACCCGAAGGCAAGGCCGTCAAGGTATCGGATTTTAAAAATCAATACGTGTTAATCGATTTTTGGGCCAGTTGGTGTGGTCCCTGTCGGCAGGAAAATCCGCAAATTGTCAAGGCTTATCAGACCTACAAAGCCAAAGGCTTTGCGATCCTGGGCGTATCCCTCGATTTTCCGGGTCAGAAAAAAGCCTGGCTAAAAGCCATTGAGAAAGATCAGCTTACCTGGACCCAGGTTTCGGATTTAAAGGGCTGGGAAAACGCAGCGGCCAAGCAGTACGGGATCAGGTCCATTCCCGCTAATTTTCTGATTGATCCTTCGGGTAAAATCATTGCCCGGGATCTACGGGGAGAGGATCTGCAACGGGAATTGGGTCAAATTTTTGCGAATAAATGACCTGACAGAAACGAATGGATTTGTGTCAGGTCATTGCTCATTACTTCAGCCGCAGGGGTAAGCCGGATACCATAAAAATTGCTTCCTCCGCCTGACGGGCCACGTATTGATTCGCCCAGCCCTGCAAATCCGTGAACTGCCGTCCAAGCGGCGTATCGGCGTGGAGGCCCATGCCAATTTCGTTGGAAATAATCAGTAACGTAGCCGGAGTCTCTACCAAAGCATCCACCTCGGCCTGAAACGCTGCCAGTGTCCGGTCCAGATCGTTTTCGTGAGCCATAAATAGGTTGGTGAGCCAGAGCGTGACGCAGTCGATGACGACGACCCGACCGGGTAAGGGAAGGGTAGCCAGATCTTTTTCGGCTTCAAACGTCGTCCATTCCGGACCGCGTTCCCGCCGGTGCCGATTCACCCGTCCGGCGAAATCTTCGTCCCAGATTTTCGCCGTAGCCACGTACACCGGCGACTCCGAAAGAGCGAGAGCCCGCTCCTGAGCGTAGCGACTTTTGCCGCTCCGGGCTCCACCCGAGATGTAAATGATCATTCGGGTTTCTTAAAGCGTTTGTACAGAAAGAGTTGCCATTTTTCTTCGGCGACTCCGGCTTTATCCATTTCAGCCCGGGCTAGTGTAAAAAACAGATCGGACAGGCGGTTGATGTAGGCCGGAATGGCCTCGTGGACGGTATCGGTTTTGATGAGTGAAACCAGTCGCCGCTCACCCCGCCGCATCTGCGTACGAATCATGTGACAGAGGGCTGAAATCTCGTTTCCACCGGGCAAGAGGAAGTAGTCGGAAGGGGAGGTCATGGCCGCTTCCAGGTCATCAATCCAGGTTTCGCAAAACTCGGCTCCGTCTTCGGGAAGCGGGTTCGTGTTGATTTTTTTCGCGTCGGAAGGACGGGCCAGGTGCGACATCATGTCCATCAGATCCTTCTGAATTTTGTGCAGATTGGTCTGCCATTCGTGCTCAGTCCCGAGCTTCACGCGTAACAGTCCAATCGTTGAGTTAACCTCATCCAGCGTACCGATGCACTCCACGCGGACGTTATCTTTGGCGACGCGACTACCGCCGAACAAACCCGTCGTTCCTTTGTCGCCTTTTTTGGTGTAAATTTTCATAAGATGAGTTATCGGCCCTTGAGCCGTTTGGAAAGTTCTTCAAGTAATGCCTGGATGGAAGTGACCGCAACGGCTCCATCAATCAGCCAGCGATCGGACTGTACCTCCACGGAAAGGGCAGCCCCAGGCTCCGTGCGGTAGCCTTCCCGCCACAAGGCCCGCCGGGTCCAGAACAACGAACCGGCTTCGCCCGTCAGTTGTACGGCAGGGCCCGTAGGGGAGGGGTACAGCTGGAAAGTCCCCGTAAGACGATCAAACACAAAACCAGTAGCCGTAAAGGCCCTCTCAAACGCACCGTTGAGAACCAAATCTTCGGGGACACCCTGAGCAAAACGGCCGTTGGTTCCCATGAGCCATAACTGGTCGGCGGCCTGCAGGGCCAGATCCAGTTCGTGCGTGGAAAGCAGAATGGCCTTTCCCGTTTGCCGGGCCAGCTCGTGTAGCAGTCGCATCAACTCCACCCGACTCGGTAAATCCAGGTGAGCGGTGGGTTCATCCAGCAAAATCAGATCGGTATCCTGAGCCAGTGCCCGGGCGAGCATGACCTTCTGCCGTTCGCCATCGCTAAGCTGGGAGATGCGTCGATCGGCAAAGGCCGTGGTTCCCGTCAATTCCAAGGCCCAGTCCACCTTACGCTGATCTTCCGCAGTCAGACTGCCCAACCAATTGGTGTACGGCGTGCGGCCCAGAGCTACCAGTTCGCGAACCCGTAGGTGTCCGGATTCGACGCGTTCGGTCAGGACCAGACTGAGTTTTCGGGCCAGATCAGTAGGAGCGAGGCTGGCTAGTACCTGCCCGTTCAGGTGAATTTCGCCACTTAAGGCCGCCTGTAAACCCGAAAGGGTTCGCATCAACGTCGATTTGCCCGCTCCGTTGGGACCCAGCAAACCGACCAACTGACCCGGCTGCAAGCTCAGATTGAGAGGCCCAGCAACGGATTTCGTTGGGTAACCAATCCGCAGGTCATGGGTCGTTAGTAGCGGCTGGCTCATACAAAAACGGATTTATGACGACTGACAAGCATCCAGATCACCACCGGAGCCCCCAGTAAGGACGTCACTACATTGATGGGTAAGATCGATTGCGTACCGGGAAGCTGGGCAATGCTGTCGCATAATAACATCAACAGACTACCTATGAGGCCATTCGCCGGAATGAGAATGCGGTGATTAGAGGTGCCCAGCAACGAACGGGTCAGGTGCGGTACGGCAATGCCAATGAACCCAATCGGACCGCAAAACGCGGTGATACTGCCCGTAAGCAGACTTGTACTGGCAATAATCAGGGTGCGGGCCCGCCGAACGGTCAGCCCCATACTACGGGCGTAGGCCTCTCCCAGCAGTAAAGCATTTAGTGCTTTGGAAGAGGCAAAGGCTAGAACCAGTCCCAGCAGGACCACGCCGGAGAGCACGTACAGGTGTGACCCGAGTACGCCACCCAGCGAACCAAAGGTCCAGAGTAAATATTCCTGAATCTGTTCGGGCTGACTGAAATACTGCCAGATACTAATGACGGAAAAGGTAATCGTGCCGACCATTACCCCGACCAGCAACAGAACCACATGGTCGCGGAGTCGTCCGGCAATGAGCAGGACCAGTCCCAGTACCAGAGCAGAACCCAGCGAAGCCATGCCCACAATTAGCCAGCTCCCGGAAAGCCCCAGTTGTCGGATGGCGTATAGACTGGTAACGCTCCCACTACCCAGCATCACCGCCGCCACGCCCAGACCCGCCCCGGCGGTAATACCCAGTTCGGAGGGGCCAGCCAGCGGATTGCGAAAAAGCGTTTGCATTTGCAGCCCACTCACGGATAATCCCCAGCCGACCAGCACGGCGGTACAGGCCTTGGGAATACGAATTTTTTCAACGATAAATAGCCAAGCCGTCTGTTCGGATTCATGGTGAAGTACGATACGTACCACTTCTCGAAGCGGAATGGCTACGGAACCCAGGGTAAGGTTCACCAGAAAACCAACTACCGTTGCTGCCAGGAGTAAACCCAGCACGAGTCGCAGGCGTGGTGTCATTGGAGTTGTTTGTAATAATACAGTTCGTAATCGGGCAGGAGTTCGGGATGCAGAATTTTAATCAGATCGCCCAGTACCCGCTCCGGATGAACAGCTCCCGATTCCCAGTAATCGTTTGATCCCCGGGCGTTGGTTCGCTTGCTGTAGTTATACAACTGGCCGGTTTTGAAGGCTTTAAAATCTCCGTAACGGGCGTCTCGGGCCAGGATGTCTTTTTTCGTATCTCGTCCGCTGATGCCTACATTCAACCAGTAATCGGCCTGTAGTCCAATGGGATACACGGCCTCGAAGTTAAGCGGCAAACTGCCCGTGGCCCGGGTGGCATTCCAGTGGTAAGTAGCTCCGGCATCGCGGAAAAACTGAGCCATGTAACTATTGCCATTGGGTACAAACCAGGAATCTTTATAGCTGGTACCGGTGATGATACTGGGCCGTGTTTTGACCGAACGGGTCAGGGATTTGAGTCGATTGTATTCCTTTTCTACGGCGGCAAATCGCTGATTCACCTGTTCTTCCTGATTAAGTAACGCCGCCAGCAGCTTCACCCATTCGGCCCGGCCCAGCGGTGTCGTTTCGACCCACTCGGAGTTGATCAGTACAGGTACTCCGGCGGCATTGAGCGTCTGGTAGCGATCCATGCGGGCATTGGGTTGCCCCACGGCCATTACCAGATCGGGGTGCATGGCGACCAGCGTTTCTTCGTTGAGCGTCTGATCTTTGCCCACCTGCGTAATTTTCTTTTCGTTGATACGAGCAATGACTTTTTCGGAAGATACGTACTTGAGATCGCCCAGTCCTACCAGAATAGCTTCGGCGTCAAGAAAACTAACCAGTCCAATATGCATGGACGACATTGCCACCAGCGAACGCAGAGGAATCTCAATGAGCTGACTATTCTCGTACCCTTTCGGGCGGGGCGTACCGCGTTGCAGGAGAACGTAGGTCGCCGTATCCGTGCTCTTTTCAAAGGGACTCATAATCTGTACCACTTTATAATGCGAGCGGTAGGTAATCCGAAAACCTTTGGCGTGTTTGATCTGGACTTTCTCGGGAAAGTAGTCGTGTTTAACGGCCGCTTCGCCCTGTTCAGCAACGGAAGAGGTGGAACTACACTGGCTCAGTAAACCCAGCGTGAAGGCTGCCACTACCAACAGTGAAGCCCATTGCCGCATACATTTCTGCGGAAAAGTAAACAAAGGATGCATCATGATTCGTACGAGCTTTTCTTCCGAAAGCTGTCGGGGGTTAACCACTCAGGCAGGTCTTCTGACTCGTTCTCTTCCCAACCCCTTCCCATACCCAAGAGGGTACAGTGGCGTATCTTGTTAGGAAATGTTGGGAGTTTAGGGTTTTGAGTTTAGTGTTTGGAGTATTCTCAACAACTCAGAACGCTAAACGCAACACTCAAAACTCTTGCAGAACTTACAGCAGCGGAGACTGTTCCGGAATTGCACCGGATTCCCTTTTCAAACCGTCGCCTCACGACGGTTACCTGGATGGGGCCGCAAAACTACGAAGAAATTGTCGGGTCACTAACACGAAGCTTGCCTGATTGACAAAAACCGGACTCCGGGATAAAATCAGGTAGCGATCCTTTTTCCAGTATACTTTCCACAAAAGCCACGCGTTCAGCCACAGAAACCTGGGGAAGTACGATCAGCTGATAGCCCAGCGACTGATACACCTCCGATAGAGTTTCGTACAGCCGTGTGGCTTCGGCAAAGGTCTGCCAGCGTTCGGCGTCGTTGACGTAAATTTCTTTCCAGGGCGGAGCCATCAGCACCCAGGGAGCGTAAGGGTATTGGCGGGCCACCTGTATCCACTCTGGTTCCACCGGAATGTTGCCCACCCGTAGATACGCCAGAATATCAGGAATGCCCCGGTCGAAAAACGTCAGCGGTCCCTGAGCTTGTTGATAGGCCCTTTGCATTCGTTCCAAAGCCAGCCCGGCAAAACCGCTCAGATCGTTCCAGGGAACCCGCTTGGAATCCAGCTGTACCTGTTCCTGAATCAGGAGTCGCGATACTTCGGCTGAAGTAGAATACCCCCGGTCCTGTAATGCTTCAAGTAAGGTACTCTTACCGGCTCCGGGTCCTCCTGAGATGATGATTCGCTGCATTGCCTAAAGTTTGACCCACAAAAATACCGATTCTGATGGTCAGACCAACCGGATGCTAAAAGTGGATTTGGCAATACTAGGCAGTAATCGGATAAGTCATACGAATCAGCAAACTATAGATCTGTGCCGTTCCTACTCCAATCGGATAGGCCTTGTCTTACCTTACGATAATGTTTTTTTGTATTTTTTTATAAAAAACTAGAACTAATGGAGTATGTCAACAAGGGTAATTGCATAGGAGCATCAAACGCATGCCTGATGTTGTAAAGCGTCCTTGAAGAAATTAGTCACCCCATTTCTTCACTAAAACTTTTTCATCAGATTGCTTCCCGCTTACGCTTTTAGGTACGGCGGGTTTTCAATAAGTACAAATCTGTTCATCGTGTTCACCGCCAAAACTAACTAGATGGAATCACTTCAGATGCACTACTTCCGCCCTTCCTGCTTCATTCCTCGTTAGGAAATAACGCTACAGGAGAAAGCCGCTTAGCCACTGCTTTTCTCATGCTCTCTTGTTCACCCCAAACATTGTACATAAGCATGGGTATGTACACCACATGTCAATAACACTCTATTACTATGAAAACGCAAGTAAGTTTAAAAGGACTCGCTCTGGCGATCCTGGCTTTGGTAACCAGTTGCCAAAAAGAAAACTTAACCCAACCCAAACCTGAATCTAACGTTGTAGTCAGCTCTAAAGGGGCTCGCGTTCCTGCCTCAGAAACTCTGCAAAC
Source organism: Siphonobacter curvatus (assembly GCF_002943425.1). Classification (NCBI taxonomy): domain Bacteria; kingdom Pseudomonadati; phylum Bacteroidota; class Cytophagia; order Cytophagales; family Cytophagaceae; genus Siphonobacter; species Siphonobacter curvatus. Next base: position 48,220 of record NZ_PTRA01000005.1, read on the forward strand.
CGCTGCGAATGGCCGGTTCTTTATTGTGAATCGACGCAGCGGAAAAATGCTGGATGTGGAAGGTTTACAGACGGCTTCAGGTTCTAATATTGTCCAGTACGGTGGAACCGGAGCCAGTAATCAGGAATGGACGCTGACCCAGCTTTCGGGTGGATTTTATTCCATTGTAGGGGTGCAAAGTCAACGTGCGTTGGAAGTGGTACAAAGTTCAACGACCGATGGTGGAGACATTAGCATCGCCAACTACACCGGAGCCAACCAGCAACAATGGCAATTTTTGGCCTTAGGGGATGGTTATTATCGCATTATTAATCGGAACAGTGGCAAAGATCTGGATGTATTCAACCAGTCGATCGACGATCTGGCCGAGATCAAACAATGGGGGTATTGGGGTGGAGAAAACCAGCAGTGGGCCTTGATTAAAGCCCAGGAAGCAGGGCAGTTAGGCTGGGTTTTAACGACGTCTAACGTACCCGATGATGTACGGGCCCGGATTACCAGTGCCATGAATGACGCCTGTGCCCGCTATAACCGTTTTGCCAATTGGCCCGCCAGAACCCTGACCGTTGAGTATAACACTGGTGTACAGACCGCCGACGGTAATACCAACGGAAACATTCGCTTCGGGGGTAATCCTAGTTATCAAAACACGCGTACGGCCATGCACGAAATCGGACATACCTGGGGTGTAGGCATCTCGGGGGGCTGGTATTCCAACACGTCTACGGGACCCTTCACGGGAGCAAATGCCGTCGCCACTATTAAGACCTTCGATGGTCCGAATGCGGTCATCAATACCGGCGGAAGTCACTTCTGGCCGTATGGACTGAATTACGATAATGAATGGTCGGAGATTAACGCTTATCGTCACGTAAAACTGGTATATGCAATGCGGACCGATGGGATGTGATACGATTAAAAAGTAAACCCGCCCAGTAGTAGCGTAGATAGAAGGGACCTCCTGATGTAGTTGAAAAACTACGTTGGGAGGTTTTTTGGTTGTGAGTGTTACCCTAGAGGGTGGATTTATGAAAACGTATGTAGAAACACCAACGTTGTTGGAACGACCTGAAAGTACCCAAAAACCGGTGATTGAATTACCTGAATAAATGAAATCGGCAAAAGTCAACGAGTGGATGATAAGGAAGAATCAAACGATATTAAGCTGTGCTTACAGAAGTATAAGATTGCTAATATCCAAACTATCTAAAAAGACGATTTAATAGCATAGAAATTACGTTGTCAAATAGGAAACAGGTGAACATTGCCCATTACTCTTCTCTACCACGCACCCTGTTTCCACGCGTTCCAAGCCAAGCAACCCAGCACCATCACCAGACAGCAGGCGTGGTTGATCCAGCTTACGCGTTTGATTTCGTGCGGTTCAATCATTCGCTCCTGTTCACCCAGGTACGGCTTTTCTACGCGGATGCCGTGGTAGACGTTAGTGCCGCCGAATCGGCAGTTAAGAATGCCCGCCAGAGCCGCTTCGGGATACCCCGCGTTGGGGCTTTTGTGCTGATGACCGTATCGGAAAATGAAGCGGAGCCCCCGGCCGCTCGTCGTTACCAGTACCATCAGTAGGGCCGTGAGTCGGGCGGGAATGAAGTTAGCTACATCGTCGATGCGAGCAGCAACCTTGCCGAATTGCTCATAACGCGGATTGCGGTAACCAATCATGGAATCGAGCGTATTGACCATTTTGTACGCCATCATACCCGGAATGCCCGCCAGTGCATAATAGAAAAGCGGAGCAATTACGCCGTCACTTAGGTTTTCGGACATGGTTTCCAGTACGGCAATACGAATTTGCTGAGCACTGAGCTGGGACGTATCACGACCCACAATGCGGGATAATTGCTTACGCCCCGCTTCCAGCCCCTGCGTATCGAGTACGGTAAATACCTGTTGGCCTTCGCGGATCAGGTTATGATTGGCTAACCCATACCAGATGAAGACGCCATGAACCAGTCCGGCAATCCACCAGGGGCCTGCGGAGAGTAACCGTTCCAGTCCCCAAAAGCAGGAAAAGACGGTGATAATCAATACTACAGCAAACAAACCTCCTTTCCAGAATCGATACCGACCCTGATTCAACCAACGTTCGCCCTTGTAGATCGTCGTACCAAAAAGCCGAATGGGGTGGGGCCAGTGGTCCGGATCACCGATTACCAAATCCAGCCCGTAGCCGAAAATCAGCGGAAAAAAAGTTAACAAGGCCATGTCTGAAGGGCGTTGAGGAGCCACTGGTTTTCTTCGGGCGTACGCGTAGCGATCCGAAAGTGACGAGGACTTAAGCCCCGAAAATTACTGGCATCCCGAATGAGTAAGCCGTGCGATTCGAGCAGATAGCGTTTTAACTCAGCGGCGGTATTGTCGAGCGTCTCCCCCAAAAAAAAGTGCGTATGGCTGTTGTGAATCCGAAGTCCCGAATGGGTTCGCAGGGCAGTTACCACCTTTTCTTTATCGATTAAAAGCTGATCCAGTGGAAGCTGAATGGCATCAAAGTGTTCGAAAATAAAATGCCCAGCGGCCAGAGCCAGGGCGTTGACGGTCCACGGCTGCTTGTACCGCTTCAATCGTTCGATGCCGTTTTCCTGAGCCATCACGTAACCCAACCGAAGGCCCGGTATCGCGTAAGTTTTCGTAAGCGACCGCAGGATAATCAGATTCCCATACGACGCGATCAGCGATTCGCAGGAGTCAATGGCTCGGGTGAAATCAATAAAGGCCTCATCCACGACGAATACCGTTTGCGGGTACGTTTGAAGCCAGTAGTCCAGCTTCTGAAAAACGGCTCCCGTGGGATTATTGGGATTGCAGATAAAAACGAGATCGCTCTCGGGCAGGGCCTCCGTTTGCTCCCAGGGCAAAAACGTCAGGGTATGCCCGTGCATCCGGGTAGCATCTTCGTATTCAGCAAATGCGGGAATCACAATGGTGGTACGACTTCCCGCAAAAGCCTGGGCAACGAGGTAAATACTTTCGGTCGTACCACTATTCACCAGAAACTGCGTGGGAGCCTGCTGATGATGAACCGATAACCGCTCAATCAAACTTTCAGCCAGCACTTCCGGATAGCGATTGATGCTCGACCAGCGGTCAAACAGATAGGCTTTTAGCCCGGCGGGTTCGCCCCCGTACCAAACGTTTGTACTAAAATCCGCGAGAATGGGCTTTCCATACTGATACCCATCATCGCCGTGTCCCTGCAACATACCTTAGCTTTTCAAATGAGCGTAAATCTGCTCCATATCTACGTGCTGACGAATGAGATCCGCCAGTCGATCATACTGTTCCTGTTTGTAGGCGGCGTAATCGAAGCTTACCGACTCGGTGGTATATGCGGACAAAAGCTCTTCGATTACCACCTCATTATCCAGAATGCCGTGCAGGTACGTGCCCCAGCATCGCTCATTCAGAAAGTAACCATCCGATTGTCCATCTTCGAAAACCGTCAGCGGCTGTTCAGGTCCTAACGGGCGACTTTCCCCCATGTGAATTTCGTAGCCCGTGCACCAGGAAGATTCCTGGCGATAGCGAAACTGCCGCTGAACAGTGGTTTTGACGGGTTGTAGTACCGTCTGGATGGGCAAAATCCCCAGTCCGGCGATACTTGGAATAGCACTTTCCACGCCCTGCGGATCTTCCACGCTCTGGCCCAGCATCTGATAGCCACCGCAAATGCCAATGACCGTTTTGCCCGCCCGATGAGCCCGCACAATGCTCTGATCGAGCCCACTTTGTTTCAGAATCAGCAAGTCATCAATGGTATTTTTACTGCCGGGCAAAATAACGATGTCAGCCTTCGCCAGTTCGTCAGCTTCGCGAGTATAGTACAAATGGACGCGGGGGTCATTCTCCAGTCGGTCGAAATCCGTGAAGTTTGAAAGTCGATTCAAATGCACAACGGCTACATTGATTTTCTGGGTTTGGGCGACTCGTTTTTTGTATTCCAGAGCCAGAGAGTCTTCAGCTTCAATAAAAATATCTTTGAAATAGGGCAGAATACCCACCACGGGCAGACCCGTCAGCTCTTCCAGCATCTGTTTCCCATCGGCAAACAGTCGGGCATCGCCGCGAAACTTGTTCACCAAGATACCTTTCATGCAAGCCCGTTCTTCGGGGCTTAGCAGAGCAATGGTACCGTAGACACTCCCGAACAAACCACCCCGGTCGATGTCACCAATGAGATAAGTGGCCGCTCCGGCGTGCCGGGCCATGCGTAGGTTGGTGATGTCGCGGTGTTTCAGGTTAAGCTCCGAAATGCTCCCAGCTCCTTCCAGTACGATGGGAGAGTGCCGAGCCGAAAGTCGGTCGAAAGCCCGCGTTACTTCGGCGAATAATTCCTGCCGATCCTGCGTGCGGAAATATTCATACGCGGACTGCGTACCAACGGGTTTCCCGTTCAGAATGACCTGCGAACGCTGATCGGTAGTCGGCTTAAGCAGCACTGGATTCATGTCCGTGTGGCAGGGAATGCCCGCCGCTTCGGCCTGCACGGCCTGAGCACGGCCCATTTCCAGTCCTTCGGGCGTTGCGTAACTGTTCAACGACATATTCTGAGCCTTGAAAGGAGCCGGAGAATAGCCATCCTGTTTAAAAATCCGGCAGAATCCGGCGGTAATCACACTTTTGCCCACATCAGAGGCTGTGCCCACGAACATAATTGGGCGAAGTGAAGCATTCATTTGGCTCTTATAACATCCGTCCGGAGACCGTTCGGGTAAGGGTTTCGGCAGAAAAATCTTCCAAAGATACACATTCGGCTCCTAGGGTCTGTGCCAGCTCACTCGCCCGTCCCAGTCGCACGTAAGCCGTGTCGGTATCGAGTACCAGGGCGGGAATTGTACGCAGGTTGGTCGCCAGTTCCAGCGTTTGCTGCCAGGCATCGCCACCGCCGGGCAGGGGTACGTTAGCTTTGCCATCGCTTAGGATAATCAGTAAGGGATTTTCGGGTTGCTGTTTCAATACGTCAAGAGCCAGCTGTAAGGCTTGGGGTAAGGGCGTCCGTCCACCCGTAGGCAGGGTACGCAGAGCCACTTCCGCCCGTTCGACGCTTTGCGTAGGTTCCAGAAGCAACTGAGCTTCTACGCCCCGAAAGGCAATGACCGCCACCGTATCACGGCGTTGGTAAGCGTCAGTAAGCAGACGGAGTACACTGCCTTTCACCGCTTCCATTCGCCGACTAGCCGCCATGGAACCCGAAGCATCTACCACGAAAAGAATGAAATGTCCGGTTTTTCCGGTTCGTATCGTTTGGTGAAGGTCTTGCCGCGAAAGCTGAAACGTCTCCGGATCCCGGATCAGGGCCTGCTGTACGCTGGCCGTCAGAGCCAGGTCAGTAGGAGAGGTGCTCGGTACCGTCTGGGTTTTGAAGCCACGGGGCGTCCGGGCTATTTCACTCCGGCGTCCGTTCAACGCCTCCATCGAATGGTTTTCAACGGTCAAAGCTGGGGGCTCGGCACCGGGAGCTACGCCCAGTACTTCTTCTTTGGCTGGTTCGGTTTCCGGCTCCGGCTGGGGTAGCGGCGGGGGTGGGGTATTCATCAAATCGTCCAGTTCAGACGAATGGAAGGACGGAGATTCGAAGGGCTTTTTGCGTCGTCGATGGGGGAGGACTAATTCCGCAGCTCGTTTAATGTCCGCGGCTTCTACTTCTATTCGACCCTCAAAAGCAGCCAGGGTAATCGCCGTTTTGTAGAGAACGAGATCGGCCCGTAAGCTACTGATCTGTAATTGGGTACAGAGCTGACTGATGAGGGTGAGCAATCCCTCGGGCATCTGTACCTGCGGCAGTCGCTCGCGGGCCTGAGCAATGCGAGCCCGTAGGGCCACCTGGGCGGGCTGCCAGTCGTGCATGAACGCCTGCGGGGCCTGATCATAGGCCATGCGACGACGCACCACTTCGGTACGCTCGGCAATGGAATCCGGAGCCTGTACGTTGACCATCAGACCAAAGCGGTCCAGAAACTGTGGGCGTAAGGCTCCTTCTTCAGGATTCATAGTACCGATGAGTACAAACCGCGAGGGGTGGCTTACCGACAAGCCTTCCCGCTGGACGGTATTGATGCCCGAGGCGGCTACATCGAGCAGTACATCCACCAAATGGTCCGGTAATAAATTGACTTCATCAATGTACAGAATACCCCGGTGAACCTGAGCCAACAGACCCGGCTGGAGGGCCCGGCGGCGTTCGTTGAGGACGCTTTCCAGATCAAGCTGACCCAGTAGCCGATCTTCAGTGGCACCTAAAGGCAGGTTTACCAGGGGTACGGCTACTTCTTCGATTTCGTACTCGCCAGACTGGCTGACCGCATCAAAGTCTAGAATCTGACCGGGTTCCGTATTGAAGCGGGAGCCGGCAATCCGCTGAATGGGCGGCAGAATTTCGGCCAGTGCCCGGGCAGCGGTACTTTTGGCGGTTCCCTTGTCGCCCTGAATGAGTACGCCGCCAATACCCGGGTTGATTCCACAAAGCAAAAGGGCGAGGGTAAGTTGATCCTGGCCAACCAGGGCGGAGAAGGGGTACGACATGACGCTACGTTACTTTTGGGCACTAACGACCACAAAGGTACGAACGACGGCGTGTCCCGCGTTACTTAGAATTTCTTCGTCCTCCTGATGCACATCCGAAACGGAAAACCGAGCCTGCGTTAATAAATCGCTGGCCGTATCGATGGAATACAACGCAAAGCCGTACTGCGTAAAGGGCAAATGCTCCATAAAATCCTGAGTAGCAAAGGCCAGCAGTAGCCGTCCACCGGGTTTGAGGCAGCGGTACATCTCTTTTAGATACGCCAGCGGTTCGGGCCAGAAGTAGATAGTATTTACCGTAAAAATTTCGTCAAAAAAGGCATCGGGAAAGGGCAGATGCTGCCCGTCGATGTGCTCAACGTATATGCGGCCCTGCTCAATCCAGGCCGCGTTGCGTTGCCGGGCCTCGGTCACCATCGTTTCCGAAATATCCACCGCGTAGTAGTGCTTTACTTTTTCCAGTACCAGGGCGGCGTGCTGGGCATTGCCCGGCCCGATTTCAAGGACACGCTCGGCGGCCTGTAGCTTTTCGAGCGTTCGGGCCGTCATTCCAGCGTTATTGACGTTCATATGTTCGCCCGTCTGGATGCCTTCGTCCCCTTCCGGGCAACGCAGCTGGCGGGCGAGTTCTTTCAGGTGTTCAACTTTCTCGTGGTGATTCATGGCTGATTGAATCGGTTATTAAAGCTAAATGCAGCAGAGGATAAGGCTTTCCCATCCCATCTACCTCCGACCGACCGATGCGGACGAAGCCCAGGTGCTCGTAAAAAGCCAGTGCCTGGGGATTCTGTTCGTTGACGTCAACCGTAGTAGCCTGCTTATGGGTAATCGCGTGACGTAACAATTGTTTTCCTAGGCCCTTGCCGCGGGCGTCTGGGTGCAGAAAAAGCATTTCAACCTTCTGTTCGGCAACGCCCACGAAGCCCAGGATTTTGCCCACTTCGTTCCGGGCGGCGGTCAGATCGACCATCGCCAGAAATTCATTCAGAATCAAAGGTCTGAATGCTTGAATGTCGGCTTCGGAAAGAAAATCATGGGTGGCCCGGACGGAAGCTTCCCAAACGTCCGTGAGTTCGGAATAGTCGGCAGGAAGAACGGTAGTTAGAGTGATTGCCATTGGATTGCGGTTGATCTGTACGGTTGCAGGCGTTCAAAGATAGAAAACCCCGGAAGCCTGAAGTTTTTATTTTTCTGGAAGAATGTTACAGGTTTCCTGAATTAGCTGCAACAATCTTTAAAAGGGATAATTAATCTCTAACCCCGGAGGGATTCCATCTGAATAGCCATGTATGAAACCGATGGCCAACAGCCCTGATCTTCGGAACATGAAGTAATACATTATAGATACCCCACCCCTTGTTAACCTCAACCATTCTTTTTTCCCAACTCTACTGTGGAAAAGGCCGACTTATGCAACTACCCAGGAAAGTACCAAAGGTATGGGGTAGCGGGAAGGCTTCAGGGATTGCTGCGAATGGCTATCGATCCGGTAAATCCCAGTACTTACCCTCGCCCCCGGTACCGAAACGCATTCAATCTATTCTATTCGGCTATGACCTTCCGGAAAATTAATAACTGGTTGCATTTATGGTTGGGCTTAGGCTCCGGAATCATCGTTTTTATCGTCTGTATCACGGCCTGTATTTGGGTGTTCAACGAAGAAATTACGTCTCTGCTGGAGCCGGAAAGCAATGTCCCCCAGCAGGAAAACCCGGTTCTCACGCCTTCGCAGGTACAGACCGTTATTGCCGCGATTCTTCCCGGTAAGGACGTCACCTACGCTTCCTACCAGCAGGACAAAGCCATTGAAGTCGGCGTGGGGCCCTGGGAGGGCGAGCATTATACCTTTAAAATGCACCCCTATACCGGAACCATCATTCGTCAGCAGGTACATCAGAAAGACGAAGCAGATTTTTTCCGCATCATCTTAAATGGCCATCGCTTCCTGTGGTTGCCCTGGGAAATCGGTCGTCCCATCGTGAATTATGCGACACTGATCTTTGTCCTCGAACTCATTACCGGACTAGTTTGGTGGTATCCCAAAAAATGGAGCAAAAGCACCGTGGAAAAAAGCTTTACCATCAAATGGGGAGCATCCTTCAAACGCGTCAACCTCGATTTGCACAATGTACTGGGCTTCTACTCGCTACTCTTTTTGCTAGCTATCGCCATGACGGGCATGGTATACGGCATTGAGTGGTACAGCCGGAGCCTCTACTGGGCAACGTCGGGTGGGCAAACTTTACCGGAGTACCCCAACCATGAATCCGATACCTTACAGGCTCATCGCTTCTATACGCAGTCGCAGGCTATGGATAAAGCCTGGGCAACGGTGCTGACCAAGCACCCTGAAGCCCAGGGCTTTTACTACAACTATCCTGAAAAGAATGATCTGAAATCGCCCATTCACATCACCATTTATCCCACGGCAGGACAGTTTTATAACCATCAGGCCTATGCGTTCGATCAGCATACGCTCAAGCCCATGCCCCGGAATACCGTTTACGACAGCCCTTACTCACAAGCGGATTTTGGCGTCAAGCTTCGTCGGATGAATTATGACATTCACGTGGGCAGTATTCTGGGTTTACCCGGTAAAATCATGGCCTTCTTTGCCAGCCTGATCGGAGCTAGTCTACCCATTACGGGCTTCCTGATCTGGTGGGGCCGCCGGAATAAAAAGAAACCAGCTGGCAAAACGCCCGGTAGGTCCTCAAAAACGCCAGTGACTGAGACGCAAGCGGCAGGGGAGGCCCCCGCCATCAACGGCAAAAGGGTTCGACCCACGTTTGTGCCGAAACCGAAACCCTAACGCTCTTGAGCCACCCATCCGTTTCACCCGACCATCGGTCGGGTCCAGTACGCCTTTTCTTTTTTTATTACTAAGTCTTAGATCGAATGCCTTTTCCCACTCATTACCTGAAACACATCCGCTGGGCCCTACTGCTGATCACGAGTACCGTTTACGCCCAGACCGACCTACGGGGACGGGTGACTGATCCTGCGGGTATCGCCATTGAATTTGCCACGCTAGCTCTCTACTCGGCCGCCGACTCTACCCTGGTGAAAGGAACGGTATCCGATTCCCTGGGGCAGTTTGGCTTTACCCGCATGCCCTTGGGGGCCTATTACGTAGAAGCTCGCTTCGTGGGCTACCAGCCCCAGCGAAGTGCCCGCTTTACGTTGAGTGAAAAGCAACCGCAACTGCTGCTTCCCACGCTGAAACTGCAACCGGGCGAACAGGATTTACAGACTTTAACCGTGACGGCAAAAAAGCCCCTGGTCGAACAGCGTATCGATCGAACGGTCATGAATATTGAAAACAGCATTCTTTCGGAAGGCAATACGGCTCTGGAAGTACTGGAAAAAGCTCCCGGCGTTACCGTTGACGACGAAGGCAACATTACCCTCAAGGGCAAGCAGGGAGCCACCATCATGATCAATGGAAAGTTGACTTATTTGTCGCAGAAGGAACTGGCTACGCTGTTACGGGGAACGTCGTCGAGTGCTCTTTCGAAAGTGGAAATCATCACCAACCCTTCCGCCAAGTACGATGCCGCCGGAAATTCGGGCATCATCAACATTCAACTGAAGAAAAATGAAAGGATCGGCTTCAACGGCAATGTGTACGCCAATGTCGCCCGCAGCCGCAAGAACCGTTACGGAACGGGCCTGAACCTCAATTATCGCAGCAATCGCCTGAACGTATTCGGGAGCTACGACCACGCGTATCGGGGTGAAAAGGAGTTGCTGTCCTATACCCGCCGCTTCCGCGATCCGGGTGAAAGCAGTCCGAGCCGCATCTCATTCCAGAACACCGTAACCGATGAGCCCCTGTACACGAATAACTTCAAAGCGGGGATAGATTATTTTCTTGATTCCCGGAATACCCTCGGGCTGGTGGTCAACGGAAACGTGGGTACCTACGCGAACAATGGCAACACCAGTAACCTCCTGCAAACCATTACCCGTCATACTCTGGCGGATGCCCGCAGCACCAATACCGACGACAGCCGCTGGTCGAATCTTTCCTACAACCTCAACTATACCCACCGCTTCAAACAGCAGGGCCGGGAACTGACAACCGACTGGGACTATTCAGCCAATGGTTTTCAATCCAATCAGTTGCTCGATACGCGTTATGTGGATGAAACGGGAGCCTTTACCAGTCGTCGTTCGACGCGTCGGGGCGATATTCCTTCCACCACTTACGTATACGTGGGGAAAGCCGATTACACGCATCCACTGGGAACGAAAACGAAACTGGAAACGGGCTGGAAAAGCAGTTACGTAACCGTCGACAACGAAGTAAAGTACGACACCTTGTCGGGTATTAACTGGGTCAGGGATTTTTCGGCTTCTAATCATTTTACCTATCAGGAAACCATTCATGCGGGGTACGTAAACTTCAACCGGGAGTTTGGTTCGTTTAGCGTACAGGCGGGTTTGCGGGGGGAATACACGCATACGAAAGGGCATCAGATTACGTCCGATTCACTGGTGGTTCGTAAGTATTTTCAACTCTTTCCCAGCCTGTTTCTGACGCAGACTTTGAACGAAAAGCACCGGCTTCAGCTTTCGTACAGCCGCCGCATCGAGCGTCCGGATTATGAAGATCTGAACCCCTTCCGGTTTTTTCGGGATCCCTTTCTGTACTACGAAGGAAACCCCTTCCTGAAACCGCAATTGACGCATTCACTGGAGTTAGGGCATACCTTCAATAATTTCCTGACGACGACGCTCAACTATAGTTACACCTCGGACGTCATCAACTGGATGATGGGACAGATCGATTCGACCAATACCACTTTCCAAAGTCCACAAAACCTGAAAAGTCTGATTAACTACGGGATCAGTTTTTCGGCGTCCCAGTCACCTACCTCGTGGTGGACGACCAGCAATTTTTTCAACGTCTTTCGAAATGAGTACAAGGGCGATCAAAAGGGCGGCGATCTGGACAACAGCATTACCAGTTTTACCTTCAACGCTCAGAATTCCTTTCAGCTAGGTCGGGGAGCGTCCCTGGAACTCAGTGGCGTCTACAATTCCAAATCAGTATACGGCGTGTTCGTAACCCGGCCTTTCTACGTCATTTCAGCGGGGGTACAAAAGCAGCTTCTCAATAAGCAGGCTACGCTGAAACTGATGGCTAATGATATTTTTCAGGGACGCCGCCGGGTACAAACGGCCCGGTACGAGAACCTGGATCTGAACACGAACATCCGGTTCGATAGTCGCGTCATTACGCTTTCGTTCAGCTATCGTTTTGGTAATCAGAACCTCAAAACCGGATCAACCCGTAAAAGTGGAGCCGATGATGTACAAAACCGAGTCAAAGGACAGTAAGGATACGTTGTCCATAACCGAACGCATTCGGGCGTATGGAAGCCGGCACGGCATTCGGCATTCGCCCAAACGAAACGCGGTAGCGATGGTCCTGGAAAAAGCCACACGGGCGATGGACGCTGAGCAAGTCTGGTTGCAGTTGAAGCAGGAACACGTTCGCATCAGTATCGGAGCTGTGTACCTTTCGCTGAACTGGCTGGTAAAGGCTCAACTCGCCCAAAAGAAAATCCGGGAAGACCGGAAGGCCGTTTTCGAACGTCTTTGAAACGGGATAAAAAGGAAGCGGGTGTACAATCTTGATTAACCAAGATTGTACACCCGCTTCCTTTGGTGATCGAACTTAGAATCAATTTCCTAGGGAGTCGTCTCGGCGAAATGATCGTCCGCTCCGTGCGTGAGTCGTTTCAGCGGTTTGAGGAGCAGTAAGATCAGGCTTCCGAACAAAATACAGAAAACTGCAATCCCAGTGAAGGTTTCCAGTTCACCCCAGGTTTGCGACCAGGCTCCGAGTTGACCCGCGAGTTTCTCGCCTAGTCCGGTCGCTGCCCAGTACGCTCCCATGATGATCGAAGCGTATTGAGCCGGAGCCAGTTTGGTAATGAATGAAAGGGCCACCGGCGAGGAAGACAGCTCACCAATGACGTGGAAAAGGTACGCCAGAATCAGCCAGTACATGGCCGCCTGCCCGGTTTGCTGAGCCTGCAAAGCAGCGGCCGTCATGAAGAAAAAGCCCGAACCCATGATCATGGTACCAATGGCCATTTTCGCCAGGGAAGAGCTTTCCCGACCCTTGCGAGCATTACGGGCCCAGAAATTGGCCACGGCTGTACCGAGCGTAATGACAAAGATACCGGAGAGGGACTGAAACCAGGACGCCGGAATCTCCATACCCATAAACTGCCGGTAGGTTTTTTGTTCGGCGTATAAATTCATCAAACCGCCGGCCTGCTCGTACGCTCCCCAGAAGGTGATCACAATCAAAAACGACAGCATCAGTACCCAGACCCGGTCTTTTTCCACGCGGGTGAGGGGTTGGTTAAGTTTTGTGCGATCCTCCAGATCAGAACTTTTGCCGAGAAAATTACCGACTTCTGCCAGGTGTTTTTGGCCCTGAATGTACAGAATCAAACTCAACAGCATGCCGATGCCGGCCAGGGCAAAGCCATAATGCCAGCCGTACTGATAGGCAACCCAGCCCACCATGATGGGAGCAAAAGCCGCTCCCAGATTGATCCCGATGTAAAAAATGGTGAAGCCTTTATCCCGGCGAGGATCGTGCTGGGCGTACAGTCCCCCCACCATCGTCGAGATGTTAGGTTTCAAAAGTCCCACGCCGAGTACAATTAGAAAGATACCCAGGTAAAAAGCCCACATGGTCTGAATCGCCAGAATCAAATGGCCAATCGCCAGAAGCAGAGCTCCGATCAGTACGGTTTTCTTCTGGCCCAGAAAGCGGTCGGCGAGGTAACCACCGGGCAAGCTGGCCATGTACACACTGAAGCCGTACCAGCCATAAAAGGTCAGGGCTTCGGCGTTGGTCCAGCCCAGACCGGGATTCAGCCCCGTCACGGAAGCCGTCAGGTACAGTACCAGAATGGCCCGCATGCCGTAGAAACTAAAGCGTTCCCACAGCTCGGTCATAAACAACACAAACAGGCCTTTCGGGTGACCTAACCACTGATTTTCGGGGGAAGAAGTCATAAGCTAATAAACACAAATAATACGATATAAAAAGGGTAGGGCTCCTGATTGCAGGGCTGTAAACGACGAAGCAGGACCGGGCTTGCCCCATCCGGGGAAAAGTCACTTCCTTGCCTCAGGCTGGATTTCCAGGAAAATACGTCCTTATTTTTTTCGGAGTTGCACCGTCTTTCCCGTACGGGCCGACTCCCGGGCGGCTTCGAGAATACGTACCACCTGCACGTTGTTTTCCAGCGAATACAGCGGATGAGGTTTGATTTTTCCCCGGATCAAATCGGCAAAATAAGCAAACGGATCGTCGTAAACGGGCAATTCCTGTTTCGTAATGCGTCGTTTCTGCTCTTTTTGCGAACGAGAACGGACTGTATAATCCGTGGTATTTTCCGTAATGACGTAGCCCGCATCGCCGTAGACTTCCATATCTTTTCGGCTGAAAGGCCAGTTCCAGGAAGCCTGTACAATGCACTGAGCCGAGGAGTATTCGATCACAATCGTGGCCTCATCGTCCACCTTGGGATAAATCTGGGGTTTGAACTGTCGCGTAACCGCCGTGACCGACAGCGGCGTTTCATTCTTCATGAAATACGTCATTAGGTTGGCTCCGTAGCAGCCGAAATCAATCAGGGCACCACCGCCATTTTGTACGGGGTCCGTCAGCCAGTTAAAGAATTCGGCATTGACACCAATCTCTTTCGGACCCTCGTGTCCCGTGTGTACCACCATTTTCTTAAACGTTCCCACGGTACTGCTATCAGTAACGAGCTGATAAGCTTTTTCAATGCTGGGGTACCAGGACGTTTCGTAGTTGGTTAGTAAGAGCGTTTGATGCTTCCGGGCTAAAGAGGCCATTTGTTCTGCATCCGCTAAGTTGGTAGACAGCGGTTTTTCCACCATGACATGAATGCCCCGGGGAGCACAGGCCTCCACGACGGCTTTGTGCTCGTAAATGGATCCAAAGGCCACGACGGCTTCGGGTTTGACGGCATCCAGCATTTGTACCAGATCGCGGTAAAAAAGTTTGGAATCCAGGTGGTATCGTTCAGCGTAGCGTTTCGAAAGGTCCATATTGGATTCGGAGATGCCCACCAGTTCGATGTCGCCCAGCGGTTTTCGACCCAGAATCCAGGGGACGTGACCGTGGGTGATACCAGCTACGGCCAGTCGGACGGGTTTTTGGGCCTGAAGGTTCAGCATACCCAGCAGAAAAAAGCAAACGAAGAATATAGTTTTCATTCGGTAACGAAGTCAGAAGCAAAAAGGGCAAACGCTTTCGCAGCCTGCCCTCGGGTTTGATCAATTAAGCCGTGAGTGTTCCCTCTAACGTAGGTCGGCGGTCGGGTTTACCATCGAGGATGGAAAGACTTCGCTGGAATTTGACCTGTACCTTCCCCGTTTCAAAGTGCAAGGAAATGATTTCGTAATGAGCGGTTTCGATGAATCGAACCAGGAAATCAAAGGTATTCTCGTTTCGCCAGGCTCCGCTCGTGGCAATAGGCGTGACCGTTTCACCGGGAACGGGCGTTTGGGTAAGTTTGAGCGGAGTCGTGGATAAATCCGTACGACCGAATTTCCAACGACTTAAACCCGCTTCGATGCGGTCTTCGCCCTGGGTATCCTTGAGCGTCAATTGAACGGAATCCTTCTTCACGTCCATTCGCACGGATTGAATACCCAGCGAATTTTCCTGAATCTGAAAGGTTTTCCCGTTGATTTGTTCACTCAAGGGGGAGCTAAACGTCCCCTCAGCCAGCGGTAGTCGTAGAGAAGCCAGCCGTTTTTTTAAAGCCGATTGGGCGGAGGCCGGACTAGACTTGCCCACGGATGGCAGAATGTGGTTCCAGGCGGCATCCATAATGCCCTGCATATTACTGGTTTCGCTGGTCATGGCAATGACGAGGTCGAGCTTGGGCAATACCAGACAGTACTGACCAAAGGCCCCGTCTCCCCGGTACCCCTCGTGGCGGCACCGCCAGAATTGATAGCCGTAACCCTGTAGCCAGTCGTTGGTTTCTTTGGGACGACTACCTCCCGAGGATTGTACCTGAAAACGCGTAGCCTCATCAATCCAGGCTTCGGTAATCAGCCGCTTGCCTTTCCAGACGCCTTTTTGCAGGTACAACTGACCAAATTTGGCAATGTCTTCCGTCTTAACCCGTAAGCCCCAGCCACCCGTGTTGATGCCCTGCGGACTTACTTCCCAGTCGGCCCCTTCAATGGCTAAGGGTTTGAAGAGCCGGGGTGTGAGGTAATCAAGTAAAGTTTGTCCGGTCAGCTTCTGCACAACGGCCGAAAGCATGTACGTAGCTCCGCTGTTGTAGACGAAGTGCGTACCCGGCTGATGTTCAACGGGCTGGGCCAGAAAACCCTTCACCCAATTCGGACTTTCGGCCATGGGACCCGTCGTATCTTTCGCGTGTCCGGTAGACATGGTCAGCAAATCCTTGATTCGCATGGCGGCCAGATTTGGACTGACCGTTGCGGGAAGATCTTCGGGGAAAAACTTGATGACCGGATCTTCTACCCGAAGCCGGTTTTCGGCTACTGCTAATCCAACGGCCGTAGAAGTAAAGCTCTTACTGAGCGAATAGAGCGTGTGCTTGAGATCAGCCGCGTACGGAGCCCACCAGCCTTCGGCGATAACCTGCCCGTGTCGCAGCACCATCAGGCTATGTACGTTGAGTTTTTCCTTTTCAACGGTTGCAATGAAATCCAGGATGCCCTGTGAAGCAACGCCCTGAGCTTCGGGCGTACTACGGGAAAGGGCGTTTCCAGGGGCTGGCAGCCAGGCTGGAAGCGTAGAAAGCAAACCCAGTTGAGCCGAGTGCATGCCCAACTGCTGCAAAAAGGTACGTCGAGATAGTGTCATCGTTGGTTTGAGGTAAAGAAGGTCTTAAAGGTAAGATATAACTTCAAAGGATTGCATACGTCCGCAGAAAGACGAGCCGGTACGCAGATCCGTCTAAAAATAGAAACGAAACCGTAACCCGTGTAGGGTTGATACATTTAATACTCTTTTTACGTATAAACATACGAACATTATATATAATTTTAACCATTCAAAACGCTCTGATCGGGGTTTCGGACGATTGGTTAATTTACTACTCACGCCATGCAAACAGGAATGATCGATGAACAAAAGTTGATTTCCGAACTCCAGCAGGGGAGTTTGATGGCTTTTGAGGCCATCTATTCCCAGTACTGGTATCCGATGTTTCTGGTGGCGTACCGTAAACTGAACGATCGTGAAGTGGCCGAAGAAATGGTGCAGGATATTTTCGTAAAACTCTGGGAACGAAAGGCGAGTGTCTCCATCAATCGGCTGAGTTATTACCTGTTTTCGGCGGTTCGGTACGCCGTTATCGATCAGATCAGAGCTCGGGTCACGCGGGAACAGTATCTAAGCTATTACCAGTCCTTCTTATCAACGGAGGATTCGTCCACGGAAGAGGCCATTATCCTGAATGATTTACGTTCGGCTCTGGAAGATTCACTGCAAACCCTGCCCGAAAAGTCCCGCCAGGTGTTTACCCTGAGTTATTTTGAGAACTGGTCCGTCACCCAAATTGCCCACCACATTCAGCTTTCTGAAAAAGCCGTAGAGTATCATCTTACTAAAGCCGTCAAATTTCTCCGTACGCACTACCAGGATCATTTACTGGGCACGCTGCTTTATCTCATTCTCACCAACCGGTAATTGAACGAAGGCAAGAATTTCAGTGGGTATCAAGCCTTTTTATATAAACTTTCGTAGAAATTTTAAAACGATTTAGGTCAAATCCTCGCACATCCGACTTGTTAGATAGGAGCGGCACTCAAGGCTCTCTACTGCTTGTATGACCCCGGAAGAATTTCAGGAGCTTTTGCTACGCTACCAGCGTAACGAAGCCACCGCCGAAGAACAGCAGCGTATCCACGCCTGGTACGACCGCCTGGCAGCCGATTCGCAGGAAGAACTTCCCGCGGCGGAACGCCCGCCTTTGCAAGCCAAGCTGTGGTCGACGATTCGTGAGCGTATCGATGAACCTGAGCCGGAGATTCAGATCCGGCCCCTCCGAAAAGCCGGATGGTACGTGGGGGTGGCCGCATCGATACTACTAGTACTATCCATTGGCCTTTGGTTCTGGACGCAGTCGTCCGTGAATTCGGGACAACTGGCGTTTCATACGGCGGCTCCGCTAATTACCGCTCGTGGACCGCAAACGCTCACCCTTTCCGACCAGAGTCAGGTAACGCTGCTGCAAGGAAGTAGCCTGCGATATTCGTCAACCTTCACTGGAAAGCTTCGGGAAGTAGACCTACAGGGAACCGCCTTCTTTCAAATTACCAAAAATCCTGAAAAGCCTTTTCTGGTGCACACCGGTTCGCTGGAGACGAAGGTGTTAGGGACGAGCTTCTGGGTGAGGCATCAGCCTAAACAAAGCTACGTACAGGTGCAGGTCGTTACGGGTAAAGTTTCCGTACAGCAGGATCAAAATCAGGTAATCCTGGTACCGAATCAGCTCGTTACGTATTCGCGGGAGAAACCCTGGCTGCAAACGGGCCTCGTTCAAAATCCCCTGGTGGTGGATGCCTCCGTTTCGATGCGATTCAAAGACGTACCGCTGCTTCGCGTGGTTGAACGCCTCGAAAAACGCTATGGGATTAGCCTGCTTATTAAGCAATCGGCCTTGCGTCAGTGTCCCTTCACCGGAGATCTCACGGGACTGGGCCTCTATGAGCAGCTGGGTATGATTTGCCAGGCTCTGAATGCTACCTACCAATCCGACGGTACTCAAATCCTGCTACAGGGTGCGGGCTGCCGATAAATGACTTATCCTACTTACCTCCTCTAAAACTGATTGCCATGATTAACTCCAAAGACGTAATCTAATTTCCTCATTCTGGTGGTCCAGTACTACCACTAGTAAAACCCTTACGCACCTTCGTTCGGAAGGCGTGCGGGGACGTTTTGTGCCTATTAAAATGAATAAGACCTATGAAAAAAACACGTTACTTCAAACCTTATGCTCTGGCGGGCTGGTTGCTCCACCGTTCTTTTCTGCCGCTATTACTAACCGTACCGCTCTTCAGTTACGCTGAACCCATCCATACGGTTCAGGATGTGCTGGAGCGTACCGTAACTTTACCCGCCGGGAAAGTGAGTCTGGAGGAGGCCTTAAGTCAGATTGAGAACCAGGCTTCCGTCAAGTTTGTGTACAGTCGCAAAGTCATTCAGTCTGATCAACAGGTATCGGTTAAGGCCATGCATACCAAACTGGAAGAAGTACTGAAAGCCTTACTAGGCCCTTTAGCCATCCAGTATCGACTCGTGTCGGGACGCATTGTGCTTTCCAAAAGTCAGGAAACGATGCTGCTGACCGCCCCGAAGTTAACAGTAACAGGGACTGTTACCGATAATCAGGGACAAACCTTGACTGGTGTAAGCGTAGTCCTGAAAGGCACCACGACGGGCTCGGCTACCGACGCCAATGGGCGGTATACCCTGAATGTACCCGACGATGCCGCCACGCTGGTTTTCTCGTATGTGGGTTACGTAACGCAGGAAGTGGCCATCGGCGGACGAAGTGCGATTGATGTCAAACTGGAAACCGATACAAAATCGCTTTCCGAAGTCGTGGTCATTGGCTACGGTACGCAGAAGCGGAGTGACGTGACGGGCTCCCTGGCGTCGGTTAGTTCCAAAGAGTTGAATGAACTGCCCGTGGTCAATGCCGTACAGGGTCTAGCGGGCCGGGCGGCGGGCGTTCAGGTGGTACAAAACTCGGGAGCACCGGGAGCCAACATCAGCATTCGGGTACGGGGTGGTAACTCGCTTCTCGGTAATAACGAACCGCTGTATGTGGTGGACGGTTTTGCCTTGTCCGGAAGCCCGACTACACTGAACCCCGCCGATATTGAGTCGATGGAAATCCTGAAAGATGCCTCGGCTACGGCCATTTACGGGTCACGCGGAGCCAACGGCGTGGTGCTGATTACCACCCGGGCGGGGAAAAGCGGCAGTAACCGGGTCAACATTGATAGCTACGTCGGATTTCAGACGGTACGTAAAAAACTTGACCTGCTCAATGCTCGCGAATTTGCGGAAATCGCCAATGAACGGGCCCGCAACGATGGCTTGCAACCGTATTTCACCTCCGATCAGGTAGCTTCGTTTGGTCAGGGTACTGACTGGCAGGACGCCATCTTTCGGACGGCTCCCATTCAAAACCACGTGGTCACCTTTTCCGGTGGTAGCGAAAAAACGCAGTACTCGGTTTCAGCCAGCTTATTCGATCAGCAGGGAATTGTGATCGGCTCGGGATACAAGCGGTACTCGGTTCGGGCCAATTTGAATCAGAAAATCAACGATAAATTACGGCTTACCTATACCAGCGTACTCAGCCGGACGGGAACGCAGGCCATTTCCAACGACAACCGTTCGCGGGGAAATGGAGTCGTATCCGCCGCGTTAACCGCCCCGCCAATGATTGCTCCCTACGATGCCAATGGCAATTATTCGAACGTAGTACCCTATTCGTTTAGTCCGAACGCCGCTGAAAATGCCGTGGCTTTAGCTCTGGAACGGAAAGACGAAACGGCGGGGAGTGGGATTCTGACTAACCTAGGCTTGACTTACGAATTCATCCCGGGACTAAGCCTTCGCGTATCCGCCGGGGTCGATTACGCAAACTCCCGACGGGATTATTACTCACCCCGCCTTTTTAAGGCATCCCCTTCGGGATCGGGTAGTACCAACTATTATACGCGAACTAACTTTCTCAACGAAAACATTCTTACCTATAGCAAAACCATTCAGGAAGCTCACGCTCTATCCTTTACGGGGGGCTTTACGTATCAGAGCGAACTGATCAATGAAAATGAACTTGGGGCGAGTGGCTTTACCAGCGATGTCTTACAGAACAATAACCCCCAATCCGGCAGTGTAATTGCCACGCCAAGAGCTACTATTTCAGACTGGAAACTGCTTTCGGGACTAGCCCGGGCCAACTATTCCTACCGGGATCGCTACCTGCTGACGGCCAGTATTCGGGCCGATGGCTCGTCCCGGTTTGGAGCTTCCAATAAATGGGGCTATTTCCCCTCGGCGGCCCTGGGCTGGCGGATTAGTGAAGAGGAATTCATCAAACCCCTGACTTTTGTTTCCAATCTGAAGCTACGGGCCAGCTGGGGACAAACGGGTAGTACGGCTATTAATCCCTACCAGACACTCAATACACTTCAATCCCTGCAAGTCATTTACGGCAATGATCTGTATACGGGGTTTGCTCCGGGGGCAACGAAACCAAACCCGAATTTGAAATGGGAGACTACGATGCAAACCAACCTGGGTCTGGACTTCGGGTTTTTCCAGGAACGTCTCCGCTTATCCGTGGATTACTACCGCAAAAACACCAACGACCTGTTGGCAAATGTGCCCCTGCCTACTTCTTCGGGTTACGTCAATCAAATACAAAACCTGGGCACCATTCGCAATCAGGGCGTGGAACTGGATCTGGGTGGAAACATCCTGACGGGTAATTTTAAGTGGGATGCGAGCCTGAATTTTGCTGCTAATCGTAACAAAGTAATCAAACTGGCTGGGGGTAGTGATGTGTTCGGAAATTCACTCGATATTCCACTGAACGTTTCGGTAAATCTGATCCGCGAGGGCGAACCCGTAGGTGTTTTCTTTGGCTACGTGGAAGATGGACTGACGGAAACGGGAGCGATTCGCTACAAGGATCTCGACGGCAACGGTACCCTCAATAACCTGGACCGGACCATCATCGGCAATCCCAATCCCGATTTCATTTACGGTTTCACCAATAATTTTTCCTACAAAAACTTCACGCTGAACGTGTTTTTGCAGGGCATTCAGGGAGCGGATATTTTCAACTTCAACCTGTCAAATCAGGCGAATGCCTTCAACTTCGGCGAAAATCAGGTACGAAGCTCGCTGGATCGCTGGACGACGGAAAACTCCAATCCGGCGGCGAAAAACCCGAAAGTCAGCATTGGCTCTACGTTCCGGGAATCCAACCGCTTTGTGGAGGATGGGTCGTTCTTACGGTTGAAAAACATTCGTCTGGCCTACACCCTGCCGCTGACGAAGTGGAGCGTCAACTGGTTGAAATCCGCTCAGATCTACGTGAGTGGCCAAAATCTGCTGACCTTCACCAAGTACTCCTGGTATGATCCCGAAGTGAGTAGCCGGGGTGGAGCAGCCTCCATTACGGTCGGAATTGACCAGACCAGTTATCCCGTTGCTAAAACCTATACCTGCGGCGTAAGCCTTGCCTTTTAATGCTAAGCCCAAGTGCTATGAAAAAGATACTTTGCATAATGGCTGTGGTCACAGCCCTTAGTTCCTGCCAGAAGACCTTACAGGAAGTACCGGTCGATCGCCTGACCGAAGAAAATTTTTACCAAACGCCAACGGATGCCCGTTCCGCAATCTATTCCATTTACGATGCCTTGCGGAGTACGGGTTATTACGGAATGATCTATTTGCTAGAACAGGAAGCCAATACGGACTACGCCAACGGTCGCGGCTCGTATGCCTTCATCAGTGAGTATCAGGGACTGGACGGTACTAACATCGGTCGGGTAGAAGGGGTGTGGTCGCAGGCGTACCGGGCCATTCTTCGGTCCAACATTGCTCTGGAACGCATTCCCGCCATTGCCATGGATGAAACCGAGAAAAAAGGTCTGCTCGCCGAAGCCCGGTTCCTGCGGGCACTGGTGTATTACGATCTGGTTCGGAACTGGGGTGGGGTACCGATTCGTACCTCGACCACGGCTTCCAATGACGTACCCCGTTCGTCGGTCGATGAGGTATATAAACTCATTCTGGAGGATCTAACCGCTGCTGAAACCGACCTGCCCGCGACGCCCGCCGTGGCGGGACGGGCGACGAGCTGGGCGGCGAAAACGTTGCTGGCCGATGTGTACCTGACGCGTCAGAACTGGACGCAGGCCCGGGATAAAGCCAAGGAAGTGATGGACGGCAAGGCGTACTCGCTGGTGCCGGTGACGACGGTAGCTGATTTCGAAAAGATCTACGGAGCAACAGTAACGACGAGTTCGGAGGATATTTTCTCGTTGAAGTATTCCTCCACGGGCGGGCAGGGTTTTCAGTACCTGCTCTACATCCACGCGGAAAATACGCAGTACTCACCACCGGGCTTCCGCACCATCTACGCCCGTCAGACCTTTCCGCTGATTGCCAACTGGGACGCGAAAGATTTACGAAAAGAGTTCAATATTTACGGTCAGTACGTCAACCGAACCACGGGTCAGATCGTGACTTTGCCTGCTAACGAACCCTATCAGTTCCGGAAGTTCAAAGATCCGGCCTCGGTAGCGGCCAATGCCAGCGGCAATGATTTACCCCTGCTCCGGTACGCCGATGCGTTACTGATTTACGCCGAAGCGGCGAGTCAGGCCGCTGGCGGTCCCACACCCGAGGCCTATCAGGCCGTCAACCAGGTACGTCGCCGGGCCTACGGAGCGGACATCGCAACGGCCAACGCGGCTGTAGATTACGCCGGACTAAGTGCTCAGGCTTTTCGTGAAGCTGTATTGCAGGAACGGGCTTACGAATTTATGATTGAAGGCAAGCGGTGGAATGATATGAAACGGCTGGGCGTCGATCAGGTGAAGGCCCTCGTCCAGAAAGCCAAAGGCAAGACGATGAAAGATAGTCACGTGCTGTGGCCCATTCCAAAAGCTGAACTCGACAACAACGGGGCGATTAACGCCGAAGACCAAAATCCTGGGTATTAATGTAGACTTCTGACCCGGAGATAAGCTCCGGGTCTTTGAATTTGCTTGAAGCTATGATGAAAAAAACGATTGGATGGGTATTCTTCCTGCTGATGGTGAGCCGACTGGCCCTTGCCCAAAATGCTTCCTATGACATTTGTATTTACGGGGGTACTTCCGCGGGAGTCATTGCGGCGTATACGGCCAAAAAAATGGGTAAAACGGTGGTGCTCATTGAGCCGGGCCGCCATTTGGGGGGGATGAGCTCGGGCGGCCTGGGCTATACGGATATTGGCAATAAGTACGCCATTACGGGACTGGCGAATGACTTTTACCGCCGCATCGGTCAGCACTACGGAAAATTTGAACAGTGGATTTTCGAACCCAGTGTGGCTGAAAATTTATTCAAAGCGTACTGTAAACGGGGCGACGTTCCGGTAGTATACGAGCATCGACTCGCCAGCGTCAAAAAGACAAACAACGTGATTAATCAAATCACGCTGGAAAAATCGAATCAGCCCTCGGCGGCGACCAACCGGACGATTCAGGCTAAAATGTTCATCGATTGTTCCTACGAAGGCGATCTGATGGCTAAGGCGGGCGTTTCGTACGTGGTCGGACGGGAAGCTAATAGTCGGTACAACGAAACGTTTAACGGCGTACAGGTGATGAACGGCCATCAGATGCCCGAGAAAATGGACCCCTACGTGGTTCCCGGCGATCCGAAAAGTGGATTGCTTTGGGGGATTAATTCCACCCAACTCGCACCCATCGGCTCGGGGGACAAAAAAGTACAGGCCTATAACTTCCGCATTTGTTTGACGAACCAACCGGAAAACCGGATTGCCATTACCAAACCCGCTGATTACGATCCCAAACGGTACGAATTACTGCTTCGTATCATCGAAAAGCGGTCCTGGAAAGCCCTCAACGATATGTTCATCTGGAGCCGGATGCCCAATGGTAAAACCGACATCAACAATAGAAACGGATTTTCGACGGATATGATCGGGATGAACTGGGACTATCCGGACGGTGATTACGCGACTCGGACGAAGATCTGGAATGACCACGTGAGCTATACCAAAGGGCTGTTGTATTTTGTGGGAAATGACCCTCGGGTACCCGCAAGTGTCCGGCAGGAAATGCAGCAGTGGGGTTATCCTAAAGACGAGTACACGGATAATGAAAACTGGAGCCATCAGCTCTACATTCGGGAAGCTCGCCGGATGGTGGGTGAACTGGTCATGACCCAGCACCACTGCCAGGGGCGGGAAGTGGTATCGGACGGGGTAGGCATGGCCGCTTACACAATGGACTCGCACAATTGCGACCGCTTGATTATTGACGGGTTTGTGAAAAATGAAGGCAACGTGGAAGAAGGCGGCTTCGGACCCTATCCGGTTTCGTACCGAGCCATCGTTCCCCAGCAAAAAGAAGCGGCCAATTTGCTGGTCCCGGTTTGTTTGTCGGCTACGCACATTGCTTATGGTTCGATCCGGATGGAACCCGTCTTTATGGTGCTCGGGCAATCGGCAGCGGTGGCCGCAGGAATGGCGATTGATGCCAAACAACCCATTCAGGCCATAGACGTCAAGCAGTTACAGAAACAACTGGCCAGTAATCCCTACGCCGATGGCAGTCAGCCGGACATCCTCGTCACCAGCGATCACGAAACCCAGACGACTCGTAAGGGTTCCTGGATGGTACAGACCTACGGTGGTTTCGGTCCTTCGTTTTTGATGGATACTACGAATCAGGAAAAGTCCGTCCGCTTCAAACCTACGATTCCGAAAGCGGGAACGTATACGATTTACACCTACGTGCCGAAAGTAAAAAACCGCTCCTCCGAAGCGAGTATCGAAGTCTTTGACGGAAAGCAGAAAAAGCAGCAAATGATCCGTAGTGCGGAGGTACAGGTGGCCGGCCAGACATCCGGGGAATGGGTCTCGCTGGGCAGCTATCCCTTACCCGCCGGAACAACGGCCTACGTAGAAATCAGTGGAAAGGGCAACGTCATTGTCGATGACGTATTACTCGTGCCGGAACGGAAGCGATAAGTATCCGTTCTTTTTAAACCTATAACTATGGGAAGTATGCAACTGAAGCGTCGAGCTTTTTTAGTCAGTTTATGCCTGTCGCCCGCCCTTTTAACCCACGCTCAATCGTCGGTACGCCGGGCCGATGTGATTATTTACGGGGGAACGTCGGCGGCCGTCATGGCTGCCGTACAGGTAAAGAAAATGGGCAAAACGGTACTGGTCGTTTCGCCCGACAAGCATTTGGGCGGCTTATCCTCGGGTGGGCTAGGTTTCACCGATACGGGAAATAAAGAGGTCATTGGTGGATTGTCACGGCAGTTTTACCAGCGACTTTACCAGCATTACCAGCAGGATTCCGCCTGGAAATGGCAAAAACGCGAAGCCTACGGCAACAAAGGGCAGGGGACCCCCGCCATTGATGGCAACGCCCGGACCATGTGGATTTTCGAACCCCACGCCGCCGAACAAATTTTTGAGGATCTGATTCGGGAACATCGTGTTACGGTGTATCGCGAAGAGTGGCTGGACCGTTCGACCAAAGGTCTTACGAAAAAAGGCGGAGCAATCCAGTCTTTTCGGACGCTCAGTGGACAGGTATACGAGGGCAAACGCTTCATCGATGCTACGTACGAAGGCGACCTGATGGCGGCGGCGGGCGTGAAGTATCACGTGGGCCGTGAAGCCAACCGCGTCTACGGTGAAACCTGGAATGGCGTGCAGCCCAACGTATTTCAGCACGGCCATTACTTCAAAGCGAAGGTGAGTCCGTACAAAGTACCCGGTGATCCGAAGAGTGGCTTGTTACCGGAAATTGCTGCCGAAGGGCCGGGGCAGAAGGGTGAGGGGGATTCTAAAATTCAGGCGTATTGCTTCCGGATGTGCATGAGTAACCATCCCGACAACCGTGTACCCTTTCCCAAACCCGAAGGTTACGATCCCGCCCGGTATGAACTGCTGGGCCGGGTATTTGACAGCGGCTGGCGGGAGACGTTCCAGAAGTTTGATCCCATTCCCAATCGTAAAACGGATACCAACAATCACGGCCCGTTCAGCAGTGACTATATTGGTAAAAACTACGATTACCCCGAGGCCACGTACGAGCGGCGGCGACAGATCATTCAGGACCATCAACGGTATCAGCAGGGCCTGCTGTACTTTATGGCCAACGATCCACGCGTGCCGGAAGACGTACGTAAGGAGATGAGTCAGTGGGGGCTGGCCAAAGATGAGTTTACCGATAACAACTACTGGCCGCATCAGATTTACGTTCGCGAAGCCCGCCGAATGTTAGGGGAATACGTGATGAAGGAGGCGGATGCATTGGGGGAAACGACCGTACCGAACCCGATTGGTATGGGCTCGTACTCGCTGGATGCCCACAACGCCCAGCGGTATGTCACGCCCGAAGGGTACGTACAAAACGAAGGCGACATTGGGGTACACCCGAAACAACCCTATTCCATTGCCTACGGCTCGATCTTACCCAAAGAGAAGGAATGTTCGAATTTGCTGGTGCCGGTCTGCGTATCCAGTTCGCACATTGCTTATGGTTCCATCCGGATGGAACCGGTATTCATGATTTTGGGTGAATCGGCGGCGACGGCGGCGGTGCTTTCGATCGATAAGAATATTAGTCCGCAACGATTACCGTATGGGGAGTTGAAAGCGGTTTTGCTAAAGAATGGACAGCGGTTGACGTTGTAAGAAGGTTCAATAGGTACAACCCGTGGATTATCTGGTTGTTGGTAACGCTACGTCAAACACCAACAACGGTAGAGACATGCTTTTCTACTTTTTCGTTGCTAGAAGTGTAAAACGAGCGATTCATTTTAGCCATTCCCACAGGAACGGCTAAAATGAATCGCTCGTTTTTATCCTGTAACTTTCAACGATTGTATTAAATCATTGGTTATTACGAAGTGGTAAGTTAATACAATAGGACTTCCTGGAAAATTTCCGGATGTTTCTGCTTTTAAAAAACTTTCCGTTTCGTTTTCTTCAAAGCTGATGGGTTTCATTGTAGCCCTGTATCGCTCATTTGAATCGGCAATCCACTGTTCTATTTCTTTTTTTCCATGGTGCGTTTTTCCTTCGTCAAAAACGACGGCAGTTTCAGAAAAACAATGAGTATACGCAACACTATCAAAGCTGTTTTGCGTTTCGACTAAATCGGCTACTACTTTCGGTAAGTTCATTTTTTTATGTTGTTAAATAGTAGGTACCGTTCCACCGTCAATGACAAATTCTGTCCCGCTGAGATAGCTTGCTCTGGGTGAAACCAAAAAACCAACCAATTCTGCCACTTCTTCAGGTTCTGCCGGTCTTCCGAAGGGTATTCCGCCCAAGGCATCCATGACACTTTGTTGAGCTTCTGCTACTGTACTATTCGCATTTCTTGCAAGTTCACCCAGCCAGGCTACCGATGCGGTCGTGTTGATCCAGCCTGGCGAAACCGTCAGCACCCGAATACCCTTAGGGGTAACTTCGTTCGATAAACTTTTACTGTAGTTTCTTAATCCTGCTTTGGCTGCTGCGTAAGGCAACGTGGATTCGTAGAGTGGCAGCTTGCCTTGGATCGAAGCGATGTGAATGATAACGCCACTTTTTTGATCGATCATTTTTGGCAAAAACCCTCTGTCCAGTCGAACCGGAGCGAGCAGATTAGCTTGTAGGGTTGATTCCCAATCCTGATCACTTAATACGGCAAAACCACCAGCGGGTGTTTCGGAAGAACCCAGGTTATTGACTAGGATGTCTACTCTGCCATACGTTGCTAGTACTTCGCTTACCACCTTTTGTGATCCCTCTGCCTTACTTAAATCAGCGGAAATGAAATGCAACTTGTCGTTTTTGTCTTCTGGTGCATTTCTTGCGGTAATAATAACGGTTGCACCCGCTTGTAAAAGCCGTTCTGCAATGGCTCTTCCGGCTCCTTTTGTACCCCCTGTTACTACGGCAATCTTACCTGATAACTCACTGTTGAAATTAGACTGTTCCATGGTATTTGTCCTTTTCTTAGAATTGATGATAGGACAAAATTGGAGGGTAAATGAAGTTTAGACAAGTACGGAATTACGATTCATATAGGGATAAATTGATCCCCTATTGCACTAGCTAAGACGTACATTAATTTTGTAATATGTATGAGAGAAAGACAACACCAAACCTGAATTGTGGGCTTGATCTGATCGGGGAAGTACTTTACGGCAAATGGAAAATCCGTTTACTGTGGTTTATCAACGAAGGTCATCAACGCCCAAGCGAACTGCAACGCAAAATCCCCGATGCGTCACGCAGGGTTTTGAATATTCAGTTGAAAGAATTAGTAGATCACGAATTGGTTACGAGAAAAATTTATCCCGTTGTACCGCCAAAAGTAGAATATAGCCTGACTGATTTCGGGAAAACATTAATCCCAGTAATTGCTGCATTAGGACAATGGAGCGATGAACACGAAGAGCGATTGCGAGAGGTGATTTCGAGGCAAGTTATAAGTTCTGATTTGGACGTTTCTCTAATAAGTTAATCTGTTGATCAACGGTGACGTCTCTTCCCGATAAAAACTGTTCGTACCCCGCATTTCATACGGGGCTAAGTATATGGAACCCCTCCGGGGTTGAAACGACCGCCACGAATTCAGGCATACGGAATCTGAATGACGGCAAAAGGTTTTAGTAGAGATTACAGGTTTTAAAAGTGCATAATTCCGAAGGAGTTCAATATACTTAGCCATGGATGTAACCCCTGGAACGTTTTATTCTGACCGACCTTCCAACATTCCCTCACTTAATTCATACAGTTGTTGCAAGGCGTGTAAGGTTTCCGGCGAAGGTTCCTCCCACAGATTTCGTTGAGCGGCTTCGAGCAGGCGTTCAGTAATGGCCTGCAAGGCCCACGGATTACTTTCCCGCAGAAAACTCTGGAGTTGCGGGTCGAGGGCGTAGGTTTGAGCTACGTTTTCGTACATCCAGTCTTCAAGAACCTGGGCCGTGGCGTCGTAGCCGAAGAGATAATCGACCGTGGCCGTCAATTCCAGACCGCCCTTATAGCCGTGGCGTTGCATACTTTCCAGCCATTTCGGGTTCACCACCCGTGAACGGAATACCCGCAGGGCTTCTTCCTTCAAATCTCGCACCACGGGTCGGGCGGGGTTTTGCGAGTCGCCGAAGTAATGCTTGGGCTGTTGGCCGGTCAGGCTGCGAATGGTTGCGATCATGCCGCCGTGGAATTGCAGGTAGTCATCACTGTCGAAAATGTCGTGTTCACGGTTATCCTGATTGTGCAGGGCTACTTCCACGCCCGAAAGCCGCTGCTGAAATTCCTGTCGGGCATCTACCCCCGCCGCCTGTTTGCCGTAGGCGTAACCACCCCAGTTTAGATAAGCCTGAGCGAAATCCGCTTCATTCTGCCAGTTTTTTTCGTTAATCAGGGGCAAAATCCCTGCTCCGTAACTGCCTGGTGCCGCTCCGAAAATGCGGTACGCCGCCCGTTCTTCCGCCTCTTCCAGCGGCAAATCCTGTAGTTGGTTTAAATCCTTTAGATAATGCTTGCGGACAAAATTCTGATCCTCCGGTTCATCCAAGGCGATGACCAACTGTACGGCTTCATCCAGTAAATCAATTAAATGCGGAAAGGCATCGCGGAAGAACCCACTGATCCGGGTCGTGACATCGATTCGGGGTCTTCCCAAGTCCGCCAGCGGAATGATTTCAACGCCCGTAATCCGGCGGCTCTCGGTTTGCCAAACGGGTCGTACACCAAGCAGAGCCAGAATTTCGGCCACGTCGTCGCCGTGGGTTCGCATGGCACTCGTCCCCCAAATGCTGATGCCTACGCTTTCGGGGTAAGTTCCAGATTCCCGCTTATGTCGTTCGAGTACCTCGCGGGCCAGTTGCTGCCCCACTTCCCAGGCCGCCTGCGAGGGTAGAGCCCGGGGGTCGACGGCGTAAAAATTGCGTCCGGTCGGAAGGATATGAGCCATGCCCCGGGTAGGAGCCCCACTCGGACCGGCGGGAACATACCCGCCCGAAAGACCGTGCAGCAAATTAGAAATTTCCTCGTCCGTTCGGGTCAGGTTCGGTACTAGCTGTTCACACACGTACTGCAAGACGGGTCGCAACCGATCGAGTTGGGCCGGAGGAAGCTGGAAGGTTTCAAAAAGTACTGCATCGAGTTGCAACAGCTGAAACCGATGCTGAAGCAGTACCCGAAACAAGTGATTACTCATCTCATCGATCACTTCCAGAGCATCCGCCGCCGTAATGATGGGACGGCCCGCCCATTCCTGAAAATGTGGGTCAACCTGCGACAGTTTCTGTCCTTTGTGTTCCTGTAAATGTGAAAAATCAAGGTTGAACAAGTCCGCAATCGTCTCGGGTAAGCTGGCGAAATCCTGATTGGGCAGGCGAGTCATGGCCTGTAATAAATCGACCAGAGCGTCGCCTTCGGGTACTTGCCCCAAGGTGTGCAAGCCATTGCGAATCTGAGCGGCTCCCAGTTCGCAGAGGTAGCCGTCAATGTCTTCAATCAAGTGGGCAATGTCCTTACCTGCCATCTCCGTCAGCGTTACAGGTACGCCTTCGGGCGTCAGTTCATCGTCCCAGTCATGTTTGTGATCGCCATGGTCGCGACTCAGCAGGGCCGACAAATCCGTATCCAGATTCGTCCGCTGAATCAGCTCCCAGATCTGCCGCTGGAGTAGGGGGAGTTTGGACGGATCCAGCATTTCTACCTGATAATATTCATCCACGAGTTGCGTGAGTTGAGCCAGTTCGCCGTACTGGTCGGCGGTAGTCATGGGCGGCGTCAGGTGGTCAACAACAACGGCGTGCCCCCGGCGTTTGGCTTGCGAACCTTCGCCGGGATCGTTGATAATGAAGGGATAAAACAGGGGTAAATCACCCAGAATCGCGTCGGGAAAACAGTTTTCCGACAAGCCCATCCCTTTACCCGGCAGCCATTCCAACGTACCGTGCTTACCCACGTGCACCAGAGCATCGGCTTTCCAGACATCCCGGAGCCAGCGGTAAACGGCGTAATAATGGTGTGTCGGAGCCAGGTCCGGCTGGTGATAAATGGCATCGGGGTCCATGCCATACCCCCGGGGTGGCTGAAGCAGCACGATGGCATTTCCCAGCTCGATACCAGCTAATGAAATCTTTCCTTCGTGTACGTAGGTTTCGCCCGGTGGCGGGCCCCATTGCTTGAGCATTTTCTGCTGGAGCGGTTCGGGTAACTCTTTCAACCACTGCGTGTATTGCGAAGTAGATACGCGTCCCACTGCTTGTGCGAGTTGCTCGGGCGTCAGGTAGGTTTCATCGTACGAACAGCGGTCAATGAGCTGGTGAATCAGTTCCGTACCCGTGGTCGGCAGATTTTCCAGGGTATATCCTTCATCCTGCATGGCCTGTAACATCGCCAGCAGGGAAGCTGGAGCATCGAGTCCGACGGCATTCCCAATCTGGGAAGCTTTGGCGTTGGAATTGGTAAAAATGAAAGCGACCCGTTTCTGAGCGTTCGGCGTATGACGAAGGCGGGCCAGTCGCTGAGCGATTCCGGTTACCCGCTCGATGCGGTCGGGGACAGGCTCATACGCCGTGGTATCGCCGTTTTTTTCCTTGAAAGAAATGGGAACGGTGATGATACGCCCGTCAAATTCGGGAATGGCAACGTTCATGGCAGTATCGAGGGGTGTCAGGCCACGACTCGACAACTCCCAGGGCACACGACTCATCCCACTCGTGATGGCTTGCAAAATCGGTACGTTGAGCTTACGTAAAGCCCCGGACGAACCTTGCTGATCGGCATCCGTCATGGCGTAGGAAACCGTATTGATCAGTGTATCAATGGCTACGCCCGTCGTGCGGTCGAAAAACTGAAAGGCCTGCGGGCGGCCCGTTTCGGGATGGATCGCTTTCAAGGAAGAAGTATACACTGCCAGGGCATTGATCTGGCGATCTTCCAGCGAACGAATCAGAGCATCCACGAACGCCGTATTCCCACTGATCCAGTGCGAACGGTAAAGGGTAATCCCGACCGTCGGCTGTTGGGGATCGTAGTGCTTTTGCCAGTCGCTCAGCTCCGCATTTTCGGGTAAGTCGGGATGGTAAAGGCCGTGCTCGGGCAGCGTCTGGGGCAGGTCGGCTCCGTACCCCGTCAGCAACAAGTGATCGGAAAGGTAGTACAGCAGCGACGTAAAATTCCCCGCTCCGCCCGCCTGCACGTAGGATAAGGCATCCTGCTGAATGGCCGGAGATACCGTAGAAACCGCCGCAAATTCCGGGTTGAGTTCGCCCGTACCGCTGATGACAATCAAATGTTGTTGATTCTGCTGGGCCCGCTTCACCAGTTCATGAAAACCAGGTACGCTACTGGGCCGTCCGTGAATCCGCAAAATAATTACCTGAGCCGCTCCAATCTCCCGTTCCAGCAACTGAGCCATGTGGGCTTCGGTCTTGATCGCCAGCAGGCTCAGTCCCAGTACTTTGGGAAAATCGTCGGGTAGACTGATCCGGCTGAGAGTCAGCAAATCCGTATCGGCGTGCGTCAGAAACACAATTCCATCGGTGGGCGAGGGCGTTTCCCCGCGTAGGGTGGCCGTTTCCGAGCCTTTCCAGGTATAGTACTGAAAGACAAATTCGGCCAGTTCGGCGGGTGGACTCAGGAAGCAGTCGGCGGCCAGCATGCGGTCGATGTAATCGAAAATGGCTTTGATGTGCCATTCGCTATTGACCGAATGAAACCAGACCGAATGCCCGTCGAAAAGCAGGGTTGCCACGTTCGCCAGCGTGCAGGGCCCCAGGCAGCCGCCTTTGGTCAGGTGAACCTGATTCCGCATTTTTCGGCGGAGCCATTCGTTTTTGTAGACGTCAACCAGCACCGGGGCGTACCCGCGGTCGGTTCGCCCGCAGCAGCAGGCATTATAGCAGTAGGACAAATGTCCCCGCCGCTGGACCAGATTAATGGCTTTTCCATCGGGTCGCATGACCCGTTGCCGTTTGATTTCAGCCATGTGGATGCGTGTAAAGGGAAGTAGCAAGCGTACGTAGCAGATCCGTCAGCCACGGTGGGCCATCGCCCCAGTATAAGTGTACGTACGAAGCCAGGGTATTTTGTATGCGGTAGATTTTAGTCCCGACTTCCACACCCCGGGCATTACGGACCGGAGCCAGGGAGGATAGTTCTTCCGCTTCCTGTAAGGTAGAATAATGAAACTCGTGACCTTTCAGTAAGGTATTTTGAAAGTGAATTTGTCGATAACCCAGGGTCAGCTTCGCGTGTTGCAGACTCGTTGAAAAGGGAAACACCCCGGCCATCGGATAGCTGTGACCATCCACATCGGTTAACTGCTGGCCCAGGTACATCAACCCGCCGCACTCCGCGTAGGCGTATCCGCCGTTCTGGCAATACGCTCGCACGCTTTCCCGAAATGTCGTATTGGCACTCAGGGCCTGAGCGTGCAATTCAGGGTAGCCACCGGGTAGGTACAAGAGATCTGTTTCGGGCAGCTCGGTGTCCCGGAGTGGACTTACGTACTGTACTTCCGCCAGGGCTTCCAGCACCGCTAGGTTTTGGTGATACTGAAATGAAAACGCCTCATCCCGGGCGATAGTCACCTTACAGGCCGTACGATGGGACAAGGCTTGAGCTAGGGAAGCTTCTTCATCGGTTTTAGTAAGGGCCAATAGTCGATCCAGGTCAATGGTCTGCGGAATCTTCCGGGCGATGGCTTCGATGATTCGCTCGTAGTCGATCTCCGAAGACGTGCGTAATCCGAGGTGCCGGGAAGGAATGGTAAAATCGGGATGGGTAGGGAAATAGCCCAGACAGGGCAACCCTACATCCTGACAGGCTTCTTCCAGAAAACGAAAATGCGAGGTCGTCTGTACCCCATTGAAAAGGACGCCGGCGATTTGTATGCCCGCGTAAAAATGCCTGAAGCCGTACAGGAGTGGTGCTGCCGAGTACGCCATTGCCTTGGCGTGTACCACCAGGATGATGGGTATACCCAGGCATTCGGCCAGCGAGGCCGTACTGGCCTGCATCCGGTCGGCTCCGTCGAACAGGCCCATCACGCCTTCGGTAACGGCCACATCTACCCCGGAACGGTACGTTTGATACAGCGTCTGCAGGTGTTCGGGGGAGGCCATAAACAAATCCAGGTTGATACTGGCTCGTCCGGCGGCCGTGCGATGGTGCTGAATATCAATGTAGTCGGGCCCGCACTTGAAGGGCTGAACCGTTACCCCCCGGTGTCGCAAAGCCCGCAACAGACCCAGCGTAAGCGTCGTCTTGCCCGAACCACTATGCGGAGCCGCAATGAGAAAATGACTGGCCATGAAAGAATAAGCTGGCCTTCCTGAAAAAGACAAAAAAGAAGAATCGGAGACGTGTACACCCCTCCGGCAAACCTACTTCTGATTTCCGCCTTAGTCCGTGAAAGCGTGTAACCGATACAAAAAGGCAGGTCTCCT
The DNA here is from genome assembly GCF_002943425.1 of Siphonobacter curvatus. Classification (NCBI taxonomy): domain Bacteria; kingdom Pseudomonadati; phylum Bacteroidota; class Cytophagia; order Cytophagales; family Cytophagaceae; genus Siphonobacter; species Siphonobacter curvatus. The sequence goes on from NZ_PTRA01000005.1 coordinate 83,063, forward strand.
GGCTCGTTTCCTTTCCAACGCCTTCCCATACGCGAGGTACAGTGGCATGATCGTTGGAAAGTGTGTAGAGTTTTGAGTTTAGTGTGGTGGAAGGGCAGGTACTCAAAACACCAAACTCACAACTCAAAACGCATCTAAAACATACAGTTGCACGACAGCTCGTGATTTAAACCGCATCGGCGGTCTGCACGATTCCCTATTCATCCGCGGTTAAGCAGAACCTTTTCGGGGACGAAGATACGTTGCTTTGCGTGCGTTTCAGTAGTATAAACCCTGGGATTCGTCCCCAATGGTTGAGATACTAGTAAGATTAGCGACTCCGTAATCTTTCATTTAACTGTCAAAAGGAAAGATTACCTAATGAAAATTTGACAGTTTTCGCTGACAATAGGTAAGAAAAACAATTTTGGCACGCCCGTTTAAAAGAGCGGAAGTGATGAAGAAACGTCTTCATCGAATTCGTTTGATCAACTTTTAAAAAGGAGGTAACTATGTCACTCATGAGAAAAAAGGATGAGCTGTTTCCCAGCTTCCCCAGCTTTTTTGATGATTTCCTAGGTCGCGACCTTTTCAATTGGAATCAATCGCATTTTTCATCGACGGGTACGACCGTTCCGGCGGTGAATATTCGCGAAACGGCCGATGCGTTTGAAGTCGAAATGGCTTCTCCGGGCATGAGAAAAGAGGATTTTCACATCCAGCTTGACGGAAATACGCTGAAGATTTCCTCTCAAAAGCAATCGGTAACGGAAGACAAAAAAGAAGAACACTACTCCCGTCGGGAGTTTAGCTACCAGTCTTTCGAGCGGACCTTTGTACTGCCGAAAGATGTGGTCAATGAAGAAGGCATCCAGGCCCGTTACGAAAATGGACTGCTGCATCTGACGATTCCGAAACGGGAAGAGGTAAAACAGAAAGCTCCCCGGTTGATTAGTATTCAGTAATTACTGCGATACTTCACTTTTGAAAGGACTGCTTCTAAAGCAGTCCTTTTGTGTATAAGGGGCTATTGAGGGGGTAGGAAGCCTTTTTAATTGTGGTTTGACGAGCGTCTGTGACGCTTGTCAATGCGTTCTACAAGGCAAAGCTTTGCGACAGTTCCTAGATACAAAAGGATTACTCCCGAAGCAGACAAACCAGCAACGAACTTTCCTGCTAGAACGAAAACCACTCGATCAACAAGGAGTGTATCTTTGAATACAAATCTTATCTAAACCTTTCTATGAAAGTATTCTTTGTCCGCACACTTCTGATGGCTCTGCTAGGGCTGGAAGTCACCTTTGCCCAAAGTAACAAACCTTTATATACTTTTCCCATTGGCGTTCAGGCGTATACCTATCGCAATGAGTTTGCGAAAGACGTAGAGAAAACGCTGGATCTGATTGCCTCGCTGGGTATTACGGAAATCGAGGGAAATACGCCGAAAGGCCTGACTCCCGAAGCGTACAAGCAGATGCTCCAAAAGCGGAAGCTTACCATACCCGCCACAGGAGCTTCGTACGAGGAGCTGGTGAGTGACCCTCAGAGTGTTATCAAACAGGCAAAAGCCCTGGGCTCCCGGTACGTTATGGTCGCCTGGATTCCGCATCAGGGAGCATTCAACATCGATCATGCGAAAAAAGCCGTCGAAGATTTTAACAAAGCGGGCAAAGTACTGAAAGCTGCGGGTTTAACTTTCTGTTACCACAACCACGGCTACGAGTTTAGCCCTTACGAACAGGGAACGTTGTTTGATTACCTCGTCAAAAACACCAATCCGTCGGATGTTTCCTTTGAGCTGGATGTTCTATGGGCCCAACACGGCGGGGCCGACCCCGTGGCTTTGCTCAAAAAATACGGCAAACGGTTTGAGCTAATTCACCTGAAAGACCTTAAGAAAGGAGTAAAAGGAGACTTTACGGGATCAACCCCGCTGGAAAACGACGTAGCGTTAGGAACAGGACAGATCGATATTCCCGGCGTTATTAAAGAAGCCAAACGACTGGGCATTCGGCATTACTTTATTGAGGATGAAAGTCCGAGTATCGCTCAGCAGGTGCCCCAAAGCATTGGGTACCTGAAAGGATTAAAAGAATAAAAATGCCTTGATAGAAAAGCCCCCGCTTAAAAATCAGCTTTTAAGTGGGGGCTTTTTGTCTAAATACCTTATAACTCAAGTACCTGTGGTCCTTCCTGAAGGGGATACGTTTTGCCCTTCCAGTGAAGAGTTCCGCTCGTCGCCGAAGGAAGGGTGATGCGGGCGGTTAACTTGCCTTGTGCGTTTAAGGTATACTGCGTTTTGATCGTCCCTGCGGGGTGCGGCATACTCCCCGAAGCTTGTTTCAAGGTACCCAAGGCCGGAGCAATCCGTATTTTCTTAAAACCTGACGCCTCGGAATCAATGCCGAGTACGATGCGGTAAAATTCAATATTCGGACTCGAACCCCAGGCGTGGCAGTCCGAACGGGATGGTTCAGGCATTTCAGCCCAGGTCGTCAGGCCCAGCTTCATCTGCTCCTGCCAGAGTTGCAGGTGATCCAGCAGAAGATCGCCCAGTCCGGCTTTACTCAAAGCCTGATTCACGTAGTAGCGAAAGTAAATAGTGGTTTGCGTCAGACTACGATCCGAAAGTACCGTTTGCATCACCTGTTTCGCCTGATCTGCTTCGACTACGTCCGCGAGTACCGCCAAGGCATTGACGTGCTGGGAGTACGAACGCTGTGTTTTCGTATCGGCCAGTAGCCCTTTTTCCGGGTTCCAGTAATGCTGATAAATGGCTTTCTTCAGGTTCGTTTGTAGCGTTTGGTAATGCTGTGCCAAAGCGGGCATGCCCAGGTTTTGTTCGAGTTCAGCGGCCATTTGCAGGGACATCAGATACAGCAAATCCTGAAAAGCCGAGTCGCCGTCTTTTTCACGGGGCGGTTCGCCGTAATCAAAGCTGCCCGCCCAGTCGGCAAAAAACCAGTTCGGAACATAGCCTAAACTGTAATCGGGCTTGAGCCATTGTTCGTACCAGGATAAAATCTGCCGGTGAGCGGGAAGCAGCGTTTTCAGATAGGCCGCATCGTCCCGGTAGCGGTAGTAATCATAACCCATGCCAAGCCAGAGCAGCGAAAACGAGGAAATAAACTGGTGCAGATTGGAGGGGTAACGGCTCATGGTTAGTCCATCGGCTACCATCGACTGCCGACCCTGCTCCAAAGCATTTTTCACCAGCCACGGATCGCGGGTGTTATAGAGGGTAATCAAGGCCTGGATGCGGGTATCGCCAAAATACTGCAACTGTTCGTAGTAGGGACAATCCATGTACGTTTCGTTGGCACACAGTCGGGCCGTACGCCAGCCGATGTCGAGCATTTGCTGCAAATCTTTACGCTCCGGTAACGAAAAAGTAGTTTCCTGCTGGAGCGGATACCGCGAAGACGTTCCGAATAAATCTTTCAGGACCAAAGGTTCGTCCCCCGTGGTGATCAGCAGATTAATGTAACGATACGTTCGCCACCACAGTGAGGTAAAGTCGCGATTTGAACCGCCGTCGGCCTGAACCCGATCTTCATACCCAACAAAAAACTTTCCTTCAATCTGATCGCGATGGCCTTTGGCGTGCGTCAATGAATCACTGTACAGGGCTTCGCTGTAACAAATTCGAATTTCCGCGTCTTTCCCGCGGCTGAATTGAAGGGAGAGATAACCCGTTGTCAGCTGTTCATTGTCTAGTAGGAGTCGAACTTTAGTATGGGCGGGTATCGTCAGGTTTTTTTTACCCTTCAAAAAGCCGGAGGAAGGTTTTTCGAGGCCTTCAGTAAGTCGAATCTGCGTCAGGCGTTCCTGTACCATTTCCATCGGTGGGAGCGGACTCGGCACCAGCAATCGACCGGGATAGTCGCGGCGGCCTTTCGTAGCGGCGGGCAAACCCATGTGGGCTTGCGGCCAGGAGCTATCATCGAAGGTGGATTTTTCCCAGTCCCAAGGATACTGCTGAGCATTGAGGCTTTCGCCCGGACCCGCTACGTAATAGCCGTAGACGGGTTTTTGCCAGGGTGAGTAGGAAGAATTACTCACGCATCGCCAGGTAGCATCGGTGTTAACCACTTGTTCGGCCGCCGTATCACCCTGTAGCAAAAACTCAGTCCGATTAAAACTCATTTGAGCTACGGGTTTGTACTCGGCAAAATTCCACACGACGGCCGCCAGCAGATTACTGCCTTTTTTCAGGTACTGGGCCAGGTCAACCGTTTCAAAATTCCAGTTGTACGGATCGCTGCGGGCTGGACCCAGACTGACTAGCTTTCCATTCACAAAAAGCTTATAACGATTGTCAGCGGAGACGTGTACGTAAAAGTGTTCAGGGCGAGCGGCCAGATCAAAGCTTTTCCGGAAATGATACACCCCGTAGGCATTGTTGGGAGCATCGGGAACAGAGATCCAGCGGGCGGCCCAATGATGTTGGAATAACTCCGGATTGATGCGGGCCTGCTGGTAACCCGCCAAACGAATTTGAGCCGATACGGAAATGATCATGAGGCAGTAGAGCGAAAGCGGAAGAATAACGTTTCGAAAAAATCCACGCATGAGCAAAGAATTAAGTAGGGTAGAGGAGGCACTAAAGGTAGTGGTTAGAAAAGAACGCGTCGTCTATAATGTTTTAAATTTAGAAGCAGCGTACGTTCTAACGCTTACTTCAACAAGTTGCTAAAGGGAAGTTTTGGTATAAGTCTTCAAAACTCAACTTTTCAATAACGGTCACGACGGCATTTTAGACGTGAGTGGAAAGAAACTAAAACGACTCATTCGGAGACAAGTGTAGAGGATTGGTCCTCGGTAGCTTTATTTGAAAAACGGCTGCGATAGAAAACGTGGTGTACGCTCATTAAAAGCTCTACTACTCGGCTTACGCAAAGACGTAGGAAGTTACTAGTTTTCGCCTGCGTACTTTCAATCAGGAAAACCCCTTATTACTAGGTTTTTTCAATTTATAATGCTACCTTGTTGAACAAATAACGTGAACTATCGTTGATAGGAATAGACACGCTCGGAATTCCCCACCTCCCTGTGTTCGCTGAGTAGCAACTTCTCAATCCCCGATCATTCTATAGCTTTCCAGTACTTTCTTTAACAAGAAAGAATGATTTTTCTGTTAATAGTACCTGCTTAGTCCGTGGGTATTCACATTTTATCACTGAACCTATGGAAACGATGATCGTTAAATTTACCGTAGAAAACACGCGTTTAACAGTACTGACGCCTTTGCGAGAAGGTGTTATGTTGACTACTGCCGTAAGCTCGGTTCCTAAAATTGGTGATACGCTCTCGGGGGTGGGCATCCGGCACAAACGCTCGTATCTATTTCAGGATTCATCTTTTACGCAAGATCGTCACGTGCAAACCCTGATGCAGTGGCTAAAAACGCATTCTTTTGAGATCAAGGAGGTCGATACCAAGTTTGATCCCAAGATTCTCTGGATACAAGTGTTGGATTAAACACTTGCTATCTGCTTTACTGACCGTCAAGAGACGATTTTTATTTTTACTATCCACGCATGAAACCATCCGAAAACCAAATTCAGCGTACGATTACGCTACTGGATAAGAAGTTACTTTCTCTACAAGCCCGAAACACGGAGGAAACGCCCCTACAGGAAGGACTACAGGAAGCTTTGTCCATTTTGTTAGATGGCCGGACTTCGTATGCTTCCATTCCAAGCATGAAGAGCCGTCAAGGACGAGCCATTGCCTTATTAACTATCGATTACATGAATGGCGTTTGTGAACAAAGTACGCTGTTGAAAGCCACCTAGTCCAGTTTGGCAGAAATGGAGTTACGGCAGAAGGTTATCTTCGTACGATAGGTCAGAAATTTATTGATGGAAGCAGTACCGTACTCCTTTTCTGCGGCATAATAAGGATTTATTTCCTGTAGACTACCCCCTTTATTCTTCCCTGAATTGCTGCAATTCCTGCATGAGGTCCGTTAGCGAAAGAGCGGTGACTTCACTAGAAAGCGGAAAGCGTTCCTTGCCCGCGTACACCACCAAGCGACGAGTAGCCCTGACGTCTTCACAACCCAGGTAAAACCCTTTCGAAACCGTTGGGGTAAGCGAACGCTTGATTTCAATAGCGTAGATCTCGCGGGAATTTCGTTCCAGCACCAGATCAATTTCAGCCCCGGCAGAGGTGCGGTAAAACCAGGGTGTCCAGCCCACGGGCAGTACCGATAGAATATTTTCCACCACAAAACCTTCCCAACTGGCTCCCACGACAGGGTGTCCTAATACGTCGTCCAGGGTAGTTAGCTGTAAAAGGGCGTGAGTAAGACCGCTGTCACGTATATACACTTTGGGCGTTTTGACGAGCCGTTTACCGACGTTACCCGACCAGGGCCGAAGCGTACGAATCAATAGTAAATCTTCGAGTAGCTCTAGGTAGCGTTTAATGGTAGGAGCCGTCAAATCCAGACTGGCCCCCAACTGAGCCAGATTTACCTGAGCCCCCTGTTGATGAGCCAGCATGGTCCAAAGCCGCCGCAGCGTAACGGCGGGAATACGCGGGCCCAGTTGCGGTACGTCTCGCTCCAGATAGGTACTGATGAAATTCATTCGCCATCGCAGACTGGCCGTATCCGTACGGGCCAGATAGCTATCGGGAAAACCGCCCCGTAACCACAGCTGATCCTGAGGGGCAGGGCTTGCCTGCAAAATTTCGAGGGCATTCAGACCGGACAATTCCACGTAGGCAATTCGTCCGGCCAGCGATTCGGAGGACTGTTTAAGCAAATCCAGCGAAGCCGAGCCCAGAATCAAAAACTGTGACGTTTTGTAGCCTTGCCGCCGCCGCCGATCGATGACGCCGCGAAGAATGGCGAAAAGCTCGGGAACCCGCTGTATTTCATCCAGAATGATAAGTTTACCCTCGTGCAATTGAAAATAGGCTTCCGGCTGACTAAGTTTAGCCAGGTCACTCGGACTTTCCAGATCCAGGTAGATAGGGTCGGGACTGATCATGGCGGCAATTTCTTCCGCCAACGTCGTTTTGCCCACCTGCCGTGGGCCTAATACGCCTACCGCCGGATATTCTTCCAGCAAACGAATAATTTCAGCCTGTGCTTCTCGATTAATCATCCTTGTAAATCTAATACTTTATTTTCGATTTGCAAGGACGAAATCCATACTTAAGTGAAGAGCTGAAGCGTTACGAAATGAATACTTGGCATTTTCAACAACGCCTACTTACGTATAAGCCTGGTATACAAACGTAAACCTAGGAACTTTTACAACGCTATTCATTTTTAGCTATTATCTCATCGTTTACTTCCCTATGATCGATAAATTGGCCTGGGTACACCTGGAAAATCACCGGATTCTGGTCGCCCGCAGTCGTAACAAAGACTTGTATTACATTCCCGGTGGCAAACGCGAAGCTGGCGAAACGGACGCTGAAGCTATACTACGAGAAATTCAGGAAGAACTGAGCGTAACCCTTCAGTTCGAAACGCTGTCTTGGATTGGAACCTTCGAAGCTCAGGCCCACGGGCAAGCCGAAGGTGTACTGGTACGACTAAGCTGCTACACCGCCGCCTACGAAGGAACGCTGCAGCCGGACTCAGAAATTGAAGAAATGGTGTACCTGTCTTACGCAGATCGGGCGAAAGTTTCCGTGGCGGCTCAGTTGCTGTTTGATTCTCTTTTCGAAAGTGGTCTGTTACGATAGGGTAAGAACAGGCTTTGCCTCGTTTAAAAATCCGCGTACTTTTGCGGTTTTAACCATCCTTCAATCATCTATACTATGTCATTTGACAAATTGCTTCAACAACTTTCCTTCATTCAGGAAATTGACAAGCTCAAGTACATCAAACGGAAAACCCGTTTGTTTAACAGCGATCGGCACGAAAACGACGCCGAACATAGCTGGCATCTGGCCCTCATGGCGATGGTACTGGCCGAGCACGCCAACGAACCCGTCGATGTCTCGAAAGTCGTTAAGATGCTTTTAATTCACGACATCGTCGAAATTGATTCCGGAGACGTGTTTCTGTTCGATACTCTACTCAACCACGATGATGCAACGGCCGAACACAAAGCTGCTCTTCGCATTTTTGGGTTGCTTCCCGAAGAACAAAGCAAAGAATTCCTGACGATCTGGGAAGAATTTGAAGCCCGCGAAACGCCCGAATCCCGGTTTGCTCACGCCATCGACCGCTTTGAGCCGGTACTGCAAAATGTGTCCAATCAGGGCGGAAGCTGGAAGGAATTCAACGTGGATTACGAAAAAGTCATCAAGAAAGTCGGCGTGATTGACAAAGGCTCGAATCACATCTGGGACTTCGCCAAAACGATGATCGACGATAGTCTGGAAAAAGGTTACATCCAGAAACCGGAACTTCCGCAGGAATAACACGGGCTCGGTTGCTTACGCGTCGAGAAGTTTTCGACGCGTAAGCAACCGGGATTTATTGAATCGACTGGTAGATCATTTCTGAAACCGTAGCCATCGTTTCAACGGCCGCTTCGCGATCTGGTTCTTGCCAGTTTTTGGAAAGCAAAACCAGTACGTATTTCCGGCCGTCGGGCAAATACACAATGCCCGAATCGTGCATAATACTTACGATCGAGCCAGTTTTATGAGCGACTTTGACGCTTTTCGGTAGTTTGGCCGGAATGACAGAATTGAATTTCTGATCCAAGAGGATACTGATCATCGCCTGCGAAGCCTCTGGACTAACGGCTTTTCCTTTCGCAATTTTCTCAAACAGTAGGGCTAAATCATACGCGGAAACTTTATTATTCAGTCCCTGAGCGAACGCTTTTTTGTCTTCAACGCCTCGGAGTACCTGCGTATGTTTCGCTCCCATTTTACAGAGTGTTTTGGTGACATTCCGAGCATCTACCAGATCAATGATGATGTTCGTCGCCAGATTACTGCTGTAAATGATCATTTCGTACATCAGATCGTAGATAGTCCGTTTCTGGCCCACTTTCTCGTAAAGTTTCGGCTCACTATCGTCCGTCGCTACCAGCGAGTACGGGCTTCCATCCACAATACTTTTGAATTCATTCTTTACCACAATCGAATCCAGAACCGAAAATTTTCCTTTGTACGCCTGCCGGTATACTTCCAGCATAACGGGCGTTTTCATGGTACTGGCCGCATGAAAGGAATCGTTTTCATTGATGTAGACATGATCGCCCGTGGCCAGATTCTTGTAAGCGACGGCGTAAGTGCCTTTTCTACCGGATAAATAATGCTGAATTTGTTCTTTGAGGGAGGTCGACTGGGCCTGAACCAGTCCGGGAAGCAACAGCAGGAATAACCATTTCATAGGAAGCAAGGAAGCGTGAGTCGGTAAGATACAGCCAAAATGCTAAAATCCGGCAGATTAGCTCTAACCTTAACGTTTACAACACTCTCAACATCATACGTAAGCCGATTTCTGATTAGGCGTGCCCGGTAGAATGAGCAGGGGGGGATTGCTGGAATAAACTGTTACCGGACTGCGGCTCAATGAAAACGTGCGTCAGCATTGGAATGGCCGCCTGTAGTTGCTGATGAATCTGTTCAATACTCTGGGTAAGCTGAATGGCGGTTAAATGGGACAAAAACCGCACCCGCTGTACCAACACAATCTGCTCAGGACCTACCTGAAACGTTAAGGTTTGAACGACGGTTTCGACGGATGGATGAGCCTGCGTAACCTCCGTAATCTGGGCCTCAATGGCGGCTCCGGCACCTTCACCCATCAGCAAGCTCCGGCTTTCCCGAGCCAGTACCAGTGAAACAGCCGTGAGGATCAGGCCAATCAAAATCGAGGCGGCTCCATCGAAGTAAGGGTTTTGCAGCGTGTGCCCCAGAAAAACGCCCAGAAAAGCAATCATCAGCCCCAGTACATCGGCTGCGTCTTCAAAAAGCACGACAAAGGAAGAGGGGTCTTTGCTGTCACGGACGGCCGCCCAGAAGGCCTGCTCACCACGCTGGGCATTGAAGGCCTTGGTTGCCGTGATTAAAGAAAAGCCATCCAGAGCAAAAGCAATACCCAGTACAATGTAATTCCAAAACGGGTCTTCAATAACGTGCGGATCAAGAATGTGCGTGACGCCTTCGTAAAAGGATACACCACCCCCCACGGCAAAAATCAGAATGGAAACCAGGTAGGAATAGAAGTAAATTTCCTTGCCGTATCCAAAAGGCCTTCGCTGGTCGGCGGGTTGCTGACTTTTCCGTAAACCCACCAGCAACAGAACTTCATTGAGCGTATCGACCAGCGAGTGGATTCCCTCGGAAACCATCGCGGAACTCCCGCTAATCCCGGCCGCAACAAATTTCGTCACGGCAATCAGCAAATTAGCTCCTAAAGCCGTGTAGATGGCAAGTTTGGTAGAAGGCATAAAAACACGAAACAGTTGAATCAAAAATAAGGTCTAGGCCACTAAAGGTAAGGGGACGTTTAAAGAAATCGGAGGGCAAGCAAAAAAGTACGTGCCAGAAAGTATTTATCGGAAGTGTCTGAAAAACACCCGGAAAGGAATAATTTTTTTGCCTCACTCACCAGCTTCACGATAGTTTCTAATAACTACACCCTTTTATTCTGAAGTGTGAAACCCGAAAGGATCGCTTCCTTTCTTTTCAAACGTGACCAATGGCTTCTACAAATTCCGACCTTGAACAGTTAGGCATCAACACCGTACGGGTGTTGTCCATTGATGCCGTACAGAAAGCAAACTCCGGCCACCCCGGCATGCCCATGGGGGCCGCTCCGATGGGGCACGTACTGTGGGCTCACCACATGCACTATAATCCGAAAAATCCCGAATGGCCCAACCGCGACCGCTTCCTGCTGTCGGCGGGCCATGGGAGTATGTTGCAGTATAGTTTTCTGTATTTGACGGGCTATAATCTGACGATTGAGGATATCAAACAATTCCGTCAGTTGCACAGCAAAACGGCGGGCCACCCCGAATACGGTATGCTCGACGGTATAGATATTACCACGGGACCACTGGGACAGGGCTTTGCCAACGGCATTGGTTTTGCCATTGCCCAGCAGCATCTGGCGGCCCGCTATAACAAGCCCGGCTTTGATCTTTTCAATTACAAGATTTACGCCATTTGCAGTGATGGCGATATGATGGAGGGGGTTACCTCCGAGGCCGCCTCTCTGGCAGGCCATCTCAAGCTGGGTAACCTGATTTACCTCTACGATGATAATCACATTTCTATTGAAGGAAACACGAACCTAGCCTTCGATGAAGATGTGGCCAAACGCTTTGATGCCTATGGCTGGCACGTACAGGTGGTGGAAGATGGCAACGACATCGAAGCCATTTCGACGGCGGTGGAAAAGGCCAAGCAGGAAACGACTCGCCCTTCGCTGATTAAGGTACGAACGCAAATTGCCTACGGTAGTCCAAACAAGGTTAATACGGCAGGTTCACACGGCTCGCCCCTGGGGGAAGAAGAAGTGAAACTGGTGAAAAAGAACTTTGGATTTGATCCCGAACAATCCTTTGTCGTACCCGAAGAAGTACTGAATTATTACCGGAGAATCGGTGAAAAAGGAACACAACTAGAGCAGGAGTGGGACGAATTATTCGAAGCTTATAGCAAAGAATACCCCGAATTAGCCGCTCAGTATGAACAGGAACGCAGCCTGAAACTGCCCGAAGGCTGGGAGGAAAATCTGCCCGTATTCAAGGCGGAAGAGGGCAAAATGGCTACGCGGAAGGCTTCAGGTAAGGTTTTGAACGCTTTAGCTTCCGTACTGCCGAGTCTGATGGGTGGAGCGGCGGATTTAGCTCCGTCAACGGATACGCTGCTGAAAGATTACGGATCATTCACGGCGGAAGATCGCCTGGGCCGGAACTTCCACTTCGGTATTCGCGAGCACGCAATGGGAGCGGCCCTCAATGGCATGGCCCTGACGAAGGGAATTATTCCTTATGGTGCGACTTTCCTGATCTTCTCCGAATACATGCGGCCACCGATTCGGATGGCAGCTATTATGAAAATTCGGGTGGTACTGGTGTTCACGCACGACAGCATTGGACTGGGTGAAGATGGTACTACGCACCAACCCGTTGAACAATTGATGGCCTTACGGGCCATGCCCAATATCGTAGTGATCCGACCAGCGGATGCTAACGAAACCGCTCAGGCCTGGAAAGCGGCTTTGCAGCATACGACCGGTCCGGTATTGCTGGTACTGACCCGTCAGGATTTGCCCATTCTGGACCAGGAAAAATACGCCCCGGCGACGAATTTGCACAAGGGAGCCTATATCCTTTCCGATAGTGAGGGTGAGCCAGACGTTATCTTGATTGCGACGGGTTCGGAAGTGCCCCTCATTTTGGAAGCTCAGCAAAAGCTTGCCGAAGAATCCATTCAGGCCCGTGTGGTGAGTATGCCCTGCTGGGAGTTTTTCGAAGTACAGGATGAAGCGTACAAGGAAAGCGTACTGCCTAAACGGATCAAAAAACGCCTGGCCGTAGAGGCTGCTTCCGTTTTCGGCTGGCATAAATACGTGACCGACGAAGGGGATGTTATTGGCATGACCACCTTTGGCGAATCCGCTCCGGCCAAGGACTTATTTAAGGAATTTGGCTTTACGGTAGAAAACGTAGTCAGTCGGGCGAAAGCATTACTCCAGAAATGAGGACTTAATCCGAGCGGATCATTTCTAAATCCGCTCATTCCACAAAATAAATACTAAGTTTGGGGGCCGTATGGACGGAATAGGGTCAATCCTCTAAGGGTAACCTGACTTGAAATTTCAAATTTCTCCGGTTCACAGGCACTATCCTAATCTTCAAAAAGTTCACTCTGTAGAAACAACCTCAAATTACTTCAGTTATGGCAACCAATCGCGTAAAGGCAATTCATGAGCATGGTCAGAGTATCTGGCTGGATTTCATCGAGCGTAAATTCATTCGGTCAGGCGAATTACAAAAACTGATCGATGAAGATGGCGTTCGGGGTATTACTTCCAATCCAGCTATTTTCGAAAAAGCGATCAGTGGCAGTACTGAATACGACGAGCAATTGAAAGACCTGGTCAGCCAGTCTGACGAGGATGTATTTTATAATTTGGCAATCACCGACATCCAAGATGCCGCTGATTTATTCGAAAAGGTCTACAACGAAGAAGTAGAAGGAGCCGATGGCTATGTAAGTCTGGAAGTATCTCCTGAACTGGCCCGCGATACGCAGGGAACAATTGATCAGGCCCTGGATTTGTGGGAGCGAGTAGATCGTAAAAACGTAATGATCAAAATCCCGGGTACGGCGGAAGGTTTGCCCGCGATTCGTAAGGCCATCAGCGAAGGTCTGAACATCAATGTAACCTTGCTGTTTAGCCTGGATCGCTACGAAGCCGTAACGGATGCATACCTTTCGGGTCTGGAAGATCGTCTGGCCGCTGGTCAGCCCATCAATCGGATTTCTTCCGTAGCCAGTTTCTTCCTGAGCCGTATCGACGTGGCCGTGGATCCCTTGCTGGAAAAAGCCGGTAACACGGACCTGAAAGCGAAGGTAGCCGTTGCCTCAGCAAAGAAAGCGTACGAAATCTACAAGCGAGTATTCAGCAGCGAACGTTTCAAAAAGCTGGAAGCGGAAGGTGCCAAACCCCAACGTTTACTGTGGGCCAGTACGAGTAGCAAAGATCCCGCCATTGCGGATACGTACTACGTAGAAGCACTCATCGGTCCGGATACGGTAGATACCGTTCCGATGGAAACGCTGGTAGCGTTCCGTGATCACGGGAATGCTGCTAATCGTCTGGAAGAAGGGATGGATGAGGCCACCCAAACGCTGGAGACACTTAAAGAATTAGGCATTAACCTGGATGAGGTAACGACGAAACTCGAAGAAGAAGGGATCGAGAAATTCATCCAGCCTTACCAAAAACTGCTGAAAGCCATTCACGAAAAAACGGCAGGTCTTTAATCTTTTTAGCGGACGTTACGTCTAGCTACTTGTATTCTTCGGTTCGGCGGTTGGGGTCTACGGGCTTCAACCGCCCCACCTTCAAATAAACCATCCTATCCCTAATGAGTGCTCAACAGTACACCATAGGAATGATCGGCCTGGGAACCATGGGCCGAAACCTCCTGCTGAATATGGCCGATCACGACGTAGCCGTAGCTGGGTACGATACGGACGCCTCCAAAGCTGAATTACTCGAAACGGAAGGGCAGGGCAAACGCGTAAAGGGTTTTGTCTCTTTACCCGATTTCATTGAAAGCCTGACTAGTCCCCGTACCATCATCATGCTGGTACCGGCGGGTAAAGTAGTAGATAGCGTCATTGCCAATCTGGAACCCCTGTTAAATCAGGGCGATATTCTGATTGATTCTGGAAACTCACACTTTACGGACACCAATCGCCGCGTAGCCGAACTGCAAAGCAAAGGCATCCACTTCTTCGGAATGGGGATTTCGGGCGGTGAAGCGGGAGCTCGTCGCGGACCGAGTATGATGCCCGGCGGTGATAAGCACGCCTACGAAGTAATGAAACCCGTCTTCGAAGCCATCGCGGCGAAAGTAGATGGCGATCCCTGTGTAACCTACATCGGCCCCGGAGCTTCAGGGCACTTTGTGAAAATGGTACACAATGGCATTGAATACGGTCTGATGCAATTGATTGCCGAGACGTATTCTTTGTTGAAAAATGGTCTGAAAATGGACAATGCCGCCATTGGTGATGTATTTGACCAGTGGGACCAGGGCCGTTTGCAATCTTTCCTGATTAACATCACCAAAGATATTTTCCGCTACCGTGAACCCGGAGCCGACCACGAGTTACTCGACGACATCAAAGATGAAGCGAAAGCCAAAGGTACGGGCAAGTGGACCTCACAAGCAGCCATGGATCTGGAAACGCCCATTCCAACGATTGATATTGCCGTTTCGCAACGGGATTTGTCCAAGTACAAAAAGCTTCGCGAACAGGCCGCTGAATTATACAGTGGCGAAGGTCGGGGAATTGATGCCGTAAAACAGGAATACTTAACGGCTCTGGAAGAAGCGTTCTTCGCCAGCATGATTATCACGTATGCCCAAGGCATGCACATGCTATTGAAGGCTTCGCGGGAATATGGCTACGAACTCCAGCTCACCGAAATCGCTAAAATCTGGCGGGGTGGCTGTATCATTCGTTCGAAGTTCCTCAATAGTATTTACCAGGCTTACGAGAAGAATCCTCAACTCGAGCACCTGTTGCTGGATGAAGGAGTAAAAACGCAGTTGACTGCGGCCTTGCCGGGCCTGCGTACGGTGGTGACGAGTGCCGTTCAATCGGGTATTGCGGCTCCGGCGTATGCTACCTCTCTGAGTTACTTCGATGCCTTCCGTACGGGTCGTTCCGCTCTGAACCTGATCCAGGCTCAGCGGGATTATTTCGGAGCCCACTTGTACGAAATTATTGGTAAAGAAGGCGTTTTCCATACCGAATGGGTACCCAAAGAAGAAGTTGATTTAGAGTAAGACCGCTTAGCGGCTTCCTTACCTGAAGAAACAGGGACTTGTTACTAATCAACTTCAACAACATTCCCCATGAATTCAACAACAACGCCAACTATATTTATCATTTTCGGCGGTACGGGCGATTTGAATTCCCGTAAACTGGCACCCGCCTTATATAATTTGTTTCTGGACGGCTACCTGCCCGAAAAATTTGCCATCATTGGCACGGGACGTACGGAGCTGACGGACGAGGTTTTTGCAGAACGTTTACTCGAAGGAATCAACTCGTTTTCTCGTCGCGGGAAGGCAGAATCCGACAAATGGGAAACGTTTGCCAAGCACGTTGCCTACCAACCTTCGGATTTGAAAGATGCGGAAACCTACAAAGAGTTTGGTAACCGTATCGATCAATACACGCAGGAGTGGGGTGAGAAGGCCAACGTCGTGTATTACCTGGCGGTTTCCCCTAATTTCTTCCCAATTATTGCCGAAAATATTTCTAAAGCTGGACTGGCTTCGGATACCGAACGCGTACGAATCGTGATCGAAAAACCGATCGGCCACGACCTGGAATCGGCCAAGAAGCTGAACTCACTGCTGGCTCATATCTTCGACGAACGCCAGATTTACCGCATTGACCACTACCTGGGCAAAGAAACGGTACAGAATATCATGGCGTTCCGTTTTGCCAATGCTATTCTGGAACCTCTGTGGAATCGCAACTACATTGAACATGTGCAGATTTCGGTAACCGAACAACTGGGCATGGGCGAACGCGGCGACTACTACGACGGAGCCGGTGCCCTGCGAGATATGATTCAGAACCACCTGCTGCAATTACTGTGTCTGGTGGCGATGGAACCCCCCGTTAGCTTCAGTGCCGACGAAGTACGCAATCGCAAGGTGGACGTCCTCAAAGCCATGCGTCGTTTTACGGCCGAAGATGTACGGCTGTCGGCCGTACGCGGTCAGTATGGTAGTGGCTGGATGGAAGGCAAACAGGTACCTGGCTACCGCGAAGAGGCCAAAGTAGACCCACAATCCAACACGGAAACTTTTGCAGCCGTGAAGTTTTTCGTGGACAACTGGCGTTGGCAGGGCGTGCCCTTCTACGTACGGACGGGTAAGCGGATGCACCAGTCGGCTTCGGTAATCTCCATTCAGTTCCGGGAGGTTCCTCACGATATTTTCCCTTCCGGTACGAAAGACAGTCTGCCCCAAAATCGTCTGATTATCAGTATTCAGCCCGAAATGAGCATTCGCCTGCAAGTACAGGCGAAACGTCCGGGACTGGATATGATTCTCAACACGGTCGATATGGTTTTCGATTACAAAGGCACGTATACCAATCAGGCTCCCGAAGCATACGAGACGCTATTACTGGATACGATGCTGGGCGATCAGACCCTGTTCATGCGGGGTGATCAGGTCGAAGCAGCCTGGGATTTACTCATGCCTGTACTGGATACCTGGGCGGCGAAACCCAGTCTGAGCTTCCCCAACTACGCCGCAGATTCCTGGGGACCGGAGTCGGCCGAGGCCCTGATTGCCCGCGATGGCTTCCACTGGTTTTCATTACCGCTAAAGAGTAATGTGAAGCACTAGGCATTCCAATAAAAAGGGGGGCGGATTGCTGCCTCCCTTTGCTCACTTGATTATGAAACGATTATGAAAATTACAATTGCGGATACTGTCGATGAAACGCTGCGAAATCTAGCGGTATTTTTTGTAGAAACGGCCCAGCGGAATATCCAGGAAAAAGGCCGCTTTTCAGTAGCTCTGTCGGGGGGAAGTTCGCCCAAGAAGTTGTATGAGTTACTAGTAGCCCATCACGCCCATGATCTGGACTGGAAAAAAGTACATTTCTTTTTCGGTGATGAGCGGTACGTACCCCATACGGATCCGGACAGTAACTACCTGATGGCGAAGCAAACGCTGTTTGATCCGCTTTTTATTAATCCTCTGCAAGTATATGCGGTCGATACCAGCCTGGAACCCAAGCAGGCGGCTGAAGCGTATACGGAGACCATTCTAAAGTTCTTTAATGGTGAGAAGCTAAGCTTTGATCTCATCCTGCTCGGATTGGGAGATAATTCGCATACGGCTTCCCTGTTTCCTTACACCAGCATTCTGGCGGATGATTCACAATCCGTGAAAGAAGTATTTCTCAATGATCAGGGCGTGTACCGCATCTCGTTTACGGCTCCCCTGATTAATCAGGCAGATCGTACGGCTTTTCTGGTTTATGGAGCTGGAAAGGCGGAGGCGGTTCGCCACGTAATTGAAGATCCAATCGATATTGAGCAATTCCCTGCTCAACTTATTATACCCGTTAATGGCTATCTGGACTGGTTTCTGGATCGGGCGGCGGCGGCGGAGTTGTCGATGCATTACTAAGAAAGCCTGGCGGAGCTTTCTCCGGTTTTCTGCTAGCGTTCGGCCCCTTGGGTCGAACGTTTTTTGTTAAATCCAGCCTTCGCGGACGGCTTTGGCGACCAATTCAGCTGAGCTGCGTACCTCTGCCTTACCCAACATATTCTTCCGGTGCCGATCTACCGTTTCCTTGGTAATGCACAGTAAGTCAGCGATTTGTTTGCTGGCGTACCCGGATACGATGGCTCGTAGTACTTCTTTTTCCCGGTGACTCAAGATTTCTTTCCGAGTGATAAATACATGCTCAATCGGCATGTTCAAATACGAAGGCTCCCCATCGATTCCCACGAAAGAAAGCACCGAAGAGCCCGTTGCTTTCAAATGTGAAATGTCAGTATGTACACCAAGCGTACGTACATTTTCACCATACTGAATGACTACAATTTGTTGTAAAATTCGGGCATACTGACCGTTTTTTTTCCGTAAGCGGTAATCGTAACTCACTTTGTACTTGTAGACTTTTTCCGGTGCAATCTGATTAAAGAACTCCACCACACTGTTCTCGTGATTCAAAAAGACAGAAACATCATCGGGGTGCAGGTGATCAAGGACGTAGGGCAGGGTAAATTCCTCGGATGAACAACCGAGTACTTCATTAACGGAATCACTGGTGTACTCAATTTGACCCGTACGACAATTGAAAAGGTAGTAGTAATAAGGGCCTAAATGGAATAAGTCCAGAATGGATTTGAAGTTTTCAATGGAGTCCATGACCTCCAGGCGGTCGGTCGGTACATTCCGATTGATACGATCCCAGATTTTCCGGGCTTCGTGGTACGTTGGCGTTTGCATAGGGTGTAGGTGTTAGCTGAGAAGGCTAAGTAAATATATTAATATCAGTGGATTAACTATTACTTATTGCTTAAGCTCTGGCCCCTTACCAGCCTTTCTTGCAAATTGTTTTAGAGAAAACGGTTCTTTTTAAGAAGTTCTTCTCAAGAAGAATTACGTACTTTTTGAGTGGAAGTAATCAGATAACTGACGGCTAAGCATAAAATTAAATTTTTGAAAAATTTATGCTTAGGTTGGGTTAGGTAGGCTTAGCCGAGCCAGGAGAAGATAGTAAGAATGGATTGTCTAGAGCGGGCACAGTTTTATTTAGCCTATAGCCTTCTATCTCTGCGGAGAATTGCCCATTTAAGCCATGAAAAATAAAGCGTTCCTCTGGATTCTGTTGCTAGCCTTAGTTGGACTGGCTGGTTGGTTTTTCTATCAACGGTACGCAGAAAAAAATGCAAATCCCGTGTCGGGTCTTAAACCCCGGGTGGGGGTAAGTATTGCCGAAATTCATTCCATTACGGATTCGAAAATGGATGTAAACCTGAAAGTGCTAATCGACAATCCACTTCCGCTTGGACTCAGCATTCAGGATTTTGCCTATACGGTACGCGTAGATGGTGTAAAAATCGCGGAAAGTGACTATGCCAAGCCCATTGAGCTTAAAGCTCAGGATAGTAGTGTCGTAACCGTCCCCACACAAATTAAGCTGGATGCGTTTTCATCCATCGCCAAAAAAGGAGAAGCCCGCGGGCAGGATAGTGCAACCTATCAAATTGCTGCACTATTTCATCTGGCTAAACCCTTCCTAGGTAAGGATACATTGCGGCTGGAAGCCGAGAAACGGTTGCCCTTATTTCACCTCCCGGAAATTCAGTTGGTGGGTTATGATGTGGAAAAATTTCGTTTGAAAAACACGGATCTTGATCTTCAGATTCGATTCATCAATAAAAATGACTTTGACATTAGCTTCAAAGACATGACTTATTCCGTTGATCTCGGTAAGGAAGGCAACACGATTCGGGGGCAATCGTCGGGGGTTACTATAGTACCCGCCCGAAGTAACAAAGTATATACGATTCCGGTACAACTGACGGTAGGAAAGATGTTGAAAGCCAGCGTGCAAATGTTGTTCAAAGGTAAGGATTTTCCGTATGCCCTGCACCTGGACTGTAAAATGGCATCCACTAACGATATGTTAAAGAATAGCCAAATGAAAACCGTTATACGTGGCAATCTGGAAGATATCGAAGGCCTTAAAAAGACGGTTGAAGTAAAACCAAAGAAAGATTAACCTTTCATGACCCACACGTTTGAAGCAAAAGAACGACTTAGCCCGAGGGAATGACGAACGGGGGCAAACCATTGCTGATCGCTGGATTGAACCTTTTTATGACTTAGTGATCGGTACCGTCATTGGTCAACTGGCCGATGTATTTACGGGAGCCGTCTACGCGAAGGAGTACCTGCATTTTTGCAGTCTCTTCATTCCGGCCTGGTGGCTATGGACGGGTTTTTCGTTGTACTTTGATCGGTTTGATCGAAATGCCCGCTTCCAGCAGGCTCTGCTTTTACTGAGTCTGATTCCTATCATTTTACTTTCCGTGAAGGCTCCCGATACGCTAGAGGGAGACGTGGCGGGATTTACCTGGTTTTACGCGGCAGCCCGTATCCTCTTGCTGGGGTTGTACGTATATACCATTTGGGTAGATGAAGAGGCCCGAAAGCCCGCCCGTTACTTGCTGATAGGCTATAGTTTGGGTCTGGTTTTCTGGATTGTCGGGGGGACTACCCAAAATCACGTCTGGCAGGTGATCAGTATAGCTATTGAATTGGCCACGCCCTGGTTAGCCCGGAAATCGCTGGAGAAGATTGCCCCTACCGAACAACATTTCCCCCAACGACTGGGCATGTTTACGCTCATCGTAGTCGAGCAGAATGTGATGGGGTTATCCACTTCACTAAGCGAGGGACTTTGGCATCCGTACCGACTCATTGCGGCGGGCTGCGGATTAGTACTGGTGATTTTGCTCTGGTGGTGGTATTTCTTCCATCAGGAAGAATTTCTTAATGGTCGTCTTAAAGGCAATGGGTTACGGTATTCTTTCGGGCATCTGCCGCTCTATTTGGGTACGGGTACGATGGCGATCGGGGTGACGGCCGCTATTGATGATAACGATACATCCTGGTGGATGCTGGTTTGGGGAATGACGCTGTATCTGGCCGCTATGAGCTGGATGAGCCTGAAAAAGATAAACGCCGCTCGTCGCCGTCCGTATGTATGGCTGACCGGGATTACGGTGGCCATCATGTGGAGTACAGCCTACCTGATTCAGCTGGGTTGGGAAACGTTGGTAGCAATAACCGGGATTTATGGTCTGTATTTGTTGTTAGCGTATCGTATCATTAAAGATCAGGGCGAACCAGTACCCGATGATCTGAGTGATACGGAAGATGATTCGAAGCAGCCCTTGCAAATTGGGTAAACAGACAGCGTTTAACAAAAAAGCCGGTGATTAGAGCCGGCTTTTTGTCAAAGAAATAAGATCAAATTTTTAGCCATGCCGAGAAAATCAACCGCTATTCCTGTAACTCCAATGGCCCATGAATTAGGTTGTGAGAGGTTACTGAACGATTCACGGTCAAAAATGCGACGTATTGTGCTTCGCCAGCGGCGGGAAAAGGGGGATCGCTAGCCATGATCGGCGGCGGAGCTCTGGCGGATGTCCTGGAGAAAAATAATGGCGATTACAAGGCTGCCTTTGATGCTTATAATCAAGGATTACGGTTGTTTATAGAAGAAGTGTAGGCCGAGGCTAAAGAGAATGTAACCAAGTATTGGGTCACTAGAACGCAGGAGGCAATCCGGGAAAGAAAGGAGGGAGGGTTGTTAGAACGAAGCACCCGAATGGCAAGAATGAAAGAGTGTTTCAACGAGTAGTTGCAGCACAAGTATCATTCTTAGCCCTTCCTGCTACTGACTGAACAATTAAAATAAAAGTAGTTTCGCCATTATCCACCTACTAGTACTACTGAACGGCAAGGGCTGAATAAAAAGGCTTCTTCGCAGCATCAATGAAGTGAATCTGCTCACTGACTTACCAAAGCCTAATCAACTACGTCAATGTTAGCTTCAATGATGTCCTGCTTTTCCATCTTTTTGATTTGGCGACGAGGTATGTATCGGTTATAAATTTTCATTTTAAACGCAACAGTACAATATTATATCCAGTTTTAATTTTGAAACAGTTTCAAAAATTCAGGATAAATATCATCAATTTTTTTATCAGGATTTTCAGAACGAACTTTCAATAATTTTTCAGTGAATTCCTGCATCTTAGGAAAACCTCTTTCTTTCATCAAAAGAATAACATTTTCTTTCGCTGAAAGAAAATCTTTAGTATCGTAATTGTCTTTGCAATACAATACAAAAACACCAAAGGTCATGTATTCATCAAAGACTTTTATAGGATTCGGATACGCCGAAATACCTTCTATGCCTTCATTTGTCCACGCTTTCCGGTCTTTAAAATACTGATTGATCGTTTCCTGGTTTGCGATCGTTGGTTTCTTAACATAATTGTGATCAATTTCGGTAAACATTACTCTGGTGTTAAACAATTCATTTTCACGTTCCGAAAGTTTTTCCAACTTATCGAGCGGCGGCAAAACCATATAAATGAGCTTGAAATTGTTGTTTACAAAATCACCCGTATAATTCAAGCTGTTGATTAGCGGTGAGCAAAAAATGGCGTAACTGTTCTGTACTGTTTTAAAATTTTTTTCCAACCACTTCCATTGTTTACCAAGATTTGCATTTTTTTCATAATTGGAAACAATCTCTGCGTAATAGGGCTTGTGGCTCTTATAAAATTCTCTGAACTTCGATTTCCTGGCGAAGTCTTCAATTGACGTTTTGTAAGTAGTGATCGGGTTTTCGGTGATTTTACTCTTTGAAACAGCAGTCGCCGGGAAATCGAAAATTTTGTTTTTAACTAATTTATTTCCTTTAAAATCGTAGGAAATGCCGTTGCCGGTAAGAAAAATATAATTGTAAGCCGAAGCGACCATAAGGGAATCAAAGGTTTTGATGATCGGTTCATTTTTATAAGGCTTAAAATGAGCAATAACATCTTGATAGTATTTTCCTTTCTGTTCAATCATATCGTCATTTTCTATACCTGATGGGGTAATGGCAATCATGATATGAACCAGCTCCTTTACTTCATTAATTTCGATTTTATATTTTCCCTGATTTTCTTTTTTAAACTTTTCTGTAAAATCAACTTTGTATTGTGCTTTTGAAAAAATAGAAGTTAATAGCAATACTGTTAATAAGAAGATTTTTTTCATTATTTTAATGAAATTTATTGTTTTCTTAAGTATGAAAGTCTTTGCCAAGATAGCGAAGGATGCAGTAAGAAGCATAGCTAACGAATGAAAACCGAAGAAAAACTGTTCAGTTTAATAGGCATAGTGTAAGACCTTTTGATCCTGCTAATTTACAAAAAACACTCGCAAAAACAATGGAATTACATCAAATGAACATGGCTTGATAGTGTTGATATTTTTGTTTTGAGCAATGAAATCTAATACTATTTTTATATTAACGGTGGGTCCGTTTAGAGGGCATTCAACTTGAAAATGAAGCGATCAATAGATCATTAGTCAATGCGGGTTACGCACATAAACATTTTGTCTGTATAGAACATTTTAAAAAATAACTTGAAGAAATCTGCCCATTCTCGCAGTTGGTTCGCTTAGGTAGAGAAGCTTCTTGAGAACGGTCGGCCTTTATAAGGTCGTTGCACATCCTCTCAATAATCAGTTCATTTGCCTTTTCCTACCGATACGCTATAGCTCGGCACTCCAGTGTAAGCACGTAAATGTGTACTTTTTCCGAGAGCGAATTGAGTAGCAATGATTTATACGAAGCTGTAATCCAAAAAATGAAAGTAATTCTAATGTATTGGATCCTTTCGTTGGCCGCCCTGCAGTCCTATGCACAGGCAAGAAAGGAGATTTTTTTTGCCGATGTAACGATATATGTTGAGAAAGGCAAGTATTACCTAACGGGTTCACAAGCAGGCGGTAGGGGGCCGCAGGGGTTTGCTTTTTTGGAGTCAAAGGACCTGAAAACATGGGCGGTGCCAGCAATGGCAACCGATTCGCTGGGTATGATCCTGACCAAAGGCGACCACACGTTCGGCACGAAAGGCTTTTGGGCACCCCAAATATTCAGCGAGAAGGGCACGTATTATCTGACTTATACCGCTGATGAACAAACCGTATTGGCCCAGTCAAAATCGTTATTGGGTCCTTACCGACAAAAAGAAGTGAGGCCGATCGATGGCTCTGAGAAAAATATCGATTCCTATATTTTCAAGGATACCGATGGGAAATACTACCTCTACAGTGTACGCTTTGATAAAGGCAATTATCTGTATGTCGCCGAGTTTGACCTGAAAACCGGAACCATAAAGGCCGAAACCCTGAAACGATGTTTTAACCAGACCGAGCCCTGGGAGGCAACGCCTAATTATCAATCAGCACCCATCATGGAAGGACCTACGGTGATAAAATTGAGCAATAAATATTACCTGTTTTATTCAGCTAACCATTTTCAGAATATCGACTATGCGATTGGCTATGCGGTGGCCGATTCGCCTTACGGGCCTTGGATAAAGTATAAAAACAACCCGATCATTCATCGTTCGATCGTTGGCGAAAATGGCTCCGGCCATGGTGACCTGTTTGAAGGAATCGACAAGCAATTATATTACGTGTACCACATTCACAACTCATCCGAGAAAGTGGGCCCCCGCCGGACGCGGATCGTACCCGTCGTCAAACAATGGGATAAAAAAGCTGGTATTTACCAGTTTAGCGTAAAAGGAGATGCAGTCATTGTCCCAGTAATGGCCGAAAAATAAGGTGTGTTGTTGAGGAGCTGGAAGCTACATACGCTAGTGGAAAGCTCTTATACCGATTCTATTTATCCGTTGGTACTTGGATTCGGAAATGGCAAAAGTATGTGCATGGAACAATCGTCGCTTTTCACCACAGGTCATTTTCAGGCTGAATGCGGGACTATGTAGCTCCCAAAGGCCACTTTACTTTTTACCAACCGTACCTATAACCCCAAGTTCTATATGAGTGTAAGGGGCTGGTCATGAAAGTTACCTGGAGTTTAATGTTTACACCATGCCCTACTTTCAGGAGGTAGTTCAGTTTAGGAAAAGCAATGAAATGCAGTAGAGCAGGAGCGTCTTCCATAACTACTAACTTTTCCTTGCGTACAGGAGCCTAAAGGGTATTTGTAGCAAGCCCTGAGAACCGTTCGCCCTATTGATCCAAGAAACCGTTTTCTTTATTCCCAACTGGCCATTCTTTTTTGAGAAGTGACGTATTCAAACTAACGTTACACACGTATGGAATACATTCGCTTAGGTAAATCGGGTTTGGTGGTTTCCCGGATCTGTTTGGGAACCATGACCTACGGTACGCCCACGGAACGCTGGCCCTGGGCCTTAAACGAAGAGCAAAGTCGCCCTTTTATCCAAAAAGCTCTGGAGCTGGGGATCAACTTTTTTGACACCGCTGATGTCTACTCCAACGGCAAAAGTGAAGAAGTGGTGGGCCGGGCACTGAAAGCATTGGCCCGCCGCGAAGAAATTGTCTTGGCTACCAAAGTATACAACCCCATGGGCCCCGGACACAATGAGCGTGGCCTGTCGCGTAAACACATCATAGCCGCCATTGACGCCAGTTTACAGCGTCTGGGCACGGACTACGTGGATCTGTACCAGATTCATCGTTGGGATGATCAAACCCCTATTGAAGAAACGATGGAAGCCCTGCACGACGTCGTTAAAGCCGGTAAAGCCCTATACATCGGAGCCTCTTCGATGTATGCCTGGCAATTTGCCAAAGCCCAGTATACGGCCGATCTGCACGGCTGGACCCGGTTTGTATCCATGCAGCCGCATTACAACCTGGTGTACCGGGAAGAAGAACGGGAAATGTTACCCTTTTGTGCCGATCAGCAAATCGGCGTAATTCCCTGGTCTCCCCTGGCACGCGGTCTGTTGTCGGGCGGACGCAGCAAGGAGCGTAACGAAACCGAACGAGTCCGTACCGATGCCTTTGGCAAGAGCCTTTACACCGAAGCGGACTTTAGCATTGCTGATCGGGTTACTGAAGTAGCCCAGCAACGGGGCCTGCCCAATGCCCAGATAGCGCTGGCCTGGATGCTTAGCAAACCTGTCATTACCGCTCCGATTGTGGGAGCCAGTAAACCGGGTCATCTGGAAGACGCGGTGGCTGCGGTCTCGGTGCAGTTGACTGCCGAGGAAATTCAGCGGTTGGAAGAAGACTACCAGCCCCATTCCATCAAGGGTCATTAACTACTAAAAAGGCAAGGATCCTGGCTTCGCGATCGCGTGAAGTCGCAGGCCTGGAATCCTTGCCCTAGTAAGATTAGTACGCAGGTAACCAGACTTTTTTCGTGGGAGTGTCTGTAGGACAGCTTATTCAAGTACTGGTTTTGCAGAAATTGATTTTATTTCAAAACAGGCTGCTTTTTCTTTGGGCTGGAAACAGTTTTCCAGGCCGTCTTTTTTAACTGCTCAGCAAAATCCGTATCGACCTCCTGAGGGTGGAAGGAAAGCTTTAGCGGTGATTCCTGAAAAAGAAAGCTGTACCAGACTAAGGAGCCTAAATAACAGCCCGCGGCGTTGGCGTGGTGGGAATCAAAGCCTAACTCGTTCTGCTTCCAGAAGTAGCCAACGTGCAGGGAATGATTTTGTTTAGGTAGGGCGGGGGGCTTGGGATGATCGAAATTGAATTCGGTATCTTTCTGGTATCCCCATTGCGGATCGGAGCTAATGGCCCAAAAGGCATCGCCATTGGGAATTAGGGAAATGCCTAACTCTTTGGCTGTGGCGTGGTAGGCGGCTCTGGATTTTTCCCACATCTCTTGAGCAGTGCGGGCGGAATGCTCCTTGCCAATCTGCGTAAAGTCTTTGGAATCTACGCGGTAAGCCCAGGTCTGGTGAAGGACAATTTTGGCCTGGGGCTGTAACTTTTTCACGTATTCGTAGAGTTGCCGGGCATAGGGCTGGTACGTTTCCAGGTTTCCCGAGAGAATGGAGGCCTGTTGCAGCGTAATCACGTCCCACGTGCCTTCGGCAAGTAACATTTTCAGGGATTTGCCGTGGTAGGGTTTACCTTTGGGATCTTCCGGGTTTCGTTCGGCCGCCTGGGCGTGATCCCAGTGCCGTTCCAGTGAGCAGCCACCGAGTTCGGCTCGTCCAATAATCAACGTATGTCCGGCTTCCTGACTGAGTTCAGGTAAGTATTTAGAAGCATTCTGGGAGAAGCTGTTCCCAATCATAAACAACCGTAAGGCGTGGCGATCTGCCTTTTTAGAGCTGGATTGGCCAGAAGCAATGTGTACGAGTAGGAATAGCAGAACCAGATAACTAGCTCTGGGGAAGGAGTAATCAAGCGGATGTTTACGTGCACGCATTTTGTTTCAAGAATAGGTTTACGAATGGATGGCTAAGGCGTCTTTGATTCCCCAAAGGAACTCCCTAACCCATGCCCAGCTGCGAAGATAAGACAGCTAAGCCGCATAGATACTATTCTAAAAAAGCAGATTATTTGTACACGACGCTTTTCGCCGTTTGAAAATAGACTGTTCAGACTAGCTGTACTTCTAAGGGAATCCCAATAACAATCAAGTAATCGCAGCAGGCCGAGGTTACAAAGAAGATAGATGATCCTTATCTTCTATCCAATGGATAGGTGTAGCCCGGTTGGATTAAATAGCCGTCCGTTATCTTTAACAAACCCTGATCGGTATACGGTAATTGCTGAAGTAAACTTAAACTACGTTTGAAATTTTCGTGAGAGGGCCGAGCTTTTTCGCAAGCCGCTTCGCTCGTTATTGTAAACGAATAGAAAGGAAAGGTAAACCATCGATAAGCCTGGAAAGTATGCGGATCCCATCCCTTCCAACGACCTGAGGTTTCGCGTATATTTCTGCTGATTTTGTTAATGGTATAAGGCCTAAGATTGCCAAGCACGAGTAAGCTATCAACTTGCCCCTTTTGATTTACCCTGAATTTGAACTCCCCATACATCGTTTCACACTGAGCCGAAGTTTCTTCTGTACTGAAAATACCCTTCATAATGAAGGCGGATACCGATTTTTGTCCCTCGTAGGGGTAAAGCCTTGCCTGAATAGGCGTTTCGAAGGAAATCGTTACATCTTTATCCTGCCCGGAACTCTTCAGGTGTAAAAGGAAAAATAGTGCTAGTAATACCAATCTTATCATTGCAAAATTGTGGCAACCCGGTCGTACCCAGGCGGTCTAATTCAGATTTCTGAACTCCACCGGAGTCCGTGCATGCAGGGAAGTACGTACAAACCCCAGCCTCCCAAAATCATCGGACATCTCCTCCGGCGCATCCATTTCGATAACCTGATTTGGCCCCATGCTGATCAGGTAGACGTCCTGACAATCAATGGGTTGCGGCCATGCCGAATCTGGTTACTGGGGTACGTTTTAAACATTATCGAATAGAAATCAGCCGAAAGTTTGACGTTTTGCTGCTGCGGTACCTGACTAAAATCCAGTACCGCTACCAAAAGATGCTGATGCGGTCCCGTCCCAAAAAACCGGAGCAGGTCTGCAATGGTAGCAAAATGAATAAATTCCTGCATGAACGAGTTTAGCTTAGTGCTAGCCCTGGCGTAGCACTAAGCTAAGCGTTCGATGGTTTATTTTATTCAATTAGTAGAACCATTTTTTGTCCTACTCGCCCGGCTGATCACTAGCCTGTTCCCATTCGACGGCGTACCTTCTTCGTATCGATAGCAAAACTCGTAGTGTAGAAGGTTTACAAGAAAATAGGTAGGAGTTACTCGTCAGCCGGGTTGGCGGTACAGAAAACGGACCCAAACAAAGGATCTTATTTCTTCTGATAACTCCCATATAACGCGATCAACCGTTCGGGATGGTTTGAGATAATGCCGTCGACGCCGTAGGACGCCATACGTTGCATATCTTTTTGATCATCGACCGTCCAGGGTAACATTCGCATCTTCTTTTCGTGTACTTCTTTCACACTTTCGGGAGTGACCAGGGTGTAATGCGGACTGTAGTACTGTGGCTTGAATCCCAGTTTTGCCAGGTTATCGGCTACGCTGTCTTGGTTATAAAGTAGCAACGACAAGCTTTGATTAGGGTACTTTTTGTGGAGTTCCTGAAGGGTACGCACGTCGAAAGACTGAATGGTGACGCGGGTAGCGATGCCTTTTTGCTGGATGACCTGCATGAGCAGTTGTAC
Source organism: Siphonobacter curvatus (assembly GCF_002943425.1). Taxonomy (NCBI): domain Bacteria; kingdom Pseudomonadati; phylum Bacteroidota; class Cytophagia; order Cytophagales; family Cytophagaceae; genus Siphonobacter; species Siphonobacter curvatus. The sequence goes on from NZ_PTRA01000005.1 coordinate 112,057, forward strand.
GAATACATCCGGTGAAGGATTGTACTTTCCGTCGCCTTGCGGCGAACATTTGGTTTCAATGTTATACGCAACCGGTTTCAAATGATGTTTGCGAACGTAAGTTTCCACGCTATCAATCACTTCCGAGAGCAGTGGCTTATACGTTTTCATCTTCCGTTGCAGCGGAAAGTTCGGGTGGGGTTTACTTCCGGCATCGAAGGTCCGGATGCTGTCATACTTCATTTGATAGAGAGCGTAGGACTTTTCTTCTTCTTTTGTGATGTCGCTACCATCAGGTTTCCTCATGAAAACAGACGACATATACGGATCGTGGGAAACCACCACTTTCTGGTCGGCCGAAATAACGCAATCTAGCTCCAGCGTCCGACAGCCTAGCCGTACCGCATGAATCATGGATGTAACCGTGTTTTCCGGAACTAGGCCCATACCGCCCCGGTGGGCCTGTACATCGAGGGTTTGTTGGGCTTGTACACGCGGAAGTACCAGTCCACTGAAAAGCAACGCGTACCAAAGACGTTTCATCGTCAGGAAATAATAGAGTGAATGGAGAAGAAAGAGCCTGGGAACGGCAAGGTCCGTTGGCGGCTAAAATTGGGCCCAAAAGTAAAGACTTTCCCAAGGGAGCCTGTTACGGCTAGATTAAATCAAAAAGGCTTTGCGTAACGATTGCTTCATGTACCAAGCGTCGTTAAAAAAAAAGCACCGTTTGCTTTTCCAGACAGAAAAAACAAACGGTGCAAAAAGGTGTCCCGAAAAAACTAGCTGACCAGTACCGGGGCGTTTCGTTTGGACATTCGCAGAAAACGAGCAATCAGGAAAATGGAGGCAAACGTCAGACCACTGATGAAGCCCAGCCACATGCCCGAAGCTCCCATGCCGCCGTGAAAGGCAAACCAGTAGCCCATCGGAATACCCACTACCCAGTACGCCACGGCAATGAGCAGGGTAGGCGTTCGAACGTCCTTGATCCCGCGTAAGAGGCCCGCTCCAATGGCTTGCGTCGCGTCAGAAATCTGGAAAATGGCCGCAAACAGCAGTAGCATACTCGCCAGCGAAACGACTTCCGCATTGCTGTTGAAGAAATGGGGTAAATGGTCTTTGAGTAGTACAAAACCCAGGGCACAGCAAACGCCGTAAGCTAGGGCCGTTAGTAACGTACTCTTGCCAATGGTAGCTATCAACGGCCAGTCCGAACGACCAAACGCATTGCTGACCCGGATGGAACCCGCCTGAGCCAGTCCCATCGAGACCATAAACGTAGCCGACGCACAACTCAGGGCAATCTGGTGGGACGCCTGAGCGACGGCACCAATCGTACCGATGATGATGCCCGAAACGGCGAAGGCTCCCGCCTCCATGCCGACCTGCAGGCTACTGGGTACCCCAATGTGCAGCAATTCCTGAATCGTCGAGCGACGCAGGTACCATTCCTCTTTCCGTAGCTGAATGTACTTTTTATACGAATGGTGGGTCAGAATAACCGCTCCCAATGCTAGGGTAATCACTGTACGGGTGATGAGCGTACCCCAGGCGGCTCCCAGTAGTTCGAGTCGCGGAAAGCCCCAGTTGCCATAAATCAACAGCCAGTTAATGAAAATGTTAATGGGCATGGCCGCCAGCGAAAACAGCATGGCTGTGCGGGTTTGTTCGAGGCCATCCGTGAATTGCTTGAGTGTCATGAACAGCAGCATGGGAATAATGGAAATCCCCATCAACTGCATAAAGGGTACGGCCAGCGTGGCTACTTCCGGGTCCTGACCCAAGTGAAAGAGGATGTCCTTCCCGAAAAACAGTGTAAATGAAATTAGCAGGGCCGTTAGGGCACAGATGCAAAAGCCATTGTACAGGTAATGGGAAACCTGACGGGCGTCGTTCTGACCGTGGGCCATGGATACCATCTGGGAAACGGAAATGGTCATGCCGATACCGATCACAAAGGGAATATTCATGGCATTGAATACCAGTGAAACAGCGGCCAGTTGTTTGTAATTAATGGACCCCACCATGGCTGTATCAATGATGTGCAGGGCCATTTGAGCGAGTTCACCAATAATGATGGGTAAAGCTAATCGAATAGTTTTGAAGGCTTCCGTTTTCATGACTCAATAGTATCGCAACTTAAGAAAGCCGCAAAGGTACGAAAGCTTCCCGAGCAGGTCGGCAAAAAATCCGAAACTAGCTGACGCAATTCCCGCAGAAAGACCATTTTAGGCCACTTGAACCTTCAGAATCGCCGGATTTGTCGCAAGACTATGTCATTTTTAACAAATTCCTGTAATTTCAGCGATTCAACTACCCGTCTGCTCAGGTCCGCTTCGGATGGGGCACGGGCGTATCAAAGCCTCTAATTCCTTATGGAAAAATCCAGACGATCGTTTCTTAAAAAAACGGCTCTTACGACGGCCGGACTGACCCTCGGCGGGGTCGGGATGTCCGCTAAAAGTTACGCTAAAATCATCGGCTCCAACGAACGGCTACAGGTAGCCATTGCCGGATTAGGTCGGCGGTTGGGAGCCTATTTTGAACCCATTGGGAAGAAAGACAGTAACGTCGAGTTAGTATACCTCTGCGACGTAATGCAGAAGCAGCGGGAGTCGGCTCTCAAGCAGTTTGCCAAACACATCGATTATCAGCCTAAGCTTGAAAATGACATTCGGAAGGTCATTGCCGATAAGGATGTCGATGTGCTCATCAACGCTACACCCGATCATTGGCATGCTCCGGGTACCTGGCTGGCGGTACAGGCGGGCAAGCACGTGTATGTGGAGAAACCCTGTAGCCACAACCCCCGGGAAGGCGAAATTCTGGTGGCCATTCAGAAGAAATACGGCAAGGTGATTCAGATGGGGAATCAACAGCGTTCGTCGCCGGAAACCATCGATATTATCCATCAGATTCACAATGGAGTCATTGGTACGCCCTACAAAGCCGTGGCTTTTTACGTGGCTACTCGGGGAGAAGTACCAGTGCCGAAAAAAGCTCCTGTACCTACGGGGCTGGACTGGGATTTGTTTCAGGGTCCTGCTCCCCGTCGCGAATACACCCACGATACCTGGGATTACAACTGGCACTGGTACGGCTGGAATTACGGAACGGCCGAAAGCGGCAACAATGCCACGCACGAGCTGGACGTCGCCCGTTGGGCCTTGCAGGTGGATTATCCCGAACACGTGAACGTGGAAGCGGCGAAACGCCATTTTGCTAACGACGGCTGGGAGATGTACGATACCATGGAAGCGTCGTTCCGTTTTCCGGGCAACAAAATCATCCAATGGGACGGGAAAAGCCGGTCGGGTTACAAAACCTACGGTACTGACCGTGGTACCGTAATCTACGGCTCGACGGGTACGGTATACGTTGATCGGGATGGCTATAAGCTCTTCAGCCGGGAAGGCAAGCTGGTGAAAGACAGCAAAGCCAAGGGTTCCGAAGCGGGCACGGCACTGGGCGGTGGCGGTGATATGACGACTGGCCACATGGTTAATTTTTTTGAAGCCATTCGCGGAAAAGCCAAACAAAATTCACCCATCGATGAAGGAGCCAAAAGTGTATTGCTCTGCCACTTAGCGAACATTTCTTACCGCGTTAATAAACCCTTCGAAGTTGATACCAAAAACGGCCATATCCGGGATAAAGAAGCCATGAAGCTCTGGAGCCGCACTTACGAAAAAGGCTGGGAACCACCCGTTTAGTTTTTTTAGCTAACTACGAAAAAAGCAGCCCTTCAGAGGCTGCTTTTTTGATGCTGAACATTACGCATCATCTATGGCTTGGAGCGAGTAGCATTCGATAAGTATGCTTCCGTAACTTTGGTTAAAAATATCCCCGGCCCACATTCGAGTAGGTGACTTTCCATTTCCCCTTATTGCGATTGAAATACAGGTATTTGTAGCCGTCTTTTAGTGGAAAGTAAGCACAGTCACTAGTCGTTTGAATCATAATGATCTCCCGAGGTTGTGCTTTAATAAGAAAGCTTCTGGCCATTCCGTTGGTAAAGTCAGAAACCAAACGTCCAGTGGCGGCTACCCGGCTTCCCACGGCAATCGATACAGAGTCATTGAAATACATCTCGAACGTGAAAACCCGTGAGGAATCGCGGTGAAAAAGCTCGGAGGCATTACGGTTGTCTACCTCTTCGCTAACGGTCTTGCACGTCAATTCATGCTCTTTTTTGCAGCCGAGCATGCCCATGAGTAAAGCACTTAAAACAATAAGCAGAACACAAAGGAGTCTCATCGTCTATACGTTTTTGTCTAAGACCCTTTGTCCGGCCTATACGTTGGAAGAGCTAAAAAAATGGGCAGTCGAACCATCTGATCGCTACTGAGGCAGTTCAAAAGGATTGATTTTCTGGGAAGGCACCGAAATCGTTTTCAGAAACGCTTCCAGCTGAAGCTGCTCCGTTTTGGTAAGATGAAGTTTCCGGAGCAGGGGTGAGGTGACAGGCCGCAGTCGTTCGTCTACGACTACCCTTCGCTGAATGGGCGAGGGGTTGCCCAGGTTGTAGTATTCAATAACATCCCGGAGCGTCGGGAAATTGCCGTGGTGCATCCAGGGGCCGGTACGAGCTACCTCCCGCAGCGAAGGCGTACGAAATTTGCCAACGTCCTTTGGATCACCCGTCTGAAGATATTTTCCAAAGTCCTGTTGCGAAGAGCCGTACAGGGTTTGCCCGTCGTTATGAAACTGATTGTCTGAAAATAAAGGTGAGTTATGGCAGTTGATGCAGCGGGCTTTGGTACGGAATAAATGTAAGCCCAGCACTTCATCGTCGCTCAATAGCCGGGCGTTTCCCTGAACAAAACGATCAAAACGACTTGGCGGACTAACGACTGTTCGTTCAAACGTGGCAATAGCCTGCTGAATGCGTTCAACCGTCACCTCCTCCGTGCCAAAGGCGGCGGCGAAATGCGGTCGGTACCCTTTTACCCGGCGAATGTTTCGCTGCATGGTTTTCAGGTTCTGAGCCATTTCCAGCGGGTCCTGTACCGGGAAGTTCACCTGCTCTTCCAGACTCGCCGCCCGGCCATCCCAGAACAGCCGCTGGTAATGCCCCGTATTGAGAATAGTCATGGCGTTACGTTTGCCGTTCTGGCGATTGTGACCGAAGGACAAATGCCGGCCATCGCCCCAGCCCAGCTCCGGGTCGTGGCAGGACGCACAGGCAATCTGTTTGGATTGTGAAAGTCGCGGATCAAAAAAGAGTAGCTTGCCCAGTTTCGCTTTTGCTTCCGAATACGGGTTGGAAGCCGGATGGTTAACCTTTCCCAGTACCCCGATTTCCTGAAACGTACCTAGAACGGAAGAATCGATTTCCGGTTTAGGCCAACGGGAAACGTCTCCACTGCTGTACAATTGCCGGAGTTCATCCACGGAATACTCGTGCTGGAAGGCCGTAAGTCCGATGAAAATGGTTACCGAAAGCAGAAAGAAAAATCGCATAAGCAGTATGCTGAACTTCCCGAAAGCTATGAAAAGCCTTCGGGAAGCAATAAAGAATCACTACGGTTAATGCAGTATGAGAGCTACTTAATTCAGACTTAGCGCGTCCACGCTGATTTTGTAGGTATGCGAGACTTTTGCCGCACCGCCAATAGCCGTTTCGTTAAAGTTCACTACCAGATCCATGACCTTGGTTTGCGTATCGTACGTACCCTCTCCGCTAATACCAATGTTGAAAGGAGCACCGTCTTTACGCGAAATGGTTACGTCCTGAGTTAGTACTTTGACTTTACCCTTCGTGGCACCAACGGCATCCGGAAAAAATTGCAGGACTTTTTCAGCGTTAATTTTTGCTTCCTTGATGTTGTTGGTACCAATCTGAGTCGCGTACAGGGTAACCATTCCAAAAAGATTAACGCCGCTGTCTACCACGTTGGGGTTGGTGAAACCGATGTAGGTAGGATCGTTGGCCGGAACTGTTGAAAAGTGGGAAGCAATCCGGTTTGTCCATTTTCTTGCGGTCGAATCGTAACGATAAACGTAGGGCTGGTAATACTGGTCGGTTTTATGGAAGACCGAAACGACATCCTTCGAAGCCTGCTCCTCAGCTGGTTTTTCGGGTTCGATGGAATTATCCTTGGAACAACTGTGCAACCCTAAAAGGCCGGCCATCAGTAAGGGAAGTAAGCGAAACAACTTCATGGTGTATGTAGGATTTGTAGTAAGGGATTGAAATGAACGAATTAATACCCCGGATTTTGGGAAATGAGCGGGTTGACCAGCACCGTTCGGGCGGGTAGGGGAAGGATATAAAAGTGCGAGGGATACGGCAAACTACACCGTAGGCCCTGGCAGTCCTGTCGAAGTAGCGGCTGGTGGGTTCGTGAAAGGTCTAGCAGTAGGAAGCCTTCAAAACACAACTCTTTACGGCGTTCGAGCCAAATCAGCTTCAAGGCCGCCTCGGGATCGGTCCCCTGTAAGGGTATGGCCTCGGCATCGGCTCGCGTCCGGATGGTATTCAGATCCTGGTAGGCCTGGCTCAACTGGCCCAGGCGGGCGGACGCTTCAGCCCGGATCAGGTAGAGTTCGGACAAGCGGATGACTTTTACACCCGTTGCATTGGCTTCTCCCCGGGCGTACTTTTTACTGAAAGAATATTCGCTACCCGCAATGGTAAGGGTGTTGTACAAGTGGGCTTTGGCCCGCACGTCGGTGGGCGAGTACAGCTGCAATAAGTCGTTGGTGGCGGCCATTTGCAAATAGGTAGTAGAAACGCCCGCCGTGGTCGCATCGAAGTAACTGCCCAGGCTCGTACCCGTATAATTGGCCGGAACAGAGACTTCGAAAATGGCCTCGGATGTATTCTTCTGTGACCAGGATTCCACGTAATTCTGATTCGTATACAGGCGATAGGCCGCACTGGTAATGACGGCGTTGGCCTGGTTATACGCCTGCTGGTAATCGGCCTTGTGGAGGTACACCCGGGCCAGCAGGGCCCGCACTACCGAGGAGTTCATGTAGTTTTTCGTGCTACCCGAGCTCCAAATCGCCGTACTGTTTTCAAAAAGCACCAGCGATTGTTCCAAATCCGAGAGAATTGCTGCGTAACATTCCGCGACACTGGATCGGGGACGCTGCGATTCCGTCACTAAAATGGGTTTCAAATTCAGGATGATACCCGGATGCGACGCATCTGCTGTGTACGTATAAGGCTGGGCGTACAACTGGACCAGATCGAAATGAATCATTGCCCGCAGTGCCATTGCTTCGGCAACGAGCCGTGTTCGTGTACGTTCGGAGCCATTGGGTATCTGCGGAGCCCGGGTAATAATGTTATTCAGGTTGTTGAGAATTGAGTACAGCTGGGCGTAGGTACTGTTCATGCTCCCGGCGTCGGGATCGGCCGTAAAGTTGTACACATCGCCCAGGATCTGCCGGTTCGTTGCCGAATACTTGAGATTGCCCCCTGCCAGATCGGGATAAAACGTCCGGTTTCCGTTCAGGTAATTACTTTCAAACAGCGAACGATAGGCTCCGCTCAGGGCTACCGTAGCGGACTCAATGTCCTGAAAGGTTTCTTCCAGTGAAATTTTATTTTGAGGCTCTTTATCAAGCAAAGCCTGACAACTGCCCAATACCGCCAGCAAGCCCAGGACTCCCAGTTTTCGCACGAGGCGTTTGTATGATAGTATGAAAGAAAACATGATGCGTTTACAAACTAAGATTTAGACCTAGACTGAGCGTACGGGCTTCGGGAAAGGCAAAGCGGGTTTCTCGTACGCCATTACGTCCCGCGGGACTTTTGTCTTTGTACCAGTACGCAACGTTGGTGATATTGAGGAAGGCGGAGACACCCTGCATCCGAAGTCGTTTGCTCAAGGCGGAAGCCAGACTGTAATGGAGCGTAACGTTGGAAAGCTTCAGGTGCGTCAGATCCTGTAGGTACCGGGAGGAGTTGGTTACCAATCCTTTTTCAATCAACAACTTCGAGACGGGTGCTACATCCCCGGGTTTCTGCCAGCGATCCAGCAGATTGACACTCATGTTGGAATGCCGTAGATTCCTTCCATCACCTATAAATTGCGTAGGCTCCATCCGATTTTCGCCCAGGTTATACAGGATATTGAGCGTCAGAGAAAATTGCTTGTAGCTCAAATCGTTCACCCAGCCCCCCTGAGCTTTGGGCAGGCGATCGCCCAGCACGAAGTAACTCGAACGGGGATAGGTGCGAATGGTGGTTCGGTCCACGACAGAGCCATCGGGGGCATAGAATTGCTCATTACCCGTCTCCGGGTTCACGCCCGCCCAGCGGATCCCCCAGATCGCCGTGGTACTGTAGCCTTCCCGAATGGCGGCGTTGGCTTCGCTCGTAGTAGAGGCCGGGTCGCTATATACGGAAGTAAAACCCTGATTGTACTGCAAAATCCGGTTGCGGTTAAAACCCGTCGTCAGCGTCGAACGCCATTTAAAGTGCTTGCTCTGAATGAAGTGCGTTTGCAGCGTGAGATCAAAGCCCTGATTACGCATCTTAGCGGTATTGTAGGAAATGCTACCATAACCCGTTTCCAGCGGAACTTCTACGTTGGAAATCAGGTCGTGGATCGTATTCTGATAATATTCCGCTGTAATTGAAAGGCGGTCAAACAGCGTAAGATCCAGTCCCAGGTTGAGTTTCAGGTTTTTTTCCCAGCTTAAATTGGGGTTGGGAGCGGAAGAAGTTTCCGGTACAGCGGCTACGTAGCCGTTATAGTTGCCGTAACTGAAATTGTACAGACCCCGGGCGGCATACGAGCCAATGCGGGAATTGCCCGTTGAGCCGTAGCTGGTTCGAAGTTTCAGAAAGGTAAACGCCGGATGATTTTGTAAAAACGGCTCTTTGCTGATAATCCAGCTTAGGCCGACGGCGGAATTAAGGGCCAGGTTGAAATCACTGCCAAACATGGACGACTGATCGGCCCGGATACTGCTGGTAAGCAGGTACTTTTTCTTAAAATCGTACGTAGCCTGAGCGTAATACGAAACAGTTGCGTTTTCCTGTTTGGAAGAAGAAGCGGACTGGCGGGTAGCCTGACTGATTTCCCGAATGCGATCGTAGGTAAAGTTCGTGCCCGATCCGGCTAGTAACACGGTTCGCTGGTCCTGAGCCTCCAGCCCCGCAATCACCTGCACGGAATGGTTCTGTTGGAAGGTTTTGGCATACGTACCCTGCAGATAGCCCAGCCAGCCCAGGGTCTGCCGGTCGAAAATCTGCAACTGTCCGCCTTTGGTACTGCCCGTCGCGTTTTTGGCTGAATCGTAGCTTACATCCTTACTCTGCGAAAAGTTAGTCCCGATGGTTCCCGAAATCGTAAGGTTCGGGGTAACCGCGTAGTGCAGGTTGGCATTGCCATTAAAAGCCAGAGCATCAGTAAACGCTTCGTTTTGAGCTAGTACGGCTAACGGATTGGGTACGCCCAGTAAGGTCGTAAAGTTCCCTTCCGCATCGTAAGGCGATAGATTAGGGGGTAGGTACGCGTTGTTTTTAAAGTTATCGAGTCCGCTCTTTTTGATAATCGTCGGCGATAATGTTACCCCGAGTTTAAGTTTCCGATTCAGGATACTATTTACTTTCAAACTCAAATTGAGCTGTTGCAAATCATTCTTCAGTGCACTGGCCTGCTGGTAACGATAGCCCGTTGAAAAGCGGTAGGTGGTGCCTTCCTTACCTCCCGATACATCCGCATTGATCGCCGTGTAGGAAGCATTCCGAGTGGTAAGGCCCAGCCAGTCGGTATCAATCGTAGAGCTACCGGCCTGGTCGGCGGCCTGCGATTCCGTGAAACCACTGTTGAGCAAGGCTTCCCGTTTGAGCGTGAAATATTCCGGACCACTCAACAGCTTCATGCGGTTGATGAACGTTGACACGCCCCGGGAGACGGAGACGTGGGCCGCTGTCCGGCCCGCCGAGCCCGCCTTGGTGGTAATGATGATGACTCCGTTGGCCGCATTAGCTCCGTAAATAGCCGTCGCCGAAGCATCCTTGAGAATGGAAATGGAAGCAATATCCTGCGGGTTAATGCCCGCGATGGGGTTAATCAGCGTTTCACCGGAGAAGATTTGAGCGGCATCGCCGCGTTCCTGCTCCATGATGGGGATACCATCGATGACAAAGAGCGGTTGCGTAGAGGTCGTTCGCGTACCACCAACGGGTGTAAGCGTACCCTGACCGCGAATGTTAATTTTCACGGGAGTACCCAGTTGCGTTGTCGGCTCCACGTACACGCCAGCGGCGAGTCCTTCCAGCATTTTATCGAAGCTCTCAATGGGCCGGTACGGCTGCAATTCTTTCGCGTTGATCTGCGAAATACTACCGATTACTTCCTCTTTGGGTGTCCCGTTGGTATAAGCATTGGTGATGACCAACTCATTCATTTGTCGGGATTCCGGCTCCATTTCCACATCCAGCGTGGCCGATGAGCCCAGGGGCGGAGAAAGGATCGGCTTCATGCCCACCATCCGAAACTCCAGCCGGGCCTGGCTTAGGTCTGTTGCCGAAACCGTACCCGTGTAGTAACCTTCTGCATCCGTAACGGCCAACACCCGTCCCGTAGACGAACGTACCGAAACCCCCGGTAAGGGCGTTTTTTCAGAACGATCTATGACGCGGCCGCTTACGCGTCGCTGAGCTTGCTTACGTACCAGAATGCGGTTGCCCTTTTGCAGAAAAGCCAAATTGCTGAGGCTGGCGAGGTCCCGTAAAATAACCGGTAACGGGCCCGAGCTGTTGAAATCAAATCGGCGTTTGAGTGGAATGTCCTGGGCGTCGTAGTGAAACTGAACGCCCGCCTGTTTTTCGATTTCTGAAAAAATAGTAGTCAGGCTGGCTTGCTGGAGTCGTAGGGTAAGCTGCTGGGCTCCCGCCTGATTCCATATGCCAAAACTAATCCAAAGGGCTACAAGCAGCCCAGGTACCCGTGTAATCATTGCTCCGCTCTTAAATAAATCGTACGCTGATGGATGCTATAAGTCAGGTGTTTAGAGAAGCAAATAGTTTCAAGGACCTGGCGAACGTCTTCCCGATGGAAGGTGCCCGTATACTGCCAGGGTTGGGTGGGGTGTTGGAGAATCAGTTGGTAGCCGTAGATTCGCTCCAAGGCTTCTGCAATGGTTTTGAAATCAGCATTTTTGAAAACCAGGTAGCCGTCCTTCCAGCCGCTGACGGCCAGAGAATCGAAGCTGTTTTTTCTGAGCTCATGTCGGGTCCGCTGATACACGGCCTGCTGACCCGGTACAAGTTGAAGCTGTTGATGAAGCGTATCTTCTAGTTGTACTTTCCCTTTGAGTAAAGCCACAGAAATCTCCGCCTTTTCCGGATAGGCTGACACATTAAATTCAGTTCCGAGTACCCGGGTTGTTAAGCCGTCGGTACGTACCAGAAAGGGTTTCTGGGCATCATGGTGGATGGAAAAGTAGGCTTCTCCCTCAAGTCGAATTTCGCGGATGTCTGAAACAAAAGCCTTAGGGTAATGAATGGTACTGGCGGCGTTCAGAATCACCGTACTGCCGTCCGATAGTGTAAGTTTGGTCTTCTTGCCATTTGGGGTTGAATAATGAACCCATTCCTCAACCGGTGCTTCCGTACGGGGTGTACGGTTTGCGTACCAAAAACCCGCTCCTAGACTCAATACCAGCAAAATCGAAGCAGCGATGAGCCAGGGTTTTCGTTTGGGCAGCCCTATCACGGGAGCTTCATCGATGTAGGCTTGTAAGCGATCTTTTTCCTGTTCAAGTTCCAGAGAAGGAAGTCGTACGGTCAGTAGATCAAGCAGGCTTTCGGCGGCTACGACTTCATCGAGCTTTTCCGGGTGCGTGCGTATCCAATGCTCCCAGAAGGCAACGGCCTCCGGGTCGCTTTTCAAATAGTAAGCCAGAAAGGATTCGTCGGCGGCAAAGTCTTCGGCCTGGTAATGATCCATGATTGACTGCGTTTGAAAACCAGTGCAGAAAAGCGGTCATTTTTACCGGAAAATGTTGAGTTATTTTTAAAATGCCGAGGTAAAGGTCTGTATGACAGGACCTTATAGGGGTAAATTTTGAAGAGAAAAGTACAAGCCTTACCGTATCAGAAAGAAGAGGAGCAAACTCGTCAGAACCTGTACGTGTTTACGAAGCGTTTTCAGGGCTTCGGATATTTGGTTGTATACGGTGCGGGGCTGTACCTGGAGCTGCTCGGCAATGGACTCGTAGCTGAGTTGTTCGTAGTACCGAAGCCGGATCATTTCCCGCTGGCCGGGGGTAAGTTTGGTCAGAAGCTGCTGCATGCGAAGGCGGTTGCCCTCGTCGGTTTGCTGGTCCATAAGCATTTCTTCATAGGAGCGTTCGCTGAGCTGATGCGTAGTCACCTGAAGCGAATCCAAGGAAAGCGACTGCTCTTTCACCAGTTTCCGTTTAAGGTAGGTAAACAGATAGGACTTGATCTGCGTGACTTCCGGTAAGTGGAATCGTCGATCCCACAATTCACAAAACAATTCGTGAATGGCATCTTTCACGAGTTCACGTTCCCCACTGACCCGGCAACCAAACGCATACAAAGCCTGATAATAAGACTCATAGAGGCTTAAAAAAGCGGCTCGGTCGCCTGTACGGAATTGATTCCAGTGCTTATGTTCGGTCGTGTCAGCCATTAGATGGCCGCAAAAATAGTAAAATTATTTATAATCATTATAAATAGATAGGCGGGTCTTGCCGAAAGCCTACGCAATCGTCTTGGGAGAAGGGTTATCATAAGCTTCAGGAACTATAACTCTATAGACGCATTCCCAAAATAAAATCCAATTAATTTGGACTAATTACAAATAGCGTCCTAGTTTTGTAACGGAGAAAGGACGCAGCGGAACGCTCCCGAGGAATATTCTGCTGCTCAATTCCTAGATGCGGTCCTTACTTATTTCAAATTCTTAGCTCAACCAATGTCCCTGTTTCGAAAAGTTAACAACTGGCTCCATTTATGGTTAGGACTCATTTCTGGTGTAATCGTTTTTATTGTCTGTATCACCGGATGTATCTGGGTATTTAATGATGAAATTACTGCCCTACTGGAGCCCAATAGGCACATTGAAAAACAAAATAAACCCGTCCTTAAACCCTCGGAGCTCAAGCAGATTGCCTCGAATGTGTTTCCGGGCAAACGCGTGGTTTACGCCATTTACCGAATGGGCCGGGCCGCTGAGGTTTCGTTGGGGGAAGGCCGTCGGGGCGATCATACCGTTATTTTAAATCCCTATACGGGCGAAGTACTGGGTAAGAAAGTACTAGAAAAAGACGGAACGGATTTTTTCCGCTTCATTCTCAACGGCCATCGGGCTTTATGGCTACCATACCCCATCGGTCGGCCCATTGTTAATTACGGTACCCTCGTGTTTGTGGTGTTGCTGATCACGGGACTGATCTGGTGGTATCCCAAGAAATGGAATAAAAGTACGGTAGATAAGAGCTTCAAAATTAAGTGGGGAGCTTCGTTCAAACGCCTTAACCTTGATCTGCACAACGTACTTGGTTTTTACTCGTTACTATTTTTGCTGGCCATTGCCATGACGGGTATGGTATACGGCATTGAATGGTACAGTAAAGGCTTGTACTGGGTTACTTCGGGAGGCGATAATCTGCCGCCTTTTGCCCGGAATAGCTCAGATACGTTACAAGCCCAAAAATTCTACACCGTGGATCAGGCGATGGACAAGGCCTGGAATACGGTCATCAGCCGTCATCCCGAAGCGGAAGGATTTTACTACAGTTATCCGAGTCCTAAAGACGCTAAAGCTCCGATTTCCATTACCATTTATCCGAGCCGTACGCATTTCTACGATAATCAGGGTTATGCCTTCGATCAACATACACTCAAGGAATTTCCGAAAGATAAAATCTATGGCAAGCCTTTTGCCGAAGCTTCCACCGGAGCTCAAATCCGCCGCATGAATTATGATATTCACGTCGGAAGTGTACTGGGCTTTCCGGGAAAAGTACTGGCCTTTCTCGCCAGCCTGATTGGAGCTTCCTTACCCGTTACCGGATTTCTGGTCTGGTGGAATCGCAAAGGTTTTGGTAAAGGGAAGGGTAAAAAGAAGGGAAATGCCACGCGTACGACTCGCCCTACGAATGTTACGCCTGGTGCTCGCCCAACCTTTAAACCCGTCATGAACAGTAACCGACACTCACTTCCAGAAAACAGCTAGGTAGTTATAGCAAAAGCCCCTCCGGTGATTGAAAACGGAGGGGCTTTTGCGTTTACCAACGCTCAAAATGTCAAACCTTTAACCCTGAGACGCTAAAGCATCCAACGCCTTACACCAGCGTAGCCAGTGACTGATTGTTGAAACCGCTCAACTCCTCGAGACGTCCTTCGCGAACTTTTTTCACCCAGGCGGGATCTGAAAGCAGTGAACGACCAATGGCCACCAGATCAAAGTCTCCGCGATCCATCCGGCGAAGGAGTTCATCGATCGAACTGGCCTGAGAACTTTGACCCTGGAAGGCACCCATAAAGTCACTGTTCAGGCCGATGGAACCTACCGTGATCGTGGCTTTACCCGACACCTTCTTCGCCCATCCGGCAAAATTAAGATCCGAACCTTCGAATTCAGCTTCCCAGAAACGGCGTTGGGAGCAGTGGAAGATATCCACGCCGGCGTCAGCCAACGGATTCAGCCAAGCTTCGAGTTCCTGCGGCGTTTTAGCCAGCTGAACCGTGAAATCTTGCTGCTTCCACTGCGATAATCGCAAAATGATGGCGAAATCATCGCCTACGGCCGCCCGCATCGCTTTCACGACTTCCACACCAAAGCGGCTCCGTTCGGCCAGGGTTTTTCCACCAAAAGCGTCGGTACGGGTGTTGAGACCTTCCCAGAAAAACTGATCGACCAGATAGCCGTGGGCCCCGTGAATTTCGAGTGAATCAAAACCCAGGCGTTTGGCATCCGCAGCAGCTTTGGCAAAAGCGGCGATGGTATCGGCAATGTCCGTATCGGTCATGGCGACCCCACCCGTCTGACCCGGCATGACGTAGCCCGAAGGGCCTTCGAAGGGTTGCGAGGGCAACCAACCCGACTGGCTGGGTTGCATCACGCCCATGTGCCACAGCTGAGGAGCCATGGCTCCGCCGGCCTGATGTACGCTATCAATAACTTTCTTCCAGCCAGCAAGGGCCTGATCACCGTAAAAATGAGGAATGTTAGGCTCGTTGGAAGAAGCGGGACGATCAATGACCGTACCTTCCGAAAGAATAAGACCAACTTCTCCTTCAGCTCGGCGGCGGTAATAAGCTGTGACGTCATCCGTCGGTACACCCTGGGGTGAAAAGGCCCGGGTCATGGGAGCCATGACAATACGGTTCCGCAGGTGTAAGGATTTAAGATCGAAAGGGCGAAAAAGAGCCTCTACCTTTTCAAGGTCTGCAAGGGTTTTCATGGGAATGTACGGTTAAATAGCCGACTAATCTATAATTGCATTCGTTAGATGAGCCCTAGGCTTTAAGGAAAACCTAGGGGGCTAATGAATACGCAAAACGCGAAGCATAGGTTCCTGAAAGCAAGTATGGGTAATTTAATTAGCTAGTGACAAATTTGTCACCATACACAAAAAGGTATGTACGACGTAAAAATTCCCGGCCATACACCTGCGGTACGGCGGTTACACTGGAAATTATTGGAGGTAAATGGAAGCCAGCGATTATTCTTTGTCTCAGTAAAGGACTCCGGCGACCCCAGCGAGCTACAGCGGATGGTACCACGGCCAGTCGCTGGGTAGTCAATCAGCAACTCAAGGAGCTGGAAGGTCACGGTATCATTACCAAGAAAATTTATCCTGTACTGCCTCCCAAAGTTGAATACTTTCTAACCGAGTTTGGGGAGTCCTTACTACCCATTACCCAGACAATCGAAGCGTGGGGTCTCCCCTATGAGCAGGCGTATGAGGAAATTCTGGAAGGAAAAAATGCTCCAGGTCCGGAAGACGCCGCTTCAGAATCGTAATTCTAAAATGAGTTGATGTTTACACCGAATCTGGTTCTCCCAAATCGGTTGTGGGTAGGCTTCGAGAAAATAATTGTAGCGGACGTCGACGAGATCAAAGCCCACTCGCTGATAGAGAGCGAATTGATTAATGCTGGAATTGCCAGTTTTAATGAGTACCCGAGGGGAGCCTTGCTGGCGGGCTACTTCTATTAAGTGGAGCAGCAACGTCTTACCCCATCCCTGACCCTGGTAGGATGGAGCAATGGCCAGGTTTATGATTTCGGCTTCCTGCTCCTGAACTTGTAATAACCCCACGCCTTGGGTTTGTCCCTCAAGTTTCAGTAGATAAACCTGACTCAATGGCAAGTACTCCCTAATTAATTGAGGGTTTTCATCGGCTAACAAAAGCAGATCCATGGGTAAAGGCTCATGGGGCTGGAGGGGAGTAATCGAGTAGGGCACACGTTTAAGATTAAAAAATAACCAAAACCCAAAGGTACACACGGCAAGCTTCGTCTGTACGCAGCGTGTGACTCACCTACGCATAGCTAGGCTTGATGACCTACGCTTGCTCCCCTGGTAAAAGCGGACTATTTCTGATCCTGCCGTTTTATTTAATGGTTTTCTGAACTTAGTTCAGTAGTTACTCGTTTTACTACTACACTAGCAAATTTCCAAACGAGAAAAGGGACTAGTAGTACATTGCCTTTAAGGGCCTATTTCGTTCTTACACTGCTTCGGCTTGGGTTAGCAACCTGACTCGCTTCGGTTAATCCAAGACCTTTATCTCCCTTCACGGATACAGGTGTACTGGTTCAAAGGATCCAGCACCCTTACCTCTTACGATCTATTTAATGTACCTAACCTCCGCTTAAACTCTGCGTGCGGATGAATTACCTGATTTACTGTACATCAGATCCCTTTCATCGAAAGGTTAGGCTAATACTATCTTCATGCAAAACCAGTTGAAATTTACCAACACGAGCCGTTCACAGTTTTTCACTACGGTTCGTCAACGCGTGGATGTTTACTTTAAAGAACAGGGGATTTCACCCCACGCCAATTCAGCCATGTGGTTGAAAGCAGGTTTCTTTCTGGGTGGATTCTTCCTACTGTACGGACTGTTGCTTTCCAACCAGTTTAACGTCTGGGCGATGCTTGGCTTTTCGGTAGGGCTAGGGATGTTTGCGGCTTTCATCGGTTTTAACATTTCGCACGATGCCCTGCACGGAGCTTTTTCTTCCAAAAGTTGGGTAAACCGGATGTTAGGGGCCAGTTTTTATCTGGTAGGAGCCAACCCCTACGTTTGGAAGATTACGCACAATATCGTCCACCATACGTATACCAATATTCCCGGCCATGACGAGGATATTGAAATTGCTCCCGGTCTGATTCGGGTAGATACGGACGAACCCGTACGACCCTGGCAACGGTATCAGCACTGGTATGCGTTTGCTCTGTACTCACTGGCGTCTTTATCCTGGGTGTTTCGCAAGGACTTTGTCAAGTTTTTCAAGAAGGAAATTGGTCATTATGAAAACCAGAATCACCCTAAACAGGAATACATAAAGCTGTTCGTTGCCAAGCTGGCGTACTATTTCCTGTTCCTGATTTTGCCTTACCTGGTCCTGGATTTAAGCTGGTGGCAAATTGGGATTGGCTTTTTAGTCATGCACTTAGTTGAAGGGCT
Source organism: Siphonobacter curvatus (assembly GCF_002943425.1). NCBI lineage: Bacteria > Pseudomonadati > Bacteroidota > Cytophagia > Cytophagales > Cytophagaceae > Siphonobacter > Siphonobacter curvatus. The sequence continues at coordinate 129,676 of NZ_PTRA01000005.1, forward strand.
GGTATTGGGGTTAGTCTTTCAGTTAGCTCACGTGGTGGAAGGTACTTCCTTTCCCGTTCCATCGGATAAAGGATCCATTGAAGAAGCCTGGGCCATTCACCAATTGCGTACCACGGCCAATTTTGCTCCGCGTTCGGCAGTCGCTGCCTTTTTCTGCGGGGGCTTAAATCGGCAGATTGAACACCACCTGTTCCCGAAAGTTTGCCACATTCATTATCCGGCTCTTACCCAGTTGGTCAAGCAGACGGCCGAAGATTTTAACCTGCCCTATCTGGAGAATCGGAGCTTCTTTTCGGCTTTGCACTCCCATTATCGTTTATTAAAACTTTTAGGACGTCCGGCCTGATTTCATATCAGCACTAGTTGACCTGTAAGTAAAAGTTTTTGTTCACCTAAAAATGAAAAACCATGTTACTAATCGCCCAGTCCGTAGGTTGTGTCGTTGCTTATTTGCTTGTAAAGATGGATTGGAACGGTCTTCGCGAGCGTACATTCCGACCCGTACTCATTCCGGATCGCATCCGGATGAGCTGGAATAAATAGAAGCTATAGTAGCGTAATGTCCCGGTTCGTGCAGGAGTAACCTCTTGTGCGGACCGGGATTATTTTTTACCCGAAAAGCAGAACGCCGTAGCTGGGCATAGGCCAATAAAAAGCCCACGTGCCGTTTTTTTACTACCTTGCTTTTTTTTTGAGTTTAATGGTGTTCCAGGCGGGTATCAAAGAAACCCACAGAAGGGATGAGTAGAAAAATTTTAGTTACTGCCGATCAGATTGCTACGTCGAGCACTGGTTTGTATCATTTTGCCTTTGAACTGATTAAACAGCTCCGGGCGTACCAGATCGACGAGATGGATTTACAGTACTTGATCCCCCGGTCGTTTGCAAAGATCAAACCCTTTGGAGAGGTCCATTACCGAACTCGGGGTGTACTTACGAATTTGCGGTGGAAAAGTATTCCGGAGTTTGACCTGATTCATTTTACGCAGCAAAACCCGACGCTGCTCAAGCCCCATAAAATCATCGGTCGGAAAATCCTGACCATTCATGATTTAAATTATCGCTACGAATATCCCGTTGATTCGGCGCCGTATCGGCATTTTCAAGCTCAGACACGCCGGTATATGGATCAGGTAGACGGTATTACGACGATCTCCCATTACGCGGCCCGTGATATCTCCGAACATCTGCAGTATCCGCTGGACCAGATTCGGGTTATTTATAACGGCGTAAACGTATCGACTATTCCGGCAGCAGAACTAGCTCATCATCAGCCCAGCTTCCGTCCTGAACGTCCCTTTTTATTTACCGTTGGGACGGTGATGGCGAAGAAAAACTTCCATGTTTTACCAGCCCTGTTGGCTAATCTGGATTACGATCTGATTATTGCCGGACGAATCGATGACCATAGCCTGGAATACTATAATCTGATTAAACGGGAGTGTGAACGCTTTGGAATCGCATCCGGGCGGGTGCATCTCTTGGGGGAGACTTCAGAAATTGATAAACACTGGTATTATCAGTATTGCAGTGCCTTTGTTTTTCCCTCGATTGCCGAAGGTTTTGGTTTACCGGTGCTGGAGGCCTTTAGCTACGAAAAACCTACCTTTTTATCCACGCATACGGCCTTGCCGGAAGTAGGCGGAGAAGCGGCGTATTACTTTGATAGTTTCCATCCCGATCGCATGAGTGAAGTAGTAAAGCAGGGGCTAGCCGATTTTCCGTCTTCGAATAAAATTCAACTGGCTCGGAATCGCGTGTCTGAATTTTCCTGGGAAAAAGCCGCTCAGTCGTATCTGACCTTATATGAGGAGATCCTTCGTCGATGATTGGGTAGATTAAAGGCTCCGACGAATCCACTGACTCAGGTAATAGCCCCAAATTAGAGCTAGGATCACAATCACCGCGTAGGTGAGAATCCATGCCCAATTCCAGGACGACATCTTTTCAAATAGTTTTTTCATTCGTACATGCAGCGTAACAGCAGACTCGATAGACGCGTCTTTTGACCCCGCAATATAAGACCCACTTTTCAATGCGAAAGGCTGGAAACCGATTTCTTAGGGCTTTTCATACCATTCACTCACTCGGGAACGGAAAATAAAATTCCCTTCTCAACGTCAGAAACCGACTAAAGTAAAGGTCAATAACCTGAGGTTATAGATTAGTACTGAGGTTAAATATCGTTGAATCAGACGCTTAGTTTCGTAAGAAGAGCTTTAGCAAACCAAAGATTAGGTTTGTAATAAAAAAGCTAGCTATTTGAAGGCGTAAACACTTTACGTTCGGGTGCCCTAGCGGTTTAATAGTATCAAGGGTACTGCGAAACTTTGGTTGCAGTAAACCCTAACTGGTTTCTGGTTAGGGTTTATCATTTTGATAATTAAGTCAGACGAATACAGTAGAAATATACCCAATAAAATAAAAAAACTCCCCATGAAACACGGAGGAGTTTTAACGTTCAACCTTCAACCTATCTGCTTCAAAAGTACGGTCTCTGGCTCGTAATCAAAGGTTAATTCTATGAATGGCAGACTTTTTCCTGTCAATTGTATCTTCTACTCGTTAAGCGTTTTAAGGGATTAATTAGTGAACGTTAAAGACCACTTTTCTCGCCCGTGTAAAGCTTGCTTTGAACCCTTACGCTCACTCTATTCAACGCGTTTACTTCCCAGTTTGAAACTTTTCTATTACCTTGTTTGAGAAGAGAGTAAAGGTACTTTTTGATGCAGAAAACCATGAGAGCGTTTCGTTTATGGGGTGGATTAATTCTTCTGCTAGGGATAGTATACGGCGTTCAGTACGTCTATCATCGCTGGCAACAGCCCTGGGATTACGCCTCAGTGACGCCCTCATTAGTGGGCCACTGGTTTGGGCCCTTCAAAGACCCCGATGGTATCCCCAAAACACTCGAACTGGAAATTTTTAAACCGGAAGTAGATTGGCTGAATCGGAAACGCCGGGGGGGCAATAAGCAAAGCTTTAAAGGAGTCGCCCGAGTAAAGAGTCGGTTAGGTCAGGAGCAGTACCGACTTGAAGGAGTCGTACGCAATTCTCAACAACAAGCTCTGAGCCGGATCACTTTTTTATTTCAGGATGAAAATACCCGGCTACGTAATAATTTTAACCTAATGACCGCTGAGGAAGGGGGTACTTGGGAGTCCGATGCCCTGAATCTGACGCTTACGTTCCGGTATATCACCGAAAGTGGAAGTGCCTTCTCCAGTAGCAATGACCATCGCTACACAACGACGGTTCCGGTTCGTCTGAAACGAATGAGCCCATAATCCTGAAGAAATATTGAGCTGAAAAAATAGGCTTAGCTCTTTGAATCCTGCAAATTGTCGTACTTTCGCGGCTCAATCGGTGTCCAGTGGATTATTCATTGGGCTTAAAAGGGAATCCGGTGCAATTCCGGAGCAGTACCCGCTGCTGTAAGTTCCGAACGAGTCTAGTGTTTTGAGTTTAGAGTGCAAAACAACTCTAAACCCCAAACTCAAAACTCCCAACATTTCTCATCAAACAAACCACTGTGCTTTCAAGCATGGGAAGGGGCTGAGAAAGGAACGAGCCAGAAGACCTGCCATTGAAATCATACCAACGTGCTTTCGGGAAGAAAAGCAGGAGGCTAGCCTAATCGGTGAGGAGACGCTTGCGTCATCCTCTAGCTTTGTTTTCCCGTAAGCAATAGAATTCATCCGGGAAAACTACATGATTCATCCTTTACTGCTCGATTCGTTTGTACTGGGCATTCAGCACTCTTTCGAACCCGATCACCTGGCGGCTGTTTCCGTCCTGACCAGTGAAAAAAAGAAAGGTCAGCTGTGGCGGGTAGCCTGGCGGTCTTCGCACTGGGCGTTAGGGCACGCCTTTTCGCTCATTCTCTTTGCCTGCCTGATCTTACTACTTAAATCTCAGCTATCTCTGGAAGTTGCCTCCTGGGTTGAATACGTGGTAGGGCCATTGATGATTTATCTGGGCATTGTTGCCATTCGTCGTAATTTCAAAAATGATCTGGTCCGCCCAACGGAGGTATCCAACGCGGCAGCTACACCGCTAAACCGCTCCTTTGGCGTGGGGATGATTCACGGACTAGCCGGTACCGGAGGGGCCTGTACAGTTGCCCTTACGCTGGCGGCCAAGGACGCTTCCACCGCCGTCTGGATCATCATCATTCAAAGCCTGAGTATTCTACTGGCCATGACCGTCTACGGATGCGTTTTTGCCTTTTCACTACAAAAAGTAGCCCAGCGAACGGAACGTGTGCTTCGCTGGATGAATTACGTCATTGGCTTTTTTTCGATTGCAGTGGGCATTCTCACGCTAGTTGATACATTCTAGACTATTGCTTCAGTATTCGTTTACCCTTTATTCATTTTCGATGTTTTCTTCCCCCCAGAAAAAAGGCCTTTGGGCCAGTATGCTTTTATTGCCTGGACTGACTTACGCTCAAACACCAGCGGATTCGGTGTACGCCCTCCAACCCATTGTGGTAACGGCGACCCGTTCGGAGGTTACCTTAGCCGAGGTACCCCGCAGTTTACGCGTGATTACTCGTCAGGACATAGCCTTAACTCCTGCTAATGATCTAACGGATATTGCCAAGAAAACCGCTGGCTTACACGTGATTCAGTATCCGAACCTTTCTTCAGGAATCGGGATTCGCGGTTTTCGGCCCCAGTTTTCGGGATTAAATCAACGCACGCTGTTACTCATCGATGGCCGTCCGGCGGGAGCCACCAATCTCTCCACCATCTCGCTCAACGGTGTCGAACGCATTGAAGTACTCAAAGGCCCTGCCTCGGCTTTGTACGGATCGCAAGCCATGGGCGGCGTGATTAACGTTATCACTCGCCGATCCCAGGGAACGCCCCAGGGGTCCGCGTATGTGGAGTACGGTAGTTTCAAGACCCTGCAGGCGGGTTTGCAAACGGGAGGGAATCTAACCAAACAACTGGATTATGATTTGTCGTTTGCCTACTTTCAGCGGGCCAATGATTATAAAATTGGGAAGAACAACTGGCTACGTAATGCCTTCGATTTTCGCAATGCGGTCAAACATTACGCTAACCAACCGGATGTGGAGGTCGATGACCGTACTGGCGATGGCCAAACCCGGCCGTATACGCAACTCAGTTACTATACCGGAGCCTTGCGACTGGGCTACCAGCTTAGTTCGAAATGGCGGCTGGATGTTCGCGGCGAAACCTTTCAGGCCCGGAATGTACAGTCGCCCGGCGATATTGCTTACGGCATTACGGAATCCAGCAGTAAGGACGTCGAGCGGGCCTCGGGCGAAGTTGCTTTATCGGGTAATCTGGGGGCCCATCAGCCGAGTCTGAAAGTGTTCACAGCGGATGAATCGAACACGAATTATACCCTCAATGTTTCCGGCAAACCGGTGGTCCCGTATCGATCTAACCGTACCGCCAATGCCTGGACGGGCGTACAAGTCAAGGACGTCTGGACGCTGGGGCAGCACTCATTAGTCGTAGGCTACGATTACCTGAAGGCTTCCACCAAAGGCCGTCGCTGGTCAGACTTAACGACGGAACGGGCTCCTACGCAGCCGAATTACGCGTTGATTTCTTCAGCCTTTTACGCTCAGGCAAATTTGAAATGGGGCAAATTGACGCTTCAACCCGGTTTACGGTTTGATCAGATCACGTTTGATGTGCAGGCAACACCTTTGCTGACTACGTATCAACCCGGTAAAAAGACGAATCCATTTTTGAGTCCTAGTTTAGCCGCCGGGTACGAGATTCTGCCAAGTGTACGAATCAAAGCCAGTGTAGGACGAGCCTTTGTTACGCCCGATGCCTACAACGTAGCCGGGTACTCTGAAGCTCGTACGACGACCGGAAAAATTGCGGTGACGAGCGGTAATCCCGATTTGAAGAATGAAAGCAGCTGGAGCCAGGACGTAGGGATTTCTTTTGAAGAGAACGGCTTCTACGTCAATGCCACCTATTTCGCTACGCAGGTAAAAGACCAGATTGCCCGAGTGGTTACTGACGTGAATGAACCCCTGGGTAATGGCGACGTCATTGTTTCACGGACGCGTTTTGTGAACGCCGCCGACTCGCATATGAACGGTCTGGAAGTCGAAGCGGGCTATGGGAAGGAAGGCGTTTGGAAGGTATACGCCACTCTGACGTCCATGTTTGAAGCCAAAGAAGTGATTCTAGGAAAAAATGATTCGCGTAGTAGCCGTGATATTGCCAACGTAGCCCGGAATCTGGTTTCCTACGGGGCGGAGTATAGTCCGATCAAAAATGTTCGTATGCGACTGACCGGACGTTACGTAGGCTCCCGCAAGGACATTGACTATACCGATGCCAAAAATCCGGAGATCACGTATGCTCCCTTCATGGTACTCGATGCCGTAGCCATGTATTCGTTCCAGCAGAAACATCGACTGACCCTGTCCGTTTCGAACCTGACGGACGAAAATTACTACGAAAAGCGGGGTTATAACTTACCGGGGCGTACGGTTTCGTTGCGTTACACGCTGGCGTTCTAGGCTAAGGTAAAACCTTGATTACTGTAAAATCCCTCAACCAGTACCTAACGGGTTGGGGGATTTTTGTTGAACATTGGAAGGAAAAACTATCGATCCATCTTTCTCAATCATTTGCATATTAATTCTATAAAATGCTCATTAACAGTAGATTATTTATAGAATATAAATTCTTGTGGACCTGCTCTTTCCAGGCACATTTTTGAATTTTCAAAAATAATTTTGTTTTCTAAAACGTTTGTTTCAGAAAAAGACACACCTTTGCAGAGCAATTAGTTGAAGCATGGCAAGAAACGTTGAGTTTAACGAGGAAGAAGCAATTCAAAAAGCTACCGATGTCTTTTGGGAAAAAGGCTATCATGGGGCTTCCCTCCGCGATTTAACGGACGCCATGCAAATCAACAGCAGTAGTCTTTACAATACCATCGGCGATAAGCATCAATTGTTTGTCAAGTGTCTGAAATACTACATTCAGAATAAGCGGGAATTCTTACAAAATCAGTCCGAACGTGCGGATTCACCGCTGGCGGCTATCATTAATTTCATCGAGGCTGCATCCGAAACAATTATTAAGGACGCCAACGGTTGTCTGGCCGTTAAGACGGCTTTCGAAGTTTCTCCCAAGGATGATCGTATTCAATCGATTTTGAAAGCGGATAATGATTTCACGCGTAATTATCTGAGTTCATTAGTGAAACAGGCCATAAATGACGGTCAGATGGCCGCAACAGAAGACCCCGATTTGCTGGCTGATTTCATCGTCGCGAGTTACACCGGCTGGTATGAACTTCATGTTTTGTATGCTAATTCAAAGCAAATCAGGAATTTAGCTCAACTTCTGATTCGACAAATTTCATCCTAAAAATTTTTAACCCATTCTGAAACAAATAATTCAGAATAATCTGTGTAGTACTTTTTGGCATCTATTCTGAAACAATCAATTCAAAAAACAAATCATGGAAAATCAACTTTCGTTTAGTACGGACCTTCGTGGTAAAATCGCTTTAGTAACGGGGGGTACCAAGGGCATTGGCAAAGCGATTGCGGATCAATTAGCTCAGGCGGGAGCCCAGGTCATCGTAACGGCCCGAAACCGCCCCGCCGATTCAGATTCAACCCATTCATTCATAGCAGTCGATCTAACGCAGGCGGATCAGGTCACGCAACTGGCCCAGCAAGTACAGGATACCTATGGAAGAATTGACATCCTCATTGACAACGTCGGCGGCCTTACAACTCCCGGCGGTGGTTTTCAGGCATTAAGTGACCAGGACTGGGAACAGGAACTGCAATTCAACCTACTCGCCACCATCCGCCTGGATCGGGCCCTGCTGCCGCTCATGCAGAATCAGAAAAGTGGGGTGGTCATTCATATCTCGACGGGAGCCGCTAAACAACCCCTGTGGAATCTCAATTTAGCTTATTCGGTTTCTAAGGCAGCATTGAACTGTTACAGTAAAGCACTGGCCAATGAAGTAGCCAGTCAGGGAATTCGGGTCGTAGCAGTTTCGCCCGGAGCGGTAAAAACACCCTTAATGGAGCAATTCCTGGAGGATTTTGCCCGAAACGAAGGGATTCCCTTGGAAGATGCCTTTACTACGGTAATGGGTAAAATGAGCGGCGTTCCCTTAGGAAGAATGGCAGAGCCCGAGGAGATCGCTTCACTCGTTCGCTTTTTAGCTTCTCCAGCCGCTTCGTATATCACGGGCGTAAATTATAGCATCGACGGCGGAGCGTACCCCATTGCGTAAAAAGTCTCGTTTACGGGTCATCCCCGCCGGGAATATTCAATAAGAATTTCACGGCGGGGATGACCCGTAGTAGCAGTGTAAGTCTCTGGAAGAAAGAAATCCATTTTCTTCTTACAGACTAAACCTGTTCAAAAAATCATCTAAGGATAACGTCTATTAACTCAGGAAAAAGAGAGCGTTACTAGAAGTAATGTCCTAAGGCAGAAATTTTAAGTCAAACCAGAACCTATAAATGACAATCTTTGCTAACCCGTAACTACCTAAGCCCCTTTTTCTGTGATCTTCAGCTTTACTGCTTCTGCTGATTTTGATTTTATGACGTACTTTGCCCGGCACATACAGGCAACGGTACAGAATGACTTGTTAGTTATTCCGGACTATCTCGGGCAGGGGTCCATTCGGAAATTAGCCTTCGGGACGGACTTCAAAATTACCATTCACCGCTATATACTTAAGGAAGATTTAGTCATCCACCGGAATACCTCCGGCCAGGGAAACGATCTGATTACCGTCTTCTTTTACAACAACGAGCAGGCATTGGAGATCGCTTATAATGAGAATACCCAAATACTGTTTTCGCAACGGGACGAATCAGCGATCCAGGTGACGTCAAACGACCTCAGTTCAACGATCCGCTTTCCGGCCCACCAACAGATTCATTACGTGGTCGTTGCCATTACGCCGCCTCGGTTGAATGAATTATTAGCCGTCAGTGAGCCTAACTCAGTCCTGCAAACCATTACGGGCAGCGGCAATTCTTTCCTGTTTTTTGAACGCATGACCACCGAGACCAAGTTACTACTGAAGAATATGGCCGCGGTGGACATGGAGGATCACCTCAGTAACTTCTACCTACAGATCAAAGCACAGGAATTGCTCTATCAGGTTTTTCATACCTTGTCGTTACGGGAGAATACGGCCCACCAAACCGTCAGTAGTATAGATGCGGAAAGGCTCCTGCACATCCGGACTGAGATCATCAATGATTTGAGCGTACCGCCCGTTATTCGTAACCTGGCACAGGTGGCGGCCATGAGCGAAACCAAGCTAAAACAGCTTTTCAAACAAACCTTTGGCACGACCATCTATAATTATTACCAGCAAGCCCGGATGGAAGAAGCCGCTTTTCTATTAAAACAGGGCAAGCATTCCGTGGGCGAAGTAGGTTACGAGCTGGGGTTTTCTAATTTAAGCCACTTCAGCCGACTGTTTGAAAAGCATTACGGACTAAACCCGAAGCGATACTCGTATTCGTAAGACTCTACTTATCTAGATAATTAGGTGGAAAGAGTTGCTGACCGTGTTTTTCAGCAATACCCTGTAACCTTTTCAACGTAGCAGCATCCAGTACGGGTGGCGGTAGAAACTGACCCGTTGCCACCGGTTGACCCACCTCTTCGAAGAATAACTCCAAGCCGGCCGGTACCACCGTGCATAGTAAGTGGGCCGTCTGCTTCGTCTTGTTTTTGAAGCCGTGTACCACGCCCCCTTTGGGAATACTAATGAAAGATCCTTGGGTTGCTACGTACGTACCAAACTCGGATTTGAATTCTACTTCGCCTTCCACTACGTAAAAGGATTCTTCAAAATCCGCATGGGCATGCGGACCGGGTCCGCCGCCCGGAGGAATCAGCATATCAATCGTAGCAAAAGCTCCGCCCGTGTCTTTTCCGGTAACCAGGATTCGATAGTTGTTACCCGCGACGGAAATACTGTTGCCTGCTTCAGGGGCAATGGTCAATGGTTTGATGTGATTTTCCATTCCAATGGTTTTTAAGTACCCCACAAAGCTCGAGCAATTTTAGGACGGAAAATATTCCGATAGGACCATAAATCAGTCGAATCCGACAAACTCAGCTTAACGCCTTCCATTCACTTTAACTAAAGCTATCCGAGGCGTAAGGCCATGATACGACTCTGTCGTATTCGACTATTTTTCTGACTTTCTGTGCTATTTATAGTTCTGGAGTCCCGCCACCTTTGCTGTATAATCATTCAAACACACAGCAATGAAAATAGTACTAACACCTTTTTCAAAAGGCGGACTACAATTGAAAAACCATGTGGTCATGGCCCCGATGACTCGCAGCCGAGCCCTGAACAATCTCCCAAATGCCCTCATGGCCACCTATTATAAGCAGCGTTCCGAAGCCGGCCTGATCATTACCGAAGGGACTTCACCCAGTCCGGAGGGTTTGGGTTATTCACGCATTCCGGGTATTTTTTCCGAGGCACAGGTAGAGGGCTGGCGGGCGGTAACCCGGGGCGTCCACGAAGGGGGATCTAAGATCTTTCTACAGTTAATGCATACCGGAAGGATCGCCCATATCGCTAATCTACCGGAAGGCTATCAGCCCGTGGGCCTTTCGACGATTCAGGCGGTTGGCGAAATCTTTACTGATGCAGAGGGCATGCAGGAATATTCCGTACCCGTAGCTCTGGATATAGCGGGCATCAACCGCGTAATACATGACTTCGTAAAAGCTGCACAAAATGCCATCCAGGCGGGTTTTGACGGAGTTGAATTGCACGGTGCTAATGGCTATCTGTTGGAACAATCGCTACATCCTCAAGTCAATAACCGTACGGATGCGTATGGGGGAAGTATCGAAAACCGCAGCCGTTTGACTCTAGAGATTGCCGAAAAGATTGTGGCTGCCATTGGTCCGGAGAAGGTAGGTATACGCATCTCTCCGTACTCTCAGTTAAGTGACATGCCTCCTTACGACGAATTCGAAGTACACCAAACCTACGCGTACCTGAGTAGTGAATTGAATCGCTTGGACATTGCGTACATCCACGTTTCCGATAATCCCGCCATACCTCAAAAAACGCACCAGGCAATCCGAGAGGCCTTTTCCAATACGCTATTTATTGTAACGGATTAACCCCTGAAACCGCAGAGGCGAAAGTACAGGAAGGTTCGGCCGACCTGGTAGCCTTTGGCAGAAACTTCCTGTCCAACCCAGATTTCCTAAGCCGAATAGAATTAAACGCTCCCCTCAATGAAGTAGACTATATGACTTTATACACGCCGGGAGAACAAGGGTACACGGATTATCCAGTGTTCAAATCAGTATCATAGCCAGACTACCGCTCGGGTTTACATCGTCCATGCATAAACTTGATCAAAATCAACACTTAATAACTATTGCTAGAAGAAACAAACCTCTCCCGCATGTCAGCCGCGGAACGACCTATGATAGCCGCAAAGCGTTAGCCTAGAGCAGGCCATCGTTAGGCGTGGAATGCCACCGCATGGAAGGCTGACACGCTGTATCTAAAGGGCGAAACTCGGTCTCTTGAAGGCGACCTAATGAAACAACCTATTCGTACAACACTATTCTAACATAAGTACTATCAAACTATCATCATGAAAAAAGTAACCTACAACCATTTTGGCGATGAAAGCGTGCTTGAACTGGTAGAGCAAGCGGTGCCAAGTATTGAAAACAATCAATTGTTGATCCGGGTAAAAGCGGTTTCGATAAATCCGCTGGACTGGAAGGTGTACGGGGGAGAAATGAAATTGATGTCGGGTACCCGTTTCCCTAAATCAGTAGGTGTCGATTTCTCGGGAATTGTCGAACAAGCGGGTAGTGCCACTACTCGCTTCAAGGTGGGAGAAGCCGTCATGGGTTTACTGGACGTATTTAAAGGCGGAGCGTTAGCCGATTACATCGTCGTTAAAGAGACAGATATTGCTCTAAAACCGGCTTCTATCTCGTTCGAGCAAGCCGCTGCTTTGCCCGTAACTGGATTGTCCGCCCTGCAAATCATGGATCAGTTAGCCGGGGTAAGGCCGAAACAAGAAGTATTAATTAACGGTGCCAGCGGTGGAATCGGCGTATTTGCCGTACAGATTGCCAAAAAACGCGGGGCCCGTGTCACGGCCGTGGTAAGCACCGATGCCGTTACCGCAGCTACCCAATGGGGAGCGGATAAGGTCATCGACTATACAAAACAATCGATCAACCAGCTCACGCAACGCTTCGACGTCTTTATTGATCTATCCACTAAGCTATCCTTGAGCGAGGCCAAACCCTTGATGAAGCCTAAAGGGGCTTTCGTCAGTACGCTACCTTCGCCTATGACGCTTTTGTCCTCGTTTGTGAACAATCTCATTTCCGGTAAAAAGCATAAGATCTTGATTTTGAAACCAACGGTGGAAGGATTCAAAGCATTAGCGGATCTAGCCGAAGCAGGACTTCAGATTGAACTGGCGAAGACGTACGCCCTGAGTAACGTCAGAGAAGCCTACAAAGAAGCCCGTCACCAGAAGCGTATGGGCAAGTCAGTCATTGTTTTGGATTGATGCTTCACCAAGTCATTAAATCATTATTCCTCTAAAAGTCAGTTAGGTGAGGAGCCGTCAGCATCAAGTTTCTGCTGACGATCCGGCTATTTTACCGTAAGGGTTTCTTTCTGCGTTTTTCCCTGGGAATCGGTTAATTCCAGTACAAAGGATCCTCGGGGTAAGATGAGTGATTGTTGAGCAGGATTCTGGAGTTCGATCTGATCCACCGGCACACTGTTCTCCTCACCGGGATAGTAGGCTTTGACCAGGCAGGGAAAAGCGACCTGAAACCGAAGTTTTTTCAAGCTGACTTCCTTCCAGGATCCATTTCTGAGTAGCCAGCGGGGCCTTCCATGTACGAACTGACTCCGGGGATGTATCACCTGTAGGTCTGTTACCTCACGTTCCCCATCCAAACGGATCGGATGACCCTGTTTATCCAGTACAATCGCTGCGTAGGTTAGCGTACCCGGATTGTAGTAAGCAGATTCGTAAGCTGGCTCACTGTGTTCACTGAGTTCCTGCTGCTCAATGGTCAGAGGGTCCAGTCCCGACAAGGCTTTTAGCTCGCCTGCCATGGCTTTTCCCCAGCTCGGGTAAGGGCCTTCGACGACATGAGCAAATCCACAATGAATAAGTATTTTAGCAGTTGGGTCTTTCTGTAGAACTTGGTAAATGTTCCGAGCCTGCCCTTTTTCCCGAACGCTGCCACTACCATCCCCTTCATACCCGAACACGCGAAAACCTAATTTTAAGGCTTTGCGAATCAAGTTTCCAAATTGCGGTTCTCTTGAGTAATAACCGTCCTTCACCAGTGGCCACTTGCGTAGATTGATAAGGGAGTCTTCGGCCAGCGTTTCCAGACCCAAATACCGAAAACCCTGGGCATACAAACCCTCCAGTAACGATTCAGTAAAGACGCGGTGCAAGGGCTGGTGATGGGCTTCATTGATGATGACGAGCTTTTTTCCCCGGCTCTGCTTTACTATGTACGCGGTAGCTGGAGTAAAGACCCTATTGGGAGGGAAGGGGGATTTTTGAGTCAACGAATCAGCTGGAAGATGATAGTCAAAGGCAGACAGAGACTTCTTGTATTCTCCGATAAAGGAGTAATGCCAGGCAGCCATATCCAAGCTTAGCTCCGAACTATCACTGAGCGTAGCCTGAATTTGCTGGTTATTTAAATAGTCGTTTTTGGACTGAGCCTGTACGGCGGGTTGGGTAAATAAGCGAATCAGTAGGCAGGTCCAGGCATAAAGCGTATAATTCATAGTTGGCAAGGTTTAAGATATTACTTGCCGGCTAAAGTAAGACAAATAACTAAAAAATTAGTTATTTAATAAATAGAATAATGAATGAGATTGGGATTTGTAGATAAGGAAACACCCTCTCGTTGACGTTTCAACTTGGGGAGCACATCAAGTAAATCGTATACGACTCAGAGGTATAAATGCCTCGGTGAAGGAGTAAGCCTCTTCCTGAATTGAATCCTGTAATTGGTGAGAAAATATTTGTTTTCGAGGAGTTTGGAAACGATCATCGGCCGTTTTTGTTTACTAAGGATTCGCGTATGCCCTAAGTCTTTCTTCGCCTAGTTTATTCCATACCTTTTAGAAGAACATTTCACTTTCCTTTAGGAAAGTACTATACAAAAGAAAGCATACGTGTATACATTTACAGGCTCATGCTTCCGAGAAGCTAACGTCTTACCGGAGAAGATCCTGAGTACCCATTCAATGACACGAAGCCATGCTCAATAATCAAACAATAGCCTATTCCCTTTTAGAACTGGCCCTTGCTCCTCAGGGGGGCACACTTAAGGAAACCCTGAACAATTCGTTAGCCTTAGCTAAAGAAGCGGAGGCCTTAAACTATACCCGCTACTGGTTTGCTGAGCACCACAATGCGGACCACATCGGTAGCAATGCTCCTGCCATCCTGATTGGTTACGTAGCCGAAAATACGCGTACGTTGCGAGTCGGTTCGGGGGGGATTATGCTTCCTAATCATTCGCCTTTGATTGTGGCCGAACAGTTTGGTACCCTGGCTCAGCTGTACCCTAATCGTATTGATCTGGGTTTGGGCCGAGCCCCGGGTACGGATGGACAAACGGCTCATGCCATTCGATCTGATTTCATGGAGGCAGCCCAGTCATTTCCCCAGGAAGTAGCGAAAATACAAGCGTACTTTTCCCGAGAAAACCAAGGTTCGAAGGTACGGGCTCCCATTGCGGAAGGTACCGAGGTGCCCTTGTATATTTTGGGTTCCAGCACGGATAGTGCTCATTTGGCTGCGAAAAAAGGATTGCCGTACGCGTTTGCCAGTCACTTTGCTTCGACGCATTTGTTGAATGCCTTAGCGATCTACCGCCGGGAATTTCAACCTTCTCCGTTTTTAAGTCAACCGTATACGATTGCTGGCGTCAACATATTGATTGCCGATACGGATGAAGAGGCAGAGAAATTATTCACGACCCTCATCCGCATGTTTCTTGGCGTATTAACGGGAGCAAAGGATGCTTTACAACCGCCGACTGAGATGACGGACGAGTTGAGACAAATCCTGAAACATCCTACGTTGCATCAAATGCTGAAGTATTCTTTCGTGGGTAGTAAGGCAACAGTGAAAAGGCAGCTTGAGGCATTTTTAGCCGAAACACAGGTCAATGAGCTGATTGCCGTATCCACTACGTATGCTTTTGAAGACCGAATAAAATCAATCCGGGGTTTTGCCGAAGTGATGAAGGAAATCAATGAAAAGAAAAAGATGGAAAGTGATGTAGTACTGGCTTCTTAACCATTGATACAAGCAAGTTACTACGGATTCGTTTTCGGAATCGATTCGTTCGGACCGAAATCCCCAAAAAAGGGCGTGAGAAGTTCACGCCCTTTTTCTTTGATTATACCAGAGCATACTCTTAGGATGACTTCGTCAGAAAAAGACTCTAAAGAGAGTACGATCGAATTAAAGTCTGGTTACTGCTTCGTGTCGTACCGAACTACGGGACTAGAATTAGGGCAAAATCCATCTTAACGATCTTTCTGCATAATCTTTCTCCGGTGGTTGAGTCCCCATTCCTTTAACGCGTGAATAATGGGCGTTAGCGTATCGGCGTAAACTTCGGCCTGATAAGAGATCTTAACCGGATACCCCTCAATGATGGTTCGTTTAATGAGTTTGTGCTCTTCTAATTCTTTCAATTCCTTGGCTAATACCTTAGGCGTGATGCCCGGAACACTGTTCTGAATGTCCGTGAATCGATCATTACCAACCGAAACCGAGATAATAATGGGCAGTTTCCACTTACCATTAATGACGTCCAGTGTATCCCGAACGGGCTTTATAGTCTCCAGACAATTACAATAATCTTTCTTCGTAGGGGCCATACGTGCTCAATCCATGTTCACTTTCCTCTGGGGGAATACTATACAAAGGAAAGTAAATACTCGTGGTTTTTGCAAAACAATCGATGCTCAGTATAAAAACAGTAATCGTAGGACTCAGTAATGTCACTAGCAAGCTGGTCAGGTATTCGGACCGCAGTAATCCCTCATGGTGTATCCATGCGAAACTAACTTCCATATCGATTCGAAGAAGGTTGCCCCGACCAAACCGTGGGGATTAAAAAATTATTTTATATTGTTGTCGAGTATATTATATTTGTGACAACAAAATATATGTGCGATGAGAAGACTAGAATTTGCCTCCCTTCAAGTTACAAATCTTGAAGTTTCGAAAGACTTTTACACGACCAAACTCGGGTTCGAGGAAGCAGGTATTCCCAACCCACAAGCCTGTGTTTTTAAGTACAAGCAGGGTGAGGCCAGTTTCGCCATCCGAACGCCCATTGGTAACTTGGAAGGAAAAGAATTGGGCATTGGTACCTCACTCTGGTTCGCTATCGATGAAGAAATAGAGGATTTGCAGGCTGAGTTAGTAGCCAAGCAGGTAACGCTAGTAGGACCGATTCAGGTAACACCTTTCGGGAAAATCCTTATTGCCAAAGATCCTGACGGATACAGCATCACCTTTTTAAAGGCCCACTAGCTCGATCATTCTTCACAAATGCTAGCCCCCAACCATGGCCCAAAAAATAGAATTCCATTTTAAAAAGCCCGAAGATAGTCCGGGTTATCTGCTGGGGCAACTGACCCTCTTGTGGCAGCGGAAACAAAAGCGGATCTTAGATCCCTTGGACTTGACGCATACGCAGTTCGCATTGCTTTGTGCAATAGCCTGGCTATCCAGAGAAAGTGATCAGGTGACGCAGATCGATATAGCCCATCAGAGCAATGCCGATCGGATGATGGTATCCAAAGTACTCAGAACCCTGGAAGAGAAGAAATTCATTACGCGTCAGGAGCACCCGACCGATACCCGGGCGAAGACCATCAAACTAACGCCGGATGGAGAAACAGTACTGCAAAAAGCCATCATTAGTGTGGAAACGGCTGATTTAGAATTTTTTCAGCAGTTGGGAATTGAGCTAACCACCTTTAATGCAACCATGGCGGCATTGATCGAACAGAACGCGAAAGACTTATAATGAGGCTTAAATAAAATACTGTTTTCATTACGGCTAACGGGTCAATACCCCAAATAGCTGCAATGAAAACAGTATGCTCAGTAATTCATGAAGTCTTTCTAACCCATTGATAACCTAATAAAATGCAGGGTACGACGCCTAGCATTAACAAAATCCAGAAGCCAATGGGATGTACCGTATTCAGCCAAAGCCATCCAATCATTAAGGACGTGATAGCCCCCACCCAAAGATTAGCCCTTCGCGTACCACCTAACCACGTAGTTACCATTCCACCAAGTATACAACTACAGTACAGACCCAAAAGCTTTATACTGATGAAAGGTACAGCTGTCGTAGGCACTGAAGCCTGCCCTAACCAGGCGTTAGCGGACGGCCCAAACGTACCCTGAATTCGGGCAAAAACGGAACTTAAACCTGCGATAGTAGCAAATCCAGCTAGAACAGGCACTGCCTTTTTGAGTCTCATCGCGTACATTAATCAAGGACAAATTGCAGTTGATCCTTCGTAAGAATGATTTGATCCGTCAACCGATGGTGAGCCTCAGCTTCGGAAGCGTTCTTGAAAGAAGAGGTGAAAGCCTGTAGATTCAATTCGTTTTCTGGTAGAAAAGAGGCGGCATTATTTCGGGCATTGCTTTGAAATTTCTTAGCGATGGGCTGCATAACCGCATTGTAATTCGAAAATGCTCGCAAGAGATCGTTGGGGGAATCGGCCAAGAAATGTGCCAACGCTTTTGCCCCGTAAATGGATAAGGAAGCTCCCATACCGGATAGAGCCGTAGGGCAGTAGCCCGCATCACCCAATAAGAGGACTCTTCCCTGAACGAGGTTAGGAGCGAGAACCATCCCCATTTTGTCGGCAAAGACCAATCCGCTTTCGAGTAATTCAGCCATCAAAGTCTGTACTTCTGTCGAGTAGTTTTGGAATGATTGCTGCAACAGCTGCTTGGCATTTTGCCGCAGGGTAGTAACCTCCTGGGTTTGATGAATATAGCATTGGATCGCCACTTCATCCCTACTGATGGGATAGATGGAAAGCATCTTGTGGACATCAATGAAGGATCTAAAGGAACCGACCTGATACGAATGGTTTTTAGCTAACCGGCCTCCCACGTAAAAGACGTTAAAATCTTCTAGCTGGCTGTCTTTAAAGCACTTTTCGCGGGTAGTAGATCGTAGGCCTTCAGCAATGATGAGAGCATCTGCTTCCAGGATTTCTGTAGTACTTAACGTAACCCTGACTTGATGGGCGTCTTGGTCTACGGAGTCAATGCAGGTACCCATCCGCATATTGACTTTGTCCTGTATGGCCTGATAAATTTCGTGGTGAAGGTCACCCCGGGTGAGGGTGATGGATGGCTCCATGCCTTCACTCATTTTTTGGTAACTAATACGCCGAATAAGGTTTCCCTGACCATCCACAAAGTCCATGAAGTCAGAGGGCGTTGCTGCTTGACGTAAGGGCCCGGCCAAGTGAAGCTCCTCCATAATTTTCACTCCGAAGTTCTTGAGGGAGAGCAGGTAGCCCGCATTCGTAAAGGCCTTGGCCCGTTCTAAAACGGTTATTTCGTGACCCTGTTTTTGAAGAAAAATGGCGGCGGTGAGTCCTGCTATGCCTCCGCCTGAAATAATAATTCGCTTTTTCATGACGCTACGTCTTTTGTTGATAGACTTGGCAAAAGTATTCGTAGGTTTACGAGTAAAATAGCGGTAAAACGATTAATAATAGTCCAAAATCATGCATGTCTCTAACGATAGCCAACAAATGCTTCAGCTGGCAGATAAATTGGGAGTATCGGCCTCTGATCAGCTAAGCGAATTAACCTCTCTGGAGTTTCAGGAAATGAGAGTGGTCGACTTTCTGCCCGAAATGATGATGATGATCCGGTCGCTAGTTTCCAGGGAAGGATTTACGTACGAACGTAAGCCCATTACCATCATCGAAAAGGGGCTGTTAATTTCCTTTCAGAATATGTTCAAGCATGGACAAGAAACGGTAGAAGATATTAGCACGCAGTTAGTTCAGGAAAAGCCGCACGTGCGAATAACTCCTTCACGTATAGCTAGTGAAGTTAGCTTTCCCAAACGATCGCATATCAAGCAGATTACGATATTGATCGAGATGAATTACTTAAAACAGTTTCTTGGAAAAGATCAGTCCAAGTTTAGCCAGCTCTTTGAAGCAGAGAATACCTTTTGGATTGAAGAATTCATGTCACCCGAGATTGCCGTACTGGTAGATGAGATCGTTACGGCAGCTCCCGAAGGAGCACTCCTGGATGCCTATTATCGCCTGAAATCGCTAAATCTGCTTTATTTTCTGTTTAAAAATCTGGCTTACCGGCAAGCAAGTCCTTATCGGTCGATGAGTACGGCGGAAGTGGAGGCCATTTACCGGGTGAGGAATGCGATGAGTGCCTCACTAGATCGGGCGTTGACCATCGTTGAATTGGTTAAATTGAGTGGAATGAATGAATTGAAATTGCGTAAGCTTTTCAAGCAAATATTCGGCAAAGGCTTGTATGACTATTTTCAGCATCTGCGGATGCAGGAGGCCGCCCGCCTTTTGAAGGAGGAGCGACTTTCAGTATCCGAAGCGGGCTACCGTCTTGGGTTTACGAACCTGAGCCATTTCGGCAGGCTCTTTGAAGAATGCATGGGGATGAAGCCTAAGAAATGGACGAGTAAAAACTAACGTTTGGGAGCTAATCAGGGATCGCATCCTTCCAGTAGGTAGACTTCATTCTAACTGCTATAGTTTCATGGTAGTAGTGTCGCCGCTGAATTGCTCCAAACGAGTGGGTACTTAACAAACAGTTATGATCAGCGTCATAAGATCATCAGAACTCATCCTGTAACCCTATTTCAGTGATCGTATGCTCATTCACTATTCAGATCATGCCCCCAGCGAACGGCTTCAAGATTTTGTCTTTACCTTCTGGAAGACCCAGAATACGAGCGGCACCCATAGCCAGTATACGATTTTTCCTGATGCAGGTATTGAATGGATTTGCTCTATTCTTCCTAACCAACCACCGCGGATAGACATTTTTGGCTTATCAACCCACGGACTGGAAATAACGATTCCTGATCAGGCAGTCTTGTTTGGCGTTCGTTTTAAACTGTTAGCCGTTGAGTATCTACTCAAAACCACACTACCAGCTAATTCCAGCCAAGAACTCGATCATCCAGAGAGGTTTGAATTGTCTGCTCAAACCTCTCTGGATGATTTTGTTGAAATTATGAGTGTACAGCTTCAGGAGCAACTCCATTCACTGAACATCGACCCTAGGAAACAGAAGCTGTTAGATTGGGTCTATCGCTCGAAGGGAGCCATATCGGTGCATCAGTTGGCCCTCGAAACGGGTTGGGCTGCTCGACAAATCAATCGGTACTTCACCGCAACGTTTGGACTACCGCTCAAGGAGTATTTAGAACAACTTGCCTTTTTTTCTTCCTTACCTCAAATTGGAGCAGGTGATTTCTACCCACAAGGGTATTACTATGATCAATCCCATTTTATCAGACAAACAAAAAAGCATACGGGTAATACGCCTAAGCAGCTCTACCAACAACGAAATGTCCGATTTGTCCAGTTGGGGGATGATTACAACGAATGATTTCGCCTGTAGAAGTAGTAACGATCGCAAAGGCAGATGTACTGGACGAACCACCTGTCTACTCAAATGAGGCAGGAATGACGCTAATTTCGATCATCAAATGGTCAAAATGAAAATAAAAACCGAAGGTGTTTCTTATTTGCTTTGGCTCACTCTCAAACGTCACCGCTTCGCCCTGAAGTTTTTCATAAATAGCTATTACGGCTTCGCGGTCAGGTTGATAAAAACCAATATGGAAATTTTCGGGGTAGTGTACGGTCTGCTCCTTATTCAGTTGTGCGGACCATAAGACTAAGGCAAATTCATCCGTATTGGTTAAAACAGCCATTCTATCTTTTCGATTGACAATGCATTTAAACCCTAACTGGTTTTCGAACAAGTGGATTGCTTGAGGAACGTCCGTAACGACGATATTAATGTGATTGAGTTTCATGGGATTTGTCTTTCATTGAGCTACAAAATTGGTGGTCAGCCACCCTCGTAAATTGGACAAATCGGACATTCTAACTTTTACTTGTATACGCCAGCTAATCGTCTGTGATTAGTAATTAAGTATCGGTGCCTCCGACATGAATCATTCGAAACGTTTCCTCAATTCGCTTTTCTTCCCTACCAAAGAAATAGATAGGTACGAATAACGCTCAAGAGACTGAAGCCGTTTCAAGATAAATGAATGATCTGTACTTGCGAAAGCCATAAGCTACACGAGGGTTTTGGATGGCTCGTTCCTGTAGCCCCAACCCCAAAATCCATCTTTTCTGTTGCTTGATTAACCTGCCGATTGCTCTTTAGTAACCAAGGGTTCTAATACTTCCCGATGAGCTTCTCCCCATCTCGCTGTCGATTCAATGACGGGGATCAAGGATTCACCTAAGGGCGTGAGCGTATACTCTACCCTTGAAGGTTTTTCATCAAACGTAGTTTTGATCAGGATTCCATGTTCTACTAACTGGCTTAACTGGCTATCCAACAATCGCCGGGACGCTTTGGCAATTTTGCGTTGCAATTCGCCTGGTCGCTGAATGCCTGAATGAATGCACCAAAGGAGTTTAATCTTCCATTTGCCGTTCAGTACTTCCATGAACAGGTGCAGACCGCATTCGATTTCAACGGGTAGTTTTCGTTCGTACATCCTAACAAAGATAAAAAAAATTGGTACGGCTGAATTTAGCCGTACTTGACTCGCCCTTACTTAAGGCGGTCCTTTGTCAAATGAACTACAAACTATTCGGAACCCAGACGGGTTTACCCGCGAGTGAACTCATTTTGGGTGGCTCGCAATTAGGGGATCGCAGTGGCTATGGTACCGCTCCTGAAGAGGCCCTACGCATTCTTTCGGTGTATGCCGATGCGGGTGGAAACTTCATTGATGTATCGGACCGGTATCAATTTGGTCAGGCAGAAGAGATCATTGGTGCATTCACCGAGTCTAATCGGCAGGATTTTATCTTTTGTACCAAATACACCCTAAGCAGTCAGCCTACGGCCTCGGTAGCCCATACCGGGAATCATCGTAAAGCCATGCGTCAGGCGATAGAGGGTAGCTTAAAGCGACTGAAAACCGATTACATTGATCTCTATATCCCACATTTTGATGATGGCATTACGCCGCTGGAAGAAATCGCTCGGGGGCTGGAAGACCTGGTGAAAGCGGGTAAAGTTTTATACACGGGAGTAGCTAATTTCCCCGCCTGGAAAGCGGCTTCTTTGGCCACTTCGATACCGCTAGCAGCAATTCAATTTGAATACAACCTTTTAGAACGAACCGCAGAGCGGGAGTTAACGCCCATGGCCGATTACTTTGGCTTAGGTAAGATGGCCTATTCCCCCTTAGCGGGAGGCGTACTAACCGGTAAGTACCGACAAGGTTCTACTGGACGGGTCACCCGATTAAACACCGATGGTTATCAGGAAGACGAACGTACCCAGGCTATTCTGGATGAATTAAAGCAAATGACTAGCGAAATGGATGCTACGTTGGGACAACTGGCACTGGCCTGGGTGCGAAGTAAAGGAGTCTTTCCCATCATTGGTGCCCGCAGTCGAGATCATCTGGAGACAAGTTTAAAGGGAATCCACATCAGTCTCAGTGAAAGTCAAGTGGCACGACTGGATGTCGTCAGTGCTCAGTCAAAGGGCTACCCCCACGACTTACTGGCTAAGGTTCAGACCAAATACTAAAAGATTGACGATGCTGTCAATCAGCAACCATTACGAAAGAATATTGGATGCGAGGCCGGAAGAAAGCTGCCTATGAAAGCCTACTTTACGGATAAAGCAGATCATCAAACATCCCGGTACCTGAGGCATCGGGATGTAAAAACTTCCGCTAAAATAAATAATCAGTCTTTGCACCCAGGGTACAAACACGTCACTTTGAAACCCGCTGAATCTATGGATGCCAGCCGGTATGTAACCTTCAGCCTTTAATACAATAAAAAGATGAGCCGGTGAAGCTGAGTATTTTTGAAAATACCTAAGAGAATCAGGGCGTAAGCGGTACGGTTTTGGAATAAATCAAATCGGACACATTCCGGGTTTTAATTCCGATCCGTGCAAACAAAAAGCCCGTTCGCTTCAGATTTGTTTTTTCGGCGTTTGATAAGGTCTTTAAGTTTAGGGTGATGGTATTACTGCCCGGTACCACGGTGGTAAACGCTTTTTCGTAGACCTTAGAAGTATTGTCCACGATGGCCGTTGGAGCGAGGTGGATCACCGCCTTTTCCATAGTAGCCGAAGCAACCACTTGTGTTAGATTGAACGTGGCCGTGAAGACCGAATCCTGATAATTACTTTTGAAATCACTCAGCCAGAAATAAGGCGTCACTTCGAAATTGATGTTCTTCTCTTCGCCTTTCAGGGAAAACCGCAAGGTGTCGGTATTGGGCACCCACGGACCCCGCCCCGGAGTCAGGTTGAGGTAGTAGTCTCCATCGAACGTGTTAATGGTATAACTGCCGTCCTCTTTGGAGAATACCTTCACAAAGCCCTGAATCCAACCTTCGCCCGTTTGGTGGAGCTGAAGCATGTTGGAGCCGGTCGCGTCAGAAGCGGTACTCATGAGCTGCATGGGTTGTCCTTTATAGAGAAACTGGCCCGAAACCTTGGAAGAAGGGTAGTCCCAGTTATCAATTTCCGTGCTACATCCTACCAGGAAAAGCACGGGTAGAAAAAGGATCAGACGGTAAAAAACGGATGGTATAGTCATGAGATCAATACTATTGTAAAGGGTTGTATACCAGTTTGGGGTTATTAGCTCGCCAGCTGGGCTGAATCGCCATGTAGTAGTTCATTAAGGGGAAATTGCGGGGATTGGGGGCCATCTTGTACGAGACCTGTTTGGTAAAAACCCATTTGCCATTATTCGCATCGCCCGCAGCCACTACTTTATAGGGAAACAGGGAGTACATCTGAGCCGTGGGATCATTGGGCGTACCGTTCCAGATGGTATGGGCTAATCGCCAACGTTTTAAGTCCCAGTACCGGTGATCTTCAAAAGCGAATTCAACCCGATATTCATTGACAATGTGGTTAAACGTAATTGTTGATTCGGTTACGGGCGTGATACCACCCCGGCGACGTGTAGCGTTCAAGTTTGTCACTGCTTTGGCTTTATCACCAAGCTCGAAAGCGGCCTCGGCGGCAATCAGATACGCTTCGGCAATACGGAATCTCGGCCACCACATTTCGCTAAAACCCGGATTAAGTCCTGCATTGGGTGTTTCGTCCAGGAATTTCCGAACCAGAAACCCGGTTTTGTTAACAAAATTGTCCGAATTAGCTACGGGACCATTGATGGAAGTAATGAGATTTCCTTCCGGATCCCGGCCACCAACGCTGGAAGTTCGGATCACGTATTCATTACCGGATTTGTTAAGTTGTCCAGCCTGTAGAATGACTGGCGTCTGTCGGTAAGGAGCATTAGGGTAGAGGACCGTTCCCCAGAGGCGAGCATCTTTTTTCGTGAAAGGATCTTCTACGGAATTATAGAATACATAACTCCCATCGTCATTTTTTGTCTTGATTTGTGGGGCACTGCCATCTTTGTTTTCAAAGGCTTCTACCAGATTCAAAACGACGCCGAGGGCATTTCCATCCGTAAAATCCCGGTGCGAGTAGGGCATGGTGAAATTCGTAAACTGAGTCACCACATTGGGTCGTAGTCGATCCATCGCCCAGATTACTTCTGTATTCCCCGACTTTACACTCGTCGCTTTATAAAAGGATTCGCCCAGGTTCGTAGGATCAATCTGCAAAACGTAAGGGCTTTGTTGAATGACCTGTTCGGCCGTTTCAAAGGCAATTTTATAATATTTACTAGCTTGGTCCGCGGGAATACCGGCTTCCCAATTCTGGGTTCTGATGCTAGGCGTGATTTTATTGCCATAGTTGGCAATGGAACCGGCATAGACCGCAGCCCGTGCTTTGAGCATCAGGGCAGCCCATTTATTGGCAACGCCTCCGTTGGTGGTTTTAGCGGAAGTTAGATTAGCCGCCGCCAGATCGCACTGGGCAATGACGTAGTCGTAAATGCCTGCTTCCGTGGATCGTGGCACCTGAAACCGAACCGGATCAATGCCCGATTCATAGGTATAGACCGTATCCCCCAGAATGGGCATGCCGCCAAAACAGCGAGCCATACAGAAATGATACCAGGCTCTTAAAAAGAGGCACTGAGCTTCCAGATTACTACGGTCTGCTTCCAGTAAGGCCGATCGGGCCGCATTCGAACGGATACCCGCCAGAAACTGATTCATGCGGCGAACCAAGCCATAATCATACGTTTGAAAAAAATCACGGGGGATGATCTTTTCGGCATCCGTGGTGGTCGCGGGTCCATAAGAAAGGTTCGCTTCGTCCAGCAAGTGATAATTACCGTGATTACTGTTGGTCTGTCCGTAATTAACAGAAGCGTAAAAATTAGCCAGAACCGACTGAGCCAGGGCTTTGTCCGTAAAGACACCCTGCTCGGGTAAAATATTCGTGGGTTCGGTATCCAGTTCAGTCGTGCATCCCGCCAGACTCAGCAGAAAAGCCATCGCCAGTAAACCAAGAGAGAGTTTCATAATCTTGCGTAAATAGAGGTATTACAGTTTCAGGGAAAAACCAGCATTGACTAACCGCGGGTTAGGGTAGGCGATGCCTGAATTGGCAGTCATCTCCGGATCTAAGCCACCAGGCATATTAGTTAAAGTCAGGATGTTCTGAGCAGATACGTAGATCCGTAAGCCCGAAAGTTTAGCTTTTTTGATCATCCGGTCAGGTAGCGTATAGCCAAACTCAATATTACGTAGCTTTATATACGTAACATTCGTTTGCCAGTTACTATTGGGCCAGTGGGTATTCATCCAGTTATTAACTCCCTTAGTTAGCAGGGGATATTTGCCGATATTAAATCCGCTGTTTTTGTCCCAGATGTCTTTGTACCAGGTGGAGTTATTGGCCAGATACTGCGA
This sequence comes from Siphonobacter curvatus, assembly GCF_002943425.1. NCBI lineage: Bacteria > Pseudomonadati > Bacteroidota > Cytophagia > Cytophagales > Cytophagaceae > Siphonobacter > Siphonobacter curvatus. The sequence goes on from NZ_PTRA01000005.1 coordinate 155,866, forward strand.
AACATTGGTGTTTCCATCGAAGTACCGCATCACCCATTGCTGTTCGTAAGTAAACTTCGAACCTCCGGCAAACTCGGCTCTAAAATCAAACCCTTTCCAACTGGCTCCAGCCTGGAAGGCAAAGTTTAACCAAGGCGTTCCGTTATTGAGGCGGTACGTAACGTTCTTCATATCCAGATCGGTGATGTAACCGTCGTTATTCGTATCCTGATAGATGTAATCACCGGGGCGAATGGTGGTATTCCCGTAGTGATCTTGATCGATGGGGTGATTGGCAATCTGTTCCCAGCTTTGAAACTGGCCATTGGCTACGAGTTGAAAGCTACCATCCCGGAAGCGGCCTTCCGTGTTCCATACGTCCCGATAGCGATCATAAGAATTGGCCCATCTGGGTTTGTAACGCGTCCCCGTAATCCAGCGGGAAAAGGTGAAATTGCCGCTTACAAAGTAGTTGAAGTCCCGCACATTGTCTTTCCAGCTTAGGTACATTTCAATACCTTTGGTATGATCACTGTTCAGGTTTTCAGCGGGTAAGCTAAAACCAATTTCGTTGGGTAACAGGACGTCATACCGGCTGGCTAATTCACCCGTCTGGTGGCGATCAAACCAGTCAAAACCCGCCGTGAGGCGATTGCCCAATAAGCCTACATCGATTCCAAAATCCAGTACATACACCCGGCCCCAGGTAATGTTATCGGTAGCCAGGCCCGTAATACGGCTGGAAACCACATCCCGGCCATCCAGAATGGCCGAGCCCTGATTGAAGTTATAACCCGTAATATAAGTTAGAGCACTCCCCAACTCTTTCCCTAGTACGCCGTAGGAACCTCGAATTTTTACTTCATCGATTTTCTGGTTCAGGAACGCATTGTTTTTCCAAAATCCCTCTTGCGAAATCCGGTACGCCAGCGATCCGGAAGGGAAAAAGCCAAAACGTTTGCCTTTTTTGTAGAAGTAAGAGCCATCATACCGACCCGATAACTCCATAATATACTTGTTATCAAAGTCGTAGTTGAATCTTCCCAAAACGCCCAGACGGCTCTGGGTAAAAGGAATACCATCTCCTACGTTGGTCGTAGATTTGGTCGTCAGGAATGGAATACCATTTGCTTCCTGGCTTCCCAGAATATATATACTTGGGTAATTAGCCGACTTCGTTTCCATCCCCGTAACCAAATGCACGTGGTGCTTGCCAAAGGTCTTCTCGTAGTCGAGTTGCACGTTACTGGTCATCTCCTCCGCGTTTTGTACGTAACGTTCCAAGTAGCGAGCATTGCCCTGATAGGCAATGGCGTATGCGTTGGTAGGCTCGTCGAAACGGTACAAAAGCGGAGATTTTTCCCGTAAATCGTTTCGAATATTTCGGTACCAGTAGCTAACCAGAGCCCGTGCTTTTAGTCCATCGAAAATGCTGTATTCGGCAGTACCGTTAATTTGCATGATGCGGATCTGAGACTCGTATTTACCCGACATTTCTTCATTGATCCAGCCATAACTAAATTGAGGATCAATTGCCGAGATTCCTGGGTAGCGAGGATCGTCATTAACGAAAGGTCGTTTGGTCGGCAAATTTCGGAAGGCTGCCTGGAGAGCAAAATCGTAATCATCGCCCGGAAGGCCTGGTTGCCGGTTTCGTTCCAGACGCCCGTTCATCTGTACCCCAATCTTAAGCTTTTTAGTAATGTTGAAGTTGACATTACTTTGAAAGTTGGTACGATCGAATCCGTGAAAATTTCGCAGCATACTCTTCTGCTCAATGCGGTTTAAACTGATGTAATAATCCGCGTTGTCACTACCGCCGGAGATGTTCAGACTTCCGTAAACCTGAGGCCTGGTTTGCCAGATGTAATTGTACCAGTCGAAGGATTGAAACCCTGGTTCAGTACCTCTGACCCATTGGTCATACTGCTCCCGATTGATCGTTCGAGCTGCATCGGGCACATTATTATAAGTCTCGTCCTGAATAATGGCTTTCATATACGTAGCCGCATCGGCGGGCTTATTGTAACCCGCCGGGATTTGAAGGCCATAATAACTTTGCAGCGTAATGACGGGCTTTTGATTGCGTTTACCCCGTTTGGTGGTCACGACCAGTACCCCATTCGCAGCCTGCATTCCGTAGATAGAAGCCGACGCATCTTTCAGGATGGAAATATTCTCAATATCGTTAAAGTCGAGTTGGGCAAAGCTGCCATAATCTTTCTGAATCCCATCGATAATAACCAGCGGAGTCCCGTAGTTACGGATTTCAATGGCGGGAGCACTGCCCGGACGACCTGAACTTTGACGAAAGGCAATACCCGGAATCTTACCCACCAAAGCTCCAGCGGCTGTAACGGTGCTCGCATGCGATAGCTCATCGGCATTTACCGTTGAAATGGCCCCCGAAAGCGTCTCCTTTTTGTTTTTAAGACCAAAGCCTACGACAACTACTTCGTCTAATACTTTATTGTCGTCACTCAACGTCAGGCTGATTGAACTTTGCTTACCTACGCGTACTTCCTGAGTTTTATAACCCAGATAACTGAAGAGCAATACATCATCTTCGCTGGTTACCAAGAGTTTAAAGGTTCCATCGCTCGTCGTAACGGTACCCCGCGTAGTACCCTTGATGAGGATATTAACCCCAACCACCGGATTACCTTTGTCGTCAGAAACGGTACCGGTGATGGGAATTTCAGCACCTAGACTGGTTTCTTTTTTTAAGGTTGAGGTAGGTGGGACGATCCGTTTTAGCAAAATTTGATTACCGGATGATTCATAGGTAACCTGAATCGGATTTAGAATCTCATTCAAGATGGTTTGAATGGGCTGATTCTGAGCTTCGTAACTGATTTTCTGTTTCGACTGAATAATCTCCCGACTGTAGATGAACTTGACGCCAACGAGTTTTTCAATTCGCTTAAGTACATCTTCAACGTTCTGATCTTTGACTACAATGGAAATGCGGCGGTTCAGATCTTGTTGAGCATAAACTTCCGTCTGTAGAAAAATCAGCAGACTTAGCAAACAGCCCACCAGCCGAAGGGCCATCCGCTGATAGCCTTTTGGGATGTGTAATAGTAGAAGCATTGTCGTTAGAGTTCTGGAGTTTGGTATAAAAATGAGCAATAGAAATCCTGTTCTCCGCGTGAAGCAGAAAAGAAAAAGAGTAATAGCGTAGATGGATAGACTAAAAAATTCTGCTGACTAAGAGACGATTAAGGGCTACAGCTGTGGCCAGTTACATAAATGGTATCCCCCTGCTTTTCATAGGAAGCTTCAACGGCCGAACAGATCAGTCTAATTTTTTCGGCGAAGGGAACGCCATTCAAATCGCCGGTGAAGGTACAGCCCCGTAAATTCGCTTGGTCAAATTCGATTTTGGTGTGATACGTGTGCTGAAGTCGGCTGAGAACCTCGGTAACTGGGGTGAATTCAAAGTTTTGGTTGTCGTTTAGAACGGAGCCAGCATTAGAGCGATGGTGGTTGGTAGCGAAGGTCTGCTTAGTTAACTGATTCGTTTGAATATCGAGTTCGACCTGCTCGTTTTTCGCCAGAACCAAGTACCGCTCGGGGTCTTTCATGGAGTTGACGGTAACCTTACCCGTTTTTACTTTTACGAAAGCAATGTTCTGATCCTGAATAGCCTGAACCTGAAAACTGGTACCTACGACCCGGGTGGTAAGAACGGGCGTATAGACCCAGAATGGACGGGTCTCGTCCTTGACTACCTCAAAGAAACCTTCCCCGATTAAATAAACTTCCCGCTGCTGAGCCTGGAGGTTAACCCATAACTGTCCCCCCTGAGCCAGTAAAACCGAAGAGCCATCGGTAAGCGTGATGAGTTGATCCGACGTGCCCGAATTAACAATCTTTTCCCAACTGTCTTTCGTAGCTGAAGCCTTCTTTTCCGCCAGCGTTGAATTAGAAATGTTGGGTGAATTCTTGATGAAATCTTTCAGAAAAAAACCAATGACTATTAAAGCCGCCAAACCAGCCAGCGGAGCTAGCCATCGGAGTGCCGGTCGGTAGACGGGAACTTTGCCCGTAGAAAGCTCCCGCAATTTGGCCTCCTGTAAGGATTGTTTTATCTGCTCAATCTCTTCTGGATACTGAGCTTCGGCTAAAGGCTGAGGGTCGCCACTTAAAACCAGGCAAAGGGCAGCGGCCTGTTCATACAACTCCCGCTTGTGCGGATTCTGCCGGAGCCATTCCTGCCAATAAGTGTGGTCTTGGGGCTTGCGGCCCAGGATCCACTCCCGGAAAGCGTCATTGGCTAAAAAATCTTCTACTGTATCAAAAGAGGTCATGGATAGTCCGGCTTCATGGGCATTATCTATTGCTTATATGCAACACCTCCGTCGGACATACTCTGTTTAATACTAAAATTTTAAAAATAAATACAAAAAGATGAGCAAGTGCTGTGGCTGGCAGTGATTCCGCATCTTAGACATGGCTCGGGTTAGAAAATTGGAAACCGATTGCCGATTCACTTGCATGACTTCCGCAATTTCTCCAATGCTCATATCCTGATAGTAGTGCAGGTAGATGGCTTCCCGTTCGCGGGGAGAAAGCTGACTCATTAACTGTTTCAATTGATGAACGCGGCTTAAGAAGGCTTCATCCTCGATTAGGATGGATTCTCCACTGATGTTTTCCAGAGGTCCCATGTCCCAGTCAAGGTCATGATTTACCATTCGCTTGGCAGAGCGAATGTGAAGGAAAATGTGGTTACGTAGTCCTTTGAGCAGGTAATGCTTAACGGAAATGGTTTCGTTGATCTGCGTTCTGTTTTGCCACAGTTGTAGAAAGAGGTCCTGTATGCAGTCTTTGACAACGAAATCGCTAACGGAAAACTTCTGACCGTAATGCTTTAATGTGGAATAATACCTTTCGGCAATATTGCCTAATGCCGCTTCATCGCCAGCAAGATACTCTTGCCATAAATCAGAATCAGTGCAGGTCGTACGCATCGCAGAAGTGACATTATGAATCATACACAAGAATAGAGCAATGTAAAGTACATGCGTACCCAGTTGAGCGAGTTAACTTTCCTTTAGGATAGGTCTCGCTAGGGAGCGTAAACGCTAAACGGTTCTGATCGCTGTGTTGGGTATACAATCTATGCTCTGATGAGTATTGCAAATTAATTCATATAATCAATTTTTATCAATGAATTATTCAATTAATGTCTTTGCGACATTTTGTAACGGGAGTTTACACTAAAAAAGGATTATACGTTTAAGAGTGGAAGCTTTGCGAGCATCCCTAAGGCTTAAACCAATACATGAAGCTTTCTCTGTTGACTTAATTGAGCGAGACTACGAAATAGTATACCTTAGTGATGGACACTATTTTTCTCGTCATCTATACTGGGCAAGGGTTCTTTAGTAGTCGAAGTGAGCACTTGTTTTCAGAAAGAGGTTCGTTGTACTCGCTGGGTATACAGATGAGTACTAGAGCTGGGCGGGCAAATAGACATTAAATAGAGCCCCTTTTCCTATCTGACTTTCTGCCGTAATCAAGCCGCCGTGGTTATGGGCTACTTTTTGACAGATGGATAGACCAATACCCGAACCCTTGAATTCGGCTTTGCCGTGGAGTCTTTGGAATACTCCAAAAATGCGTTCAGCATATTTTTCTTCAAAACCAACGCCATTGTCCTGTATGCTAAGTTGGTAATACCGCTTGGCTTTTACCTGTAATGGATTAGGTAATTGGCTTGCCGGTACAATTTGAGCGTCAATGACAATGCGTGGGGTTTGTTTTTGACCCGTTTGATCTTTGCTACTAAACTTCAGGGCGTTGGATACCAGGTTTTGCCAAAGCTGTTCAAGCTGCAGGGCATCGCCCATTACTTTCGGTAGGGGGGCAATCTGTAATTGAGCCTGCGTCTCTTCCAGCGAAACGAATAAGTTTTCTTGGACCCGTTCAAGGATTTTATTCAGGTCTACATCCTTTAACTTGGGGGTGGCGTTAGAAATTTGAGAAAAAGCCAGCAGATCACTTACTAACTCACTCATTCGGGAGGCGGACTGGCGGATACGATCCAGATAGGTTTCGTTCAGGACCTGATCCCGATTGTAATATTTGACGAGTAAGTCACAAAACTGCCGAATCTTGCGAAGGGGTTCCTGCAAGTCGTGACTGGCTATGAAAGCAAACTGTTCTAAACTTTCATTCGAGCGACTCAGATGTTCATTCGTTAGCACGAGTTCTTCGTTGCTGGCTTGTAAGTTTTCATTAGAAGTGGCTAGCTGCCGGGTACGATCTTCTACTTTGCTTTCAAGCACTTGCTGCATTTTCCGCTCAGCGGTTACATCCCGAACGAAACCACGCAGATACGTCGCCCGGTCCTGCTCATTGAATTGAGTAGTACCTAAGGCATAGAGTATGTAGGTTTGCTTCGTTTGCGGGTTGACAATTTCAAACTCTACTTCTAGTCGCCGCTTGCCCTGTTTAGATAAAGCTTTTCGAAAAGCTTCTTCCAATACCCTTGCGTTTAAAGCCATGGTATTGATCTGTTCGAACGTTAAAGGAGAGGAAAAGCCAATCCAGCGACTCACACTCGGTGAAAAAGAAAGGAGCTGATCTTCTACGTGAATCGTCCAGGTACCCAGCTCCGCCAGATCCACGGCATTTTGCAGGGATTGGCTCGACTGCTCAATTCGCTTCTGGAGCTTTACTTGATCCGTTACATCAATGGAAAAGCAGAGTACGCCGTAACTCTGGCCATCTTCGTTGGCTAAGGGAGCATAGCAAACATTAAAAAACTTATGACGGGTTTGGCCTTTTTCGACGATCCAGGCGGGTAACGCTTTTTGCTCAAAAACGTGCTGCTCGGTATATACTTCTTCGAGTAATGCCAGAAAAGGCTGTCCCTCAATTTCTGGCATCACTTCAATCAAAGGCTTATTCAAGATGTGAGGTCCTTTTCCGGCAATTTCGATGAAAGCTTGGTTGACGGTGGACAGCTTAAATTCAGGTCCAACCAAGCGGGCAATGGATACAGGAGCCGATTGGATGACGTGTTCAAGTTGAGCCCTTTGGTTTTCTAACTCCCTTCTCATGTAGACTTGCCCGGTCACATCAGTAGCAAGCACTAAAAGCTGCGTATACCGCTGGCTGTCCTCATTCCATTGAGGCTGATAGGTAAGGTCAACGTAATGAGAGGATCGTTTTTCTGGAGACTTCAGCGGTATTTCCACTTCATTAACCCGAAGAACTTCCCCTGAAGAAAGCACCTGTCGTAAGCTTTTCTCAAGATCTACTCTTTTCGTTTCCGGAATGGTTCTCATAAAAGAACTACCCAGAAGCTTTTCTACCGTACTGCCGCTCAAGGTCGCATAACACGTATTTACCCGAAGGTAAGTAAAGTCATTTTCATCCAGTAGAGCCAGACCCACTACGGAATCATCCGATAGCTCAAATAGGGGTTGTAATGAATTGAAATGATTGGATGGGGCGGGCGGGGTTACTGCTTGAGCAACGCCCCGAAGTACCAAACTTCCGGCTTCCCGCTCCGATGCCCCCCACCAGCGAATCCACTGATTGGAATCGCCGTTCCGTTGAAACGTGAAGTCTATCGGTATTTCTTCGTATAAAGCCTGTTCAATCAACTGACTAACCTGATGTTGAGAACTGGGATGGAGGCTATCCAAAAACGTTTGGTAGTCAGCATTAGCCGAGACACCCAATAACTGTTGAGCATAAGCATCCGCATGCAACGTTTTTGTCATTGAATCTAGCTGCCACGTCCCTAATCTGGCGGCTTTCAAAGCTAAAAGTATCGATGGAGGTAGATTCGAAGAAGACATCAATAGAGCAAGACTACTTAAGCATTAACTAAACCCATTTGAAATGAAAAAGTTATCGATTTTCTACTGAAATAGTATGATAGGAGCAGGAGAAATCGTTTTCTGTTAAAAAAAAGTTCTTGAATCTAGCGATCCTTGAGTGAAGACAAGAGATGCCCTATCTCGGTTGATCAGGCCCTAGGGCGTACGAATTGACAAGGGTTAAGAGTTCTCTGTTACACAGCTGAAAGAATACGTGGATAAATGTCTAAAGAGGACAGGCAGGGATATATTCAAGGGATATGCGGTCCCGGCGAGAGCTTTGATGAGCCACCCCTGTTTGACCGCCTCCCGTAGCTAAGCAGTGCCATCGCCACTACAACCTCTATGGAGGGCCAATTGCGTAAAGAGTGGCATTCAATGGATACGAAAGTTTACGAACGATCGCTAAAATCCATTTGCCCTCATGGGTGGGATTGATTCTAAACGGCTGTAAAATAGCTTCTGCCAGTAGTCCTTTCTTTCTCCCTCTTGTCAAAGAACTGCTTATTTTTTCACGATTTGATAGTGACTTTGTCCCATCACTATCAAATCTTACCCCATGAAGTACATACTACTTCTGTTTTGCTTAGGATACGCTACGTTAGCGAATGCCCAGCTCAGACCCGCTAATAAAATTGTTGAGAAAAATCGGGTCAAAACCGAGGCTTATGATATGGTTTGGTATATGCTTCGCGATACGGCTAAATTCGAAATAGGTAAGGTTTCTTCTAGATTAATCGATAGTAAATATAAAATTACGTTGATTACGACCGTGGCAATGAAGGAACTAACGGCATTTGGGTGGACTCCTCAACGTGTCAAAAAGCAACCTTCAGCCCTATTCGTCATACTTCCTATAATGCTCAAAGAGATATCATACTCAATTTTGGTCCAATCGTAACCGGGGTTTATACGGACAAACGTCAGGGCAAAAAGACCGTTATTTCGGATACTACCCAAACGACTTATTTCGATAGCAATTTCTACCCTACCCTGATCCGGTGGCTTCCTTTAAAAGAAGGGTTTACTCAGAAACTAGCGATTTATGATTATAATCCTTCTGCTAAAATAGGAGTCATTACTGCTTCGATTACTGGGGTCAGTAGTGATCAGCATACCACCCAGAAAAATGGCTTAAAAGAAGTGTGGGTTGTCACGGTTACGGATGAAATAAGCAACGGCACCTCTACCTACTTCATTGACAAAACAGATAGGAAACTCTGGAAACAAACGATGGAGGCAGGGAAAGGACGAGCCATGATGATGATGACAGTTGAGTAAAATGTAATAGCTTAACCTCTTTACTTCTCATCGTTTCTAGAGGTAAGCAGATCAATTCACCGTAGAGTCAGTATATAAATAAGGGTCATCAGCAGAAATTACCAATGTTTCAACCCAAGGCTTGGCGACCGGGCTGCTATTCCAGTACTTTTTTTGGATGGTAGGCGGATTCATTTAGGTAAAGAGTAGAGGGACTCGAGGTGCTATAGAAGTGAGAATACTAGTCTATGCTAATCAAAGATGCTTGCAAACCCTAGAGGGATCTCCGCTTTTATAGAAAGGGTAGAGCTCCCATCTTTGGAGTGGCCCAACCTTTTAAAGAAGGTATAGCTTACGTGAAGCATCCGCTTGATTGGTTTACTAAGCGATGATGTTGAACCATCAATTGCACAAGTATACGTTTCAACCGCATGAACAAGCCTGGTCGAGATAAAGAACTTTCTGGTTTTATAGAGGTGAGGGGTGCTTCTGAGCATAATCTTAAAGCGGTAAACGTACGAATACCCCGCGATGCCCTGGTTGTATTTACGGGGATTTCCGGGTCTGGAAAATCTTCACTGGCCTTTGGAACCCTGTATGCCGAAGCTCAGCGGAGGTATTTGGATTCGGTATCGCCCTACGCTCGGCGACTCTTCAATCAAATGCAGGTACCCAAGGTGGACCAGATTGATGGGTTACCCCCGGCCGTCGCTTTACAGCAACAACGCGGAACGGTCAGTACTCGCTCCTCGGTGGGCAGTATAACGACAATTGCCAACCTCTTACGGATGCTCTATTCCCGGGCTGGGGACTATCCAGAGGGACAGTCGATCATTTACGCGGAAGGATTTTCTCCTAACACACCCGAAGGAGCCTGTCCGCATTGCCATGGCTTAGGAAGAGTCTATGAAGTAACGGAGCGTTCGATGGTACCCGATGCATCCCTTACGATTCGGGAGCGGGCCATTGCGGCTTGGCCCCCGGCTTGGCAGGGTCAGAATCAACGTGATATTCTAACTACGCTAGGTTACGACGTTGATGTTCCCTGGAAAGATTTACCCCAACAGACCCGGGATTGGATACTTTTTACCGAGGAGCAACCCGTAGTACCCGTGTATGCCAATCGTAGCCGGGAGGCAGTCCAGGAGGCCATTCGGAAAAAGCTCACGCCTGATTACATGGGTACGTTTACCAGTGCACAGCGTTACGTCATGCAGACCTTCGCCACTACGCAAAGCCCCTTGATGAAAAAGCGGGTGGCTCAATACATGCTCAGTAGTGAATGTAAGGTCTGCCAGGGCAAACGGCTTAAAAGGGAATCGTTAAGTGTAACCTTTGCTGGGTTGGATATTGCTGAGATGGGTCGCATTTCCTTAGAACAAATGGCTAATCTGTTCTCGGCGTTCCTTAAGGAAAAAAAGCCGCCCGAGTCAGACGTCCTATCCCCTGAAAAGCTAATAGTTGCGGATCGAATTGCCGAAGATCTGCTCGCCCGTCTTCGGGTGATTTTGGACTTAGGACTGGGGTATTTAACTCTTGAACGCACGACCCCTACGCTATCGCCGGGCGAATTGCAAAGGTTACGTCTGGCTACCCAAGTGTATTCCAATTTATTTGGCGTCGTATACGTACTCGACGAACCTTCGGCGGGCCTTCATCCGGCCGACACCGAAGCCTTACTCCGAACCTTGGATCAACTGAAAGCAGCCGGAAATTCATTATTTGTCGTCGAGCATGAGCCTGAAGTGATTCAACACGCCGACTGGATTGTTGACGTAGGGCCCGCAGCGGGAGAGTCGGGTGGGCAAGTGCTCTATAGCGGACCACCAGCGGGGCTAAAAGACGTAGCTGCTTCTGTTACTAGAAACTATATTTTTGATGTCTTCAAGCTACCCCGTTACAATCGTCAGCCCGCCGGTTGGCTGAAATTAGCGGACGTCACCAGAAATAATCTGGATCATCTGGCCGTAGACTTTCCCTTAGGGGTGTTTACCTGCGTTACGGGTGTGTCTGGTTCTGGAAAAAGTAGCCTAGTCAGCCAGGTACTAGTGGACCTGGTCGCCACTGCTTTGGGCACCTCTTTAGCTGTGGCTACGGACGTTGAAGATGAAAATCCTTTAGAGCAACATACGGTTGAGACCTTAGGAGGTACGATTACGGAGGGAATGTCATTCCTCAAGCGGTTAATTGTTGTGGATCAGAAACCGATTGGGAGAACGCCCCGATCAAATCTGGCTACGTATACGGGGCTTTTTGACGCGATTCGTAAATTGTTTGCGGCTACTAAAATGGCTAAAGCCAGAAAATATGACGCGGGCCGGTTTTCCTTTAACGTCGCAAAAGGCCGGTGTCCGCACTGTCAGGGCGAGGGTTCAGTGATGGTTGAGTTACTATTCCTGCCCAGCGTTTATGCTCCCTGTCCTACCTGCCAGGGGAAAAGGTACAATCCGGAAACGCTAGAAGTCAAATACAATGCCAAAGATATTGCTGACGTCTTAGCGATGACGGTCGATGAGGCCTTCACTTTTTTTAAGGATAATTCCTCCATCGCTCATGGACTTGGGATCATTCGGGAAGTAGGCCTAGGGTACCTGCGTCTGGGGCAACCCGCTACGGAGCTTTCCGGAGGCGAGGCCCAACGCATTAAACTGGCCACGGAGTTACAAAGACCTCAGCAGGGGAGTACGCTTTATATTCTGGATGAACCGACCACGGGACTACACCCGGCGGATATTGAAAAACTCATGATCCAATTGCATGGGTTAGTACAGGCTGGTAACACGGTCCTGGTCATTGAGCATGATATGAGTGTAGCAGCCGCTAGTGACTGGGTGATTGACATGGGGCCAGGAGCGGGTCATCAGGGCGGAAAGGTAGTGGCTCAAGGTGTACCTGAACGGGTGGCACAAAACGCTCACAGTCGCACGGCTCCCTATTTAGACCGTTATCTGTGATACACGAGCTAAAAGATGGTTACTACTACCCTAATGATGATGGGTAGTAGTAACCATTCAAACATTGATTTTCTTTTCCCAAAGTTTTCGATGCTAGCCAGTACCATTTAGTGAATGGGGGGCTTGGGTTTCGAGGCCGTCGTTTCCCGGATGAAAACCAATCCATCAAAATCCTCTCCCGCTCGAATGGCGAGAGGTTTGGGCTCCTGTCCATTCGACTAGGTTAAAACTATAGAGAAACATTGGAATCTATGACGCCCGCCCAATGTAGAAAGGTTTATTGCGTTAAGCGGGCTTTTCCATATCCTAAGACTAATCTCAGGGATACAGAATTTTTCGTACGCGGTCCATCGCCACCCGGTTATTGAAATTATCCATGTTTTGCAGGATGATGATGGTTTTTTTCGAATCGACGTGCCGATCGATGTAGTGAATATAGCCCGCCCAACTACCCGAATGACTAACGAGCTTTCCATAGGTCGGATCTTGTTTTAGCATCCATCCAAAGCCATAATCTGTCGTCTGACCATTTAACAACGTAACGCCGCTGAATACTTCTTCTTTTTCCCGATCATTAATCAATCGATCCGAGTACAGGGATTGGTCCCAGAGTAGTAAGTCCCGAACGCTGGAATTCACCGTACGATCTCCCGTAATTCCATCCAGAAAATACGTGAAGAACGTTTTGCCGTACGCATCCGGTTGCACTTTATGACCGGTACTATCAATCAGGTGACCTAGAGCATAGTTTTCAACCTTCTGGGGTTTATACCGGCTTTGGTATACCAGAGATCGCTTCATGCCCAGGGGTTTAAAAATAGACAGGGCCAGAAAATCAGCGTAGGATTGATGCGATACCCGTTCAATGATGGTTCCCAGTAAAGCGTAATTGGTATTGCTGTAGTTGAATCGCTCGTTGGGCTGAAAAAGAACGGGCGGACGAACCTGGCCAAAGGCATTGATCAGATCGAGATTAGTGGCAAACTTGCTTTTGTCCCAGTGTTCAATAAAATAATCTGTATAGTCGGGCAGGCCACTGGTATGATGCAGGAGGTGCCGAATAGTAATCTTGTCATAACCAGCCAGTTCGGGCAGGTGTTTTGCGATCGGGTCATCGTAGTGGAGCTTGCCCTGTTTTTGGAGGAGGACAATGCCCATGGCCGTAAACGCTTTGGATAAAGAGGCTAGTTCAAAAACGGATTCGGCATTCAACGGCCGACCCGATTGCTCATCCGCTTTGCCGTAGGATTTTTCAAAAATTGGAACGCCGTTCTCGGCAACCAGAACATTGCCATTAAACGATCCCTGACGATACAATTCGGTAAACAGACTGTCCAGTTGAGCGGGTTTCGTTTGGCCAAGGCTTGGCAGACTCAGGCACATGAGCGTACTCATCAGCAGTAGCAGCTTTTGCATAAGGTAAGGATTTAGAAGGTTTAAGTGCTTGGTAGTAGCAAGGATACAAAGAAAAGGACGTAATAACTAAAAATTTAGTTATTACGTCCTTTTAATTTTTCTCCGGATCTTTTTTAGAGTAGTAGTCTGGTTGGCAGACTATTGATAGCAGAACGTTTTGAAGCCTGTTAGATGGGATCCGGTGACTGAACGCTACTTACTGAGCCGAGGGTGGGGGTGTCTGCGTACCCCAGGTGGTGTTAGGCTGACTTCCCATTACGAAGGTTAGTTTACCTCCCCGCATCAGTTCGTCACGGTAGAGCCAGCAATGGGGAAGGTCTTTACCGTTGAATGTCGCTGACTGTACGTATACATTCGTTGCCGAATTATTTTTAGCCTCGATGCGGAGTTGTTTACCATTGCCCAGCCGAATCGTAGCCCGGTCAAAAGCGGGGCTTCCTAATTCAATGACGGGTTTTAAGTCCGTAAAACCTTTCACGTCAAACAGGCCCAGGGAGGCCATGACGTACCATGAACCCAATTGGCCCTGATCTTCGTCCTGGCCGTACCCGTAGCCATGAATAGGCTCGGTACCGTAAAATTCATCGCAGATGGCACGGGTCCATTTCTGGGTGAGCCAGGGTTTTCCGGAAAAATTGAAGAGCCAGCTCACGTGTAAATTGGGCTGATTGCCGTGGTTGTACAACGACTTGATCCCCGCAAACGCATCGATTTCCTTTCCACCCCCAAAGCCATTTTTCTGAGCCGTGGTAAAAATGTCGTCGAGCCGGGTATTGAATTCGTCTTTACCGATTGCCTCAATCAGAGCTTTCGGATTTTGTGGAACGAAGAAGGTGTACTGGATGGCATTCCCTTCCTGAAAGCCCCGCCAGGGTTCAGAAGGGTCAAACGTGTCAATGAAGGTACCATCCGCTCGCTTGGGACGAACCAGTTTTTGCTTCGGTTCATACAGAAGTTTCCAGCCGTTGGAAAGCCGGATTAACTGTTCGTACTCGGGCTGCTTGCCCATGGCCCTGGCCAGTTGGGCCGCCGCAAACGTACTGAAACTATACTCCAGCGTATGGGAGGCCGAAAAATGAGAGCCGGTCGAATCGGTTTTGTCGGCATCGAGGTAGGGTACGTACCCTCGCTTCACGAACGCTTCCACGTCCAGCTTGCCCGAGCCAACGGGTCGGTTACGACCACTTAATTCATTCGCCTGAATGGCTCGAAAGGCCAGATCAGTATCATAATCCCGGATGCCCGCCTGATAAGCGGCTGCAATGGCCAGACCCACGAAATTGGTCCCTACGCCCGACACGAAATTGCTATTGGCGATGCCGTCGCCAAACCAACCCCGTTCCTTATAAATTTCCAGCTGGGTATGGACAAAATCGCTGTACCGCTCCGGGTAGGAAAGAGCCCAGAGCTGCGTCAGATTCCAGTAGGCACCCCAGATGGCGTCGGTATTGTAAAAATTATGACTGAACTTCCCGTTTTTATCGCGGGGCAACTGGCCAATGGAGCCATCGTGCCGGGGAAAGGAGCCGTTTACGTCGTTAGCTACGCCGCGTCCGAGTAAGGCATGGAATAAGCCGGTGTAAAATTTAACCTTGCTCACTTGATCGCCCTCAACGGCCAGCTTGCCTAACTCTTTTTGCCAGGTGTTCTTAGCCTTTTGCCGGGCTTTCTCAAACGAAAGGCCCGATGCCTCCGCGTCCAGGTTTGCCCTGGCGTTGGCAATGGAGGTATAGGATAATCCTATTTTCAATTCAATAGCCTCATTATCGCTGGTCGTGTACTCTAGGAAAAGCCCGGCTCCTTTACCCTGAGCCGTGTTGCGTTGAGCCTGAATTCCTGCTTCGGTGAAGGCACCTACCGACCGTGGAGCTTTGCTTACTTCGCCCCAGATGTACATGGAAATCAGTCCCTTTGGATCGTAAGTCTTTACGTACTTGGGGTAGGTAGTAACGAATCCTTCAAAGTGGGTCGCGTCGGTCATGCGTACTTCGGCCTTCCTTACTTCGCCACTTTCGCCCTGTACATTTCCAATGTCGAGTATAATCCTTGACTGATCATGTTTAGGGAACGTGTAGCGGTGAAAACCGACGTGCGTCGTAGCCGTCAGTTCCGCCGTAATCCGGTAATCGTCCAGCAAAACTTTGTAATAACCGGGTTCAGCCCGCTGATTTTTCCGGTCAAAACGGGAGCGGTAGCCGTTATCGGGGTTTTCCAGATCGCCTGGTTTTACTTTAAGGGATCCGGTTGCGGGCATCACGCTTACGCCACCGACCTGCCATTCGTGAAAATGCACAAAGCCTTCAATGGATTGATGCCGAGTGTCGTACCCCACGGCTTCCCAGCCCTGCTTGTTGCCGTAGTGCCCGTTGGTGGATGGAGCCAATTTAGCCATTCCGTGGGGTACAGCAGCGGGAGTATAGAAGAACCAGCGGCTGTGAGCTGTACCGATGTTGGGATCTACGTAACGGAGAACGTCTGGACGCCTGGCTGCACAAGAGGTTATTAGCACAGCCAGCAAAATGCTACTTAAAAGCTTCGCGTAATTCATTCGTGATTCAATAAAAACAAGCGGGCAATCGCCCTTTTGAGGTCGTATACGTTACGAGAGCGAAATTCAATCGGACGAGCTTATTCGCCTTCGTATGCTTTTCGATTGGGTTAGCGTAGGTTGCCGATCAGAAGGCAGACTTACACCGCAGGCCGAAATTGCAAAGAAATGCTTAGGATTCGTCTATTGATATACGTAAATGCGAAGCGAAAGCTGGATGGGTTAGGGATATACGTTTATTCCAATTACGCGGAAGCTCATACTTTCAAATGATTAGTTACTAGAACAGGAGGCTGATAGTGAACCGTTTATCAGAAAAATAGTCCAGAGCGAGGGTACAAGAACCGCCTCGCTCTGGACTATAAAAAGGTTCAATACCACAGGAGAGAGAGACTGGAAAGTCCTTTTCCTAATGTTCTATCAATGAATGGTAAAGGAGACGCCCGTCCAGTTTTCGGTTAATTTCCATAATCGCCGGGCATTGGCTTCATCTAATGAATAGGGTTGTACGCCACGCATGGGAGAAGCATCCGTAGCTAAATCAGCAACTTCTACATCTTCGCAATACACACCTCCCAGCTGATCCAGCAAGGGGCTGGTCGCACACCAAACCGTTGTCGCTGCTCCTTGTGGAATGCTTTTAAGCGAGTCGATGACTTCCGCAATGGGATTGCCCTGCTCATCGTAAAAGCCCAGTTGCTGGAGTATTTCCAAGGGTGCTTCGCGGGTCAATTCCGTTCCCCAGATATTACCCGGGTGAAGCGAGTAACTCCTTACCCCGAAGGATTTCGCCCGATTATCCAATTCAAGAGAAAATAAGTTGAGGGCAGATTTGGATTGCCCGTAGGCCTGTAAGGTTTCATAATTCCGGCGATCAAAGTTTGGATCGTCGAAATTGAAAGGGGCAAAATGGTGCCCTAATGAAGAAACATTAACGACCCGAGCTCCGTCCGCTTGTTTGAGAGCATCCCACAAACGGGCCGTTAGCTGGAATGTAGCCAAATAATTGACCGCTAATTGCGATTCAAAACCTCTGGAATCCCGGCGTAAGGGGACAAACATGATTCCAGCGTTATTGATGAGCAAATGCAGGGGTCTACCCGAGGCGATAAATTGGGCGGCAAAACGATCAATAGAGTTCGGATCGATTAAATCGAGTGCTTCAATTTCGACATTCGCAAGTCCTTTCAGATTCTGCTTGGCCTTTGCCACATCTCTGGCTGGTACGATAACGGTGGCTCCCGCCTGCGACAGCGTTTTCACCGTTTCTAAACCGATTCCCGTATTGCCACCCGTGACGATGGCGACTTGACCCTCAAGGTCAATTCCTTTGATAACCTCTTGTGTGGTAGAGGCAGCAGTAAAGCCGGAACCGATAGGCTTTTGTAACGCTCCTGCGTCATTCGTTTGGGACGTTTCCATATTTTCAGAGTCTATAGCAAGGCAAAAGTTGACAGCCAACTTTTGCCTTGGAAATGATAATCAGGTTATAGTACCACCCTTGACTTAAAGCCGGGCGGAGCTACCCGTTTACAGACCGTAAATACCACCCGAAACGGAGATTTTTTCACCCGTAATCCAGGCCGCATCGTCAGAAGCGAGGAATACCGCTACGCGGGCAATGTCTTCGGGCTGCCCGATGCGACCCAGTGGGGTATGAGCAATGAGGTTCTTCTCGAAATCACTGCCGCTAAAGCCCGCCGCATGGGTGCCCTCCGTTTCTACTGAACCGGGCAGAATGGAGTTGATGCGGATCTTTCGTCCGGCAAATTCCTTGGACAAGGCAATGGTAAGAGCATCTAGAGCCGTTTTGGTGGCCGAATAGACGGAGCCCATCGGTATGGGCATGCGGCTGGCACCGGAACTGATGTTAAGAATGCTACCTCCCTCCTCACCAAACAGTTTCAACGATTCCTGAATGGTAAGAATGGAACCTAGTACATTGATGTTAAACTGTTGCTGAAACGTTTCGGCGGAGACCTGTTCGATAGGCTCGTAGATGTAAATCCCCGCATTATTAACCAGAATGTCCAGCCTACCGAACGCCTCTTTAGTTGCTTCAAACAGTCTTTTCACATCGGCTGGGTTGGATACATCGCCTTGTACAGCAATGGCGGTACCACCGCTAGCGGTGATGGCCTGAACCACCTGGTCTGCCCCGGCCTTACTGGAGGCATAGTTTACGACTACTTTAGCTCCTTCTGCCGCAAAATAGGTAGCTATGGAGGCACCGATACCTTTGGAAGCACCCGTCACGAGGGCCACTTTGTTCATTAACTTACTCATGGTTACTGCTCATTTATTGTTTGAGCAGCAAAGCTAGAGCGGCTTGATTTATTTTAGTAACTTTGTAACTAAAAGTAACAGTTACCCTAAAGTAACTAAGTAACGTATGACGTGTGTACCCCGTAAAAGCGACGAACACAAAAAAGAGATGCGGGCAGTGCAGGACTGCATGGACGTACTCAATGGAAAGTGGAAAATTGCCATTATTTCATCCATTTGCTATTACAGCAAAAGGAGATTTTCGGACATTCTAAACGACGTGGACGGGATCTCGAACAAAATGCTGAGCAAGGAACTCAAAGAGCTGGAAATCAATCAGCTCGTCAAGCGAACGGTGCTGGATACCCAGCCGGTAACCGTACAGTATGAACTGACCGATCACGGCTGGTCGCTGAGGACCATCATTGAGAACCTGACGAACTGGGGCATCGAGCACCGGAAGAAGATTTTTGAAAGCTAAAATTTTGGCTATTGTTACGCTAGTGGTATTCCGTATGCTACTGGATATTCGTTGGTAGTACCCGGTCTGATCTCCGTGTGCTTTCGTAGTACACCGCTGTTCAAGGAAAAAACAAATTCTTTTTCGATGGGCCAGCGGTAGGATCACGCTAATACGGGTAGTAATTTTGAGGCTTTGCTGATACCTGAGAACGGCCTGTACAAAGACGTATAGCTAGTGAGGTGATAACCAGAGGAGTATCCATGTCAAATGCCCAAATTCCTGGTACTGCCTTTGCGGATGCCAAACCTCATTACCACATTCTGGATGGATTACGGGGCGTAGCGGCCTTGAGCGTGGTGTGTTTTCACGTGTTTGAAGCCTTTGCCACCAGTCACTTAGACCAGATTATTAATCACGGCTATCTGGCGGTAGACTTCTTCTTTATTCTCTCGGGATTCGTGGTGGGCTATGCGTATGATGATCGCTGGGAGAAGATGACGGTCCTGGACTTTATCAAACGCCGACTGATTCGTTTGCACCCCATGGTGGTATTAGGGGCCATCATCGGAGCTATTATGTTTTATACGCAGGGTTGTTCAGTATGGGATGTATCCAAAGTATCCATTTCGATGCTTTTGGTAGCGACGTTAATCAACGCCCTGCTTATTCCCGCGACGCCTGGTTTTGAAATTCGGGGCGTCGGCGAAATGTTTCCCTTAAATGGGCCAAGCTGGTCGCTGTTTTTCGAGTATATCGGTAATCTCCTCTACGCGTTCTGGCTCCGTAAGCTTTCCACCAAAGCATTGACCGTTCTGGTTGTCCTCGCGGCAGTTGGTTTGGCCGCCTTTGCGATAGTTGGACCCTATGGTGACCTGTGCGTGGGTTTTTCGATAACGGGTGACAACATGCTCGGCGGCTCGTTACGCCTGCTGTTTTCATTCTCGGCGGGTTTACTACTCTCCCGCGTATTCAAACCGATCGCGGTCAAAGGGACGTTCTGGGTCGGTAGTCTGGCCATACTCGTTTTATCAGCGATCCCACGCATTGGTGGTAGTGAATACCTGTGGATGAACGGTTTATACGATACCCTCTGCGTAACGATCGTCTTTCCGGCACTGGTTTATCTGGGTGCCTCAGAAACCACCATTAGCCAACGTATGACTCGGCTATTTACCTTTTTAGGGGACCTTTCGTATCCTTTGTATATGGTTCATTACCCCTTGATCTACCTATACTTCGCCTGGGTGAAAAATGAAAAGCTCACCTTTGAACAATCATTGCCCGGAGCGTTGGCCCTGGTCGTGGGTTCGGTAATCCTGGCGTATGGTTGCCTGAAGTTATACGATGAACCCGTCCGTCGGTATCTGACGAATCGTCTGCTACGCGTAGGAAAATAGTATCCGTAAGGCGTCTTAAAAACGATGAACGAATGTTTCTTCAGGGTTCGTTCATCCCTTACTTTTTCGACCAGCGAGCTTGTTCATAATCCAGTTCACTTTCTTTCGCCCGCAGAATTTCATCATCAAAACGGCTTTCCTTTTTCAGGCGTTCCAAAGCTAATCTCCTTACTTCGACAAGGTCTAGCATCACTTTACGGTAGAGGTCCTGAACGGTCAATAACCCGGACGACTGATCATTGGATTGTAAGGCATTCTTGGTCACTGAAACCTGGGAGATCAGTTGAGCCTTGATACGCCCCACCACTTCGTATTGTTCCATTTCGTAGGCATAATGCGTGTCTAGATGTTCCAGGGAAAGCTGAGTGAGTTCCTGCCGAAGTGATTCAATTTGCTCCTGAGCCGGAATTTGTTCTTCGGTTTCTTTAATGCCAAGCCATTTCATGAACAATGGAAGCGTAAGGCCCTGGAATACGAGCGTGATAAGAATGACTACGAACGTGATGAAAAGAATCAGGTTTCGATGCGGAAACGGATTTATGCCATCGAGCAGAGTCAGGGGAATGGCCAGGGCTGATGCCAGTGAAACAACTCCCCGCATACCTGCCCAGCCAATGAGCAGGGACAGTTTAAGACCAGGGTGAGGTTCGGAGTAGGGTTTTCCAGCCGCCAACAAACGGGGCAGAAAAAAAGAAAGATATACCAATACTATCCGAATAATGATGACCATGCCGCTTATCAACAACGAGTAGTAGATCACCTGCAGAACTGTGTACTCTTCCAAACCCTGAATAATGAGGGGTAGTTGCAATCCAATAATCGTAAATACAAATCCATTGAGCAGAAAACCTACCGTAGCCCAGACTTCCTGCGTTTGCTGGCGGGTCTGATAATTCAAAAACTTACTCGAACGGGCCGAGAGTAACAGGCCGCCACTAACAACGGCCAATACGCCGGACCAGTGAAATTGTTCAGCAACCAAGTACATCAAATACGGAGCGATCAGAGTAATGGGTGTAATGATGCGGGAAGTGCCTCCCCAGTAACGCATGATCCAGTACAGCAGAAAAGCGATACTGAACCCTACGAATACACCCATGACGGAAAGCACCAGGAAGTCGACAATAGCCTGCTGAAAGACAAAGTTTCCAGTCAGTAAGGCCGCCAGGGCAAAGCGAAAAACCGTCAGTGAGGCCGCATCGTTTACCAGACTTTCGCCTTCCAGTATGGTTTGGGCCCGTTTGGGTACATCCAGTCCGCGTAGCACGGAGGTAGCCGCAATGGCATCAGGAGGCGAAATAATGCCGCCAAGTAAGAAACCCAGAGCGAGCGTAAAGCCAGGAATCAGGGCGGTGGAGAAGTAGGCAACCGCCAGTGAAGTCGCTAAAACCAGGCCGAAGCCTAAACTAAGGATGGACCGTTTCCACTTCCAGAGCTGCGTCCAAGAAGATTCCCAGGCAGCTTCGAAAAGTAGTGGAGGCAGAAAAATCAAAAAGACCAGATCCGGGTCAATGGTCATGGAAGGGATACCGGGAATGAAGCTGATCCCCAGACCACCCATCACTAAAAAAATGGGGTAGGATATGTTCAGGCGTTGACTAAGCATGTAGAGCAACGCCATAATAAAAAACAGGGATAAAATCAGTAATAGATTTTCATGGATCATTAGCCAGTGGAGTCATTGAACTAAAACAATGGGTTAAAGTCAGATAGTTACGGATTGGGGTAAGTGGAGTATCCAGGTTTGCGGAGCATCACACCTGATAGATTAACGCATTGATATTCATACCAGCTCCTACGGAGGCCAGTAAAATATAATCTTCTTTTTGCAGGGAATACCCCGGCAATTCACCCTGCATGACCTGATGCAGCAGCGTAGGAATCGTGGCAACGGAGCTATTGCCCATCCAGCGAATGTTCATAGGCAAGATGGCGGGCGGAGGCGTCTGTCCGTACAGGCGGTAAAATTCCCGGAGAATCGCTTCATCCATCTTTTCGTTAGCCTGATGAATAAAGATCATTTTGAGAGCTTCCAGCGGAATGCCACTTTCATCGAGACACTTCTTCATCGCTCCGGGCACCTGCGTAAGAGCGTATTCGTATACTTTGTGCCCGTGCATTTTGATAAATTGCGGCGACCCGTCGTGGTCGGCATTGGCTTTACCCGAATAAATATAGTCCGCTTCGGTAAGCGTGTCAGAACGGACCACCGCATGTAGGATCCCGCCCTGATCGGTCAGGCTTTGGGTTACCACACAGGCTCCGGCACCATCGGCAAAAAGCATGGAATCGCGATCACTCGCGTCGATTACGCGGGATAGTGTCTCGCTACCAATGACCAGAATGGTTGAGGCTGCTCCGCTTCGAATGGCCTGATCCGCCTGAATCATACCCAGCAACCAGCCCGGACAACCAAAGACCAGGTCATATGCCACGCAGAACGGATTTTTAATGGCCAGGCCCTGTTTGATCCGCGAGGCCAGCGATGGTACCTGATCGCGGGGTGCCCCGGCATACGCCATGTCGCCGTAATTATGAGCGACAATAATCTGATCGATGGATTCTACGTCAATCCGTGCTTGACTAATGGCTTGCTGAGCGGCCTGCAAACCCATCAGCGATGCCGTAACCCCCGGGGCAGCATACCGCCGTTGTTGAATACCCGTAATGGCCGTAAATTTCTTAAGTGTGGTTTCTACCGGCTGGCGAAGGGGTGTTTGATTACTGTCATAAAATTCATGCGTCAGAAATGCGTCATTGGTAATCGTCAGCGAGGGCAGGTAGGCACCCGTACCTGTAATGAGGGATCGAATCATAACATAATGCTTCTTAACGTTCCAGAAAATCTAAAAACAAGTCCTGGCGGAAAACAAATTTAGTTAGGAATAAAAAAGGATTCGATGCCACAGAAAAGGGGCATCGAATGGTTGCTTCACACAAGGTCCATTCGTACGCTTCCTGAAAAGGCAAGCTTACAACGGAGAAAAACGCTCTAGCCTTGAAATGAAGGGCGTAGCAAACGTCCGGTTTGACGAGGTCTGACTACAAGTAGCCGGAAATTGAGAACTAAAACGCAGGCTTAGTTGAACCGTAACAAGGTACGCGACTCGCAGGCTCCGTTCATATAATCAATGGCTAACAGAGCAATGGCACGACCTTGTCGGGTTTGCAACAGGGGAATAGAGCGGTACGTTGTCCGGCCATCGATCAGAATGGATAAAGCTTCCTGAAAGCCTTCGGAGTCCTGTTCCGCAGTACGAATATCTTTGAGTTTTTCACGAAGTAAAGAAATCGTCTTTTTGATCTGTTGATTATTGGGTTTCATAGTATAAGTAGATAAGGATGACTAGACGCTGAAGTCCGGGAAATGAAAAGCAACAAGCCTGTTAGTCGAATGATTATAGACTAGGCTTTAGAATTGAAAGGAGCAGAAAAGAGCCGCCAGTTTCTGTACAGCTCTTGACGTTTCGGGGATGAACCACCCACGGGGTGATTATCGGACGTACCGAAGAAATCGCCTAATTCCACGGCCACCCGTTTCAGATGTTTATTCAGATAAATTCGCTGATTATCGATAAAGAAACCAAGCTCCTGGTCCTGCTCAACGGTGAAGAATGAGCCATTCGAGAAATAACCGGTACCCGCATTGAAATAACGATTGAGTCGATTCGCGGGTATGTCGCCGGCTAATTCCGTAGATACGTCCGGAAGACATTTTTGCATCCATTCCACCAGGGAGGTTATGTCCTGCACTTTACCCGCTACGCCAACACCTTCTCTAAAATCAATGCGGTGACCTCGTTCCTCGGCTCTGGTTAGTAGGTCATGGGTAAGTGTAATGAGTTCGGCAAAATCTTTTTTCCAGGGGCCCTCCTCCAAAGAATCAGGAGCAAAGGATGGGCTGTCGAGTAAGGTATGTAAACGAGTAAGCATATGAGAAGTGTCCATAGTACGAGGGGTAGTCAGTGAAAAGAGGAAATGGAATGGCCAGAAAGAAGAATCATTTATCCAGGGTATAAACCAAGAATCAAAAAACGAGGTACTGGCTGTACCTAACGTTTCCTTAAGGGGCGGCAGTTAATACCGGAAATTCTAGAACGGGACGTACTGGAAATAGGGCATAAATGCCTGAGAAAGAAATGAGGTAAAAAGGCGGCGAATGCTCGTTTTGAACGTAGACATGATCGTTGGTAGTAACCGAACCGAATCAGGATGCTAACCCAAAGCGAGGCAGTATGTGAAGAAAAATAGATCTGGGAAGATCTGAAAAACAGAACCTGGAGTAGGGAAATGATTCCGAATACAGGTACATTCTAGTATCCTAACTGGATTACTGCCGGTCCGGTTCATTTATGTAGTAAAAGAAATAAATTCGCTTCGGTAGGGCGGGGCCTGAAAAGCTGTTGAATTGGGTTCCGCGGAAGTGTTCTCGTGTCAAGGATATAATTGGTGTGGGGAATCGAAAGCTGGATACAACAAGCCGACTTTTGGCTACAAGCGACTCGCCCGTGCCGCCGTTCTTTGCCTAAACATTAGTCATCGAACCAATGAAATACACACTTGTAACCGGAGCATCCGCTGGCATTGGCGAAGCACTGGCCCGAAAATTAGCCCAGCGAAAACACAACTTGGTACTCGTCGCCCGAAATGCCGAAAAACTCGCTGAGATGCGTAAACAGCTTCAGCAGCAGTATGGGATTCAGGTAGCTTTCATCGCAGCCGATTTGTCCAAGCCAGACGCTGCTGACCAGATTTTCCGTGAAACGCAACAGCAAAACTGGGAAATTGATGCACTGGTTAATAATGCGGGGATTGGGTCCGGCGGCGAATTTGCTACGCTTTCGCTGGCGTCGGAACTAGCCTTACTGCAACTCAACAACGCCTCGCTGGTGGCCATGACTCACCTCTTTCTGAAACCCATGCGAGAACGCAGACGTGGCACGATTATCAACGTGGCCTCCATGGCCGCCTTTGCTCCCATCCCTTACATGGCTACCTACGCCGCCAGCAAAGCCTTTGTGCGTGCCTTTACCGAAGCCATCGCCGAAGAATGCCAGCCTTATGGGGTTCATCTGATGCTCTTTGCTCCCGGATTAACGAAAACGAATTTCAACGAATCCGCCGGGATCAATAATGAAAAATCCATTGGGTTAAGCTCGGACTATCAAACGGCGGTGCATCAGACTGCCGAAGAAGTGGCGGATGAGTTACTGCAAGCCTGGGATACGAAAAAACAGTTTTACGTATCCGGCCGTAGAAACCGCCTGGGCTTTCGGCTCGTCGCTTTAATGCCTCATACTACGATTGCCCGGTACATGGCTCGTTCGTACCGGAAAAAACTAGCTCAACAATCACTACCTTCGTAAGTATGGAAACGACGCCCACCGTTCATATTCATTCCATCACGCAACTGCACCAGCTTTTGGAGCAACCCAAACCCCGGCATCCGCTGGTGAGCCTGATTCGGTTTGAAGATTTCCCTGCGATTAAAATTGAACAGCGAACCCGGCTGATTTCGGACTGTTACCAGATCACATTAAAAAAGCAATGTCCCTGTAAGATTCAGTACGGACAGAGCCTGTTTGATTTTGACGAGGGTGTGATGGCCTGCTTCGCTCCCAAGCAGATAAACTTTATCGATCAGGATTTTGCCTTCGCAACGGCAGGCTGGCAACTTTCCATTCATCCGGATTTTCTGCGGAATTACCCGCTGGGCAGCAAAATCAAAAACTACGGCTTTTTCGATTACTCGGTCAACGAAGCCCTGATTCTCTCCGAAGAAGAGCAACGCCGGATTGAAATCATTTTTCTTCAAATGCTGGAAGAATCCCTGCTTCCCATTGACCAATTTAGTCAGGATGCCTGGATTGCTCACCTGGAACTGTTGTTAACGTACTGCAATCGCTATTATAATCGGCAGTTTATCACTCGGAAAGCCGTCAGCAGTGAGTTACTGGATAAGGTTCAAAAACTACTGGACGAGTACTTTGCTTCCCAGGAATCTAATAAGGGCTTACCGACCGCTCAGTACTTGGCAGAAAGTCTGCATCTCTCCTCTAAATACCTGAGCGACTGCCTGAAACAATTGACGGGCAGCACGACTCAGCAGTTAATTCACGAAAGACTCATCGAACAGGCCAAAGAAAAGCTATCGACAACCAGCCTCTCCGTGGGTGAAATTGCGTATCAACTAGGATTTGAGTATCCGCAGTCGTTTAGTAAGCTTTTCAAAGCCAAAACCAACCAAACCCCACTGGAATTCAGGGCTTTTTATAATTAGCTGGATTGTTCACCCTGGTGCAAAAGTTGGACTTGTTTGTTACTGAATACTAAGGATAGCATTCAGTAACAAACAAGGATAAAGCATTCAGTAAGCCAGACGCTTTTAGGAGGCAAGAACTGTCGTACTTACTGAACTGCTAGAAATCTGATACCCAATTCGTAACACCTAGCCCGTAAGCTTACTAGAAGGGTTGATTATATTGACCCGTTAAGGCTTTGTTCTCAATGCTTTTTGCAAAGTTTGGCGTTTCTTCATGGTTATGGGCCTCAGAAGCGGCCTGTCTTGCGGCGGCGGCGGTTGCAAGTTGGAGCCCCTGTGCATTCAGATACGCAAGCATTTCAGGCGTAGCCGTGGCATGAATCTCGTTGGTTTAAAGACAGGTATGTTCGTCAATTCTGGTTGCTTTTAGCTCCCATAACACCTGTACCTTAGTCCGACCGTTCTTAGTGATGGAATCGGAAATGGACAACATCCGGCAGTAATCCGGCCGATGTACCGTCGCCACGTAATGCTGAACCATCAGGGCATCGCCAATTGTCTCTACGTTTATCGACATCGGCTGACCATCGTAAGTGCTGGTAATTCCCGCTCCAATATGCTGGGTCGAACAACGCTGGTACTCGGCGTCGGGCAGATTTAGTAGCCAGTCGGCGATGTTTACCTTTTCAATCGGAGCATTAATCAAAGCGGTCACCGTTGAGTGGGACAATGCATTTTCGGGTGTTTGCTGGATTTCCATGAGGTTTTCGGTTTTTTTACGATGTAAAACTAAGCGCATTCTTTCCGGGCGATTTTGCTATTCTGTAGACCGGCAAAAACTATCGTTGAAAAACCAAAAACCTTCGTTAAGTATATCCTAGCTGTCGAGCAATCAAACGATACACGCAGGATCGCAGATCAGAGAAGCACCTTCAATTTTGAAAAGGGAGTAAAAAACGCTCGTCAAAGCTTATTGTAAATGAAGTTGTATCCCCCTAGCTAAAGGTACAGCTAGAATAAAAAAGCTTACCCCTTCTCCCCCCAGCGTTTGACGGCTTGTTTTAACCATTCCGGAGCCTGATCCATGGGTGGCATCTTACCTTTGTTTTCCGACGTGAGTTGAATGGCCCGACGTTCCATTTCAGCTAATGAGGGTACGTTCCACTGGGCTCGTTCTTCATCCGTGGTACTTGGGTCTATGTCCCATAACCGGTACCGAACTCCATCGGGAACCAGTTGCGTACCGTATTTTTGGGCTTGACCCTGGTACATGTGCCAGCGGTCCAATGCGGCTGCGGCTAACCATTTCCCTGCCGGATTGCCCAATTCTACGCTTTTCAAGGCTAACTGGTGAGCCGACCAGATTTCGTCGATGGTATCTCCGTGCTGAAAAATGAGGGCCGCGTGGTAGTAATCCTGAGCGGTAGTAACTTGCCCTTCGTTAATCAGGGTCTGAACCTGTTTACGCCGCTCCCGATCTCTGGTTCGTAAGGTCTCGTAGGCCGGAGTACCTACCTCCGGGTGATGAATCCGTTCGTTCTGATCCGCTTCGAAAAGCGTACGTAAGGCATCCGACATACAAGCTGGCTCGGTAAAATTTCGGTGTAAAATGAAACGATTCTAAAAGACTCAATGCTCAACGAGATGTCCCTCGTTTTTATTCAATACCTTCCTTGCTAAGAAGAGGCAATTTGCATCGATAGTCGGAATTCGGCGGGCGTCATACCCGTTTTTTTCTTGAATAGACGACTGAAGTACTGCGGATATTCAAAACCAAGCTGGTAGGCCGTTTCATTGACCGATGCGGAGGTGACCAGGAGTAATCGTTTTGCTTTTTCAATCAGGGTCTGGTGAATGTGCTGCTGGGTATTCTGACCCGTAAGCGTACGAAGCATATCACTCAAGTAAGCCGATGATACATTCAGGTCATTGGCCAGTTGCTGTACAGTAGGAATGGAATGATCGCCCGGTTGAGCAAAGTAAGCCGCGAGACGGGCTTCAAAACGCGTCAGTAGTGAATCCGGCTCCCGATTGGATGCAGCATTCCGGCGGGTTAGAAACTGTCGGTGATAGAATCGGTCGGCATAGGTTAGCAACAGGTCAATCTGAGCGACGAGCACGTCCTGACTAAACAAATCAATGGGCCGCTCTACTTCCGCCCGAATGGTATCGATGAGCTGATTAAGCGTAGCTTCTTCAGCAGCCGACAAGTGCAGGGCCTCGTTGGTTGCGTAGGAAAAGAAACCATAACGCATAATTTTCTGACCCAAGGGGTATTTAGCCAGCAGGTCGGGATGAACTAGTAAGCTCCAGCCCTTCAGGCTTTCAAAGATTTCGGCGAGCTCCTCCGCACTGGCCGCATTGGCCAGCCAGCATCCTTGTCCGGGTGCCAGAAAGCTTAAGACTCCCTCGTTGAAATCGTAGGAAGTGTGTCCATAGCGAATAGCCGCCTTACCCAAACCCTGTTTAAGTGAAATCAGATAAAATTGCTGTATGACCGGAGTCAGAACGGTCGGGGGAATCACGTCAATAGATTGCTGATGCGTAGCCTGTAAATCCAGCACGGTGAGCAGAGGATGCAGGGGAGCGGGTAAGTCGTAAAACCGCGTATATGCGGTGACGGTTTCCAGTACGGTAAAGGGAGTCGGTTTTGCTTTCATACGCAGTTTAATCCGTTGCAGGCAGAAACAA
This sequence comes from Siphonobacter curvatus, assembly GCF_002943425.1. Taxonomy (NCBI): domain Bacteria; kingdom Pseudomonadati; phylum Bacteroidota; class Cytophagia; order Cytophagales; family Cytophagaceae; genus Siphonobacter; species Siphonobacter curvatus. The sequence goes on from NZ_PTRA01000005.1 coordinate 184,942, forward strand.
CGGACTTAAGGTTGTTGTTTCTGCCTGATCAAGTTAGCTGAATGAAGGGTACGCTTCGCCAGCGGTACTACCCACGGGGAGCAGGGCGTCCAGTTCGGCTAATTCAGCGGGGGAAAGCGTGAGGGAGGCCGCCGCTACGTTTGCTTCCAGGTACGTCCGCCGTTTCGTACCGGGAATGCACACAACTTCTTGAGCCAACACCCAAGCCAGGGCTAGCTGAGCGGGCGTTGTATCTTTAGTAAGAGCCCAGCTTTTGAGTTTCTCAACCAGTTCGAGGTTTTTATAGAAGTTTTCACCCGTGTACCTTGGAAAATACCGACGGGAATCATCCGGAGCAAAATCATCCGGACTTTTAATTTCACCCGATAAAAAGCCTCGTCCTAAGGGTGAGTAGGCAACAAAACCAATGCCCAGTTCCCGGCAAAGAGCCAGCATCCCGTTTTCTTCAACACTGCGGTCAAAAAGCGAGTATTCTGATTCGAGGGCGGTTAGGGGATGAACGGCATGAGCCTGGCGGAGCGTATCCGCATCCACTTCCGATAAGCCGAGGTAACGGACCTTCCCTTCTTCAACGAGTCGGCTCATGGCTCCTACGGTATCTTCAATGGGCGTTGAAGGGTCCAGCCGGTGCAGGTAATATAAATCGATGTAATCCGTTTTGAGTCGGCGGAGCGAACCTTCGATGGATGTACGAACGTACTCCGGCCGACCGTTAAATCCGTAATCCCAGTGGCCCTGTTCATCGAGATGAAAGCCAAACTTGGTCGCCAGGATATACTGATCCCGTCTGCCAGCAATGGCCTGACCAATCAGGGTTTCATTGTGTAAGGGTCCGTAAATATCGGCAGTGTCGAGCATGGTCACCCCTAATTCACGGGCCCGGTGAATGGTGGCAATACTTTCGGCGTCATCGGCAGGACCGTAAATCGTACCCATGGGAGCGGGCGACATACCCATGCAACCCAGCCCTTCAATAGAAACCTGTAATCCCTGACTACCTAATGCAACAGAGGGGAGCGTGTTCATAGCGTTGGATGGTTAATAATTAGCACACGACAAAGGTCCGCGATAGGGCGTACGTCCGGATTATACAAATTGGAGCTTATCGAATACAAAACGCGTTTCGGTGAGGTTTTACCGGATACAAATGGTAGAAAGAAGCGGATCAAATCCGAAGGATCTTTCTTTCTGAAACCCTAAAAAAAAAGCAGGAGTCCAACTCAGTGTCAGACTCCTGCTTTTTCAATAAGTACTACTTTTAAATTTTTGATACGGGTTTTAAAGAACTTCAAATCTTTAGCCCCGGTGATAAATCTCAGCCCAGGTGCGGAGTTGCTTTTCGTGAACGGCGGTAAACTGCTCGGGCAGTAATCGCCATTTCCAGCAGGCACTGTTTCCGGCGGGTGTGTTCATCCGGGCCTTTTCATCCAGGCCCAGTACATCCTGCAAGGGCAAAATGGCCGTTTGGGCCACGGAAGCATAGGCCAGCCGAATCATAACGAAATGAATCGTTTCTTCGGACAAGGAGCCGCCCACGTATTTTTCCAGGTTGCGGTGCTCTTCCGGGGACAAATCCTGCCGGAACCAACCCTTCGTCGTGTTATTATCGTGTGTACCCGTATACACCAGACTCAGCGGCAGGTGATTATGCGGAATATTGACCGAACGAGGCATGTCGTCGCTAAAGGCAAAATGCAGTACCCGCATACCGGGCAGCATAAATTCATCCCGCAATTGATACACATCCTCACCAATATCGCCTAGGTCTTCGGCAATCAGCGACAGACTGCCCAGTTTTTCCTGCAAGACCTGGAAAAATTCGGCTCCGGGGCCGGGCTTCCAGGCTCCGTTTTTAGCCGTTTTTTCTTCGGCGGGTACTTCCCAGTAACTGGCAAAGGCCCGGAAGTGATCCAATCGCAGGCGATCGTACAATTCCATGTTCTTTTCGATCCGATCGATCCACCAGTCGTACTGGCGGGCTTTCAGCACGTCCCAACGGTACAGGGGCATGCCCCAGCGTTGCCCTTCTTCGTTGAAATAATCGGGTGGTACGCCCGCTACGCAGGTCATTTCACCCTGTTCATCCAAGTAGAAAATTTCTGGGTTGGCCCACACATCCACAGAGTCGTAGCTGGGATAAAAAGGCAGGTCGCCCAGGAATTGTACATTCTGCTGATTGCCATACGCCCGCAACTCCCGCCACTGCTGGAAGAAAATGAACTGCACCCACTTCTCGTAGGTAAGTTCCGCTTCGTGTTCGCAGGCAAATGCGATCAGGGTTCCCGACTCCCGCATTTTATAGGGTTGCGGCCACTCAGACCAGGACTTTTGCTGCTGGTAATTTTTGAGTACAACAAACAAGGCGTAATCGTCGAGCCACTCGGATTCCTGCTGACAAAATTCACGGAATGCGTTTCGCCAGTAAATGGAAGCCGATTGTTGAAACTTCTGGTAGGCCTTAGCCAGCATCTGGGTCTTCAACTCATTGACCTGCTCGTAATCAACCTGCGACTGAGCCGGGAGCTGATACGGTTCCAGGTCCTTCAGCCAGCCGTGTTCCTGTAACTTTTCCGGACTAATCAGCAGGGGATTGCCCGCCCGGCTTGAGATGGAACTATACGGCGAATACGCCTGATCGACTCCCGTTGGATTGAGCGGTAACAGCTGCCAGTAGCTTTGTTTACTGCGGGAAAGGGCATCCACGAAGGCCTGGGCCTGAGGTCCCAGATCACCAATACCAAAGTTGGACGGCAACGAAGTGACGGAAAGTAAGATACCCGCATTGCGGTCCAGCATTTCCGGTTCGCCCTGTAATAAAGCCAGGGGTAACTGATGGAATAAATCCTGTACGCGTAATGATTCGACCGGCATTCCCAGCAAATTCAGCCAGGTTTGGGGAGCTTCTTCGGGTACTACGATCTGCGTATCCTTCCAATCGATTTCCAGAACCGAACACTTCTGCTTTTCCCCGAGTTGGGCCGCGTGCAGCGGTACGGCTACGATGAACCAGTTTTGCTGGTACCGGCGGGCAAAAGCCAGGACGTGCTCGGCGTATGCTCCAGTCACCTGCAAGGGCAGATACAATCCTTCCGCGAAGGTTTCCGCATGTTCGCCGCGTTTCAGAAAGAGCTGATGCGTCAACCAGAGTTTAATTTGTCCGGTAAAGCGACGTTTCCACAGATCAGCTACCGTAACCCGATCCAGTTCATCCAGCCATTGCTGGCGAAGCTGGTAATCAACGGGTCGGCGGTTGTCCGGATCTACTAAACTCAAATCCCAGGATTCCGTACCCTGATACACGTCCGGTACGCCGGGAGCAGTAAATTTCAATAGCGTCTGAGCCAGGGAATTGACAATGCCCCAATCGGCTATTTTCCGGTGGAAGGGCTCGAATGCGGCCCAGAATTCCCCTTCTTGATCCAGCAATTGTCCGGCAAAATCCTGAGCCGCCTGCTCGTAGGCCTCATTCGGTTTGGTCCAGTTGGAGTGGAGTTTAGCTTCCCGTAAGGCTTTTTGCAGGTATTCGTTGAGCCGTTGTGGGAACTCATCTTCGTCCTGCCCCGGCATGGGGTACGCCCCGAGCACGGTTTGGAAAATAAAATACTGATCGCTGGGGTCCAGTTCCGCGTGGCGATGGGCCGCTGACCATTCTTGCACGGTCTTAAGCCATTGCTGCGGTAAATCGGTGAGTACGTTAAGTCGGGCTCGTACATCCTCGCCCCGCTTGGTATCGTGCGTGGAGGTACCGTTCAGCGACAAAGGCCATTTTTGCTGCCGATCCCGCATGAGCTGGTGGAAGTGCTCCGGGTTAAGGCCAAATTCGGCTACGGAATCACCCACTTCATTGTGACCAATGAATCGGTGATAGGTATACAGCAGGGTATCTTCCACGCCTTTCGCCATAAGCGGTCCCGAAAACTGCATACACCGCTGGTAGAAGGGCAGAGATTCAGACTGATTAAACAGCGTATCCTGTAAAGCCGTCAGTGTCTTCTTTAATTTCGGCTGATCCGATTCAATGGCAGCAAATACCGCACGGATCGCTTCCTGTTCAGCGGGCTCCAGGGGCCACTGGTTACCGTAATTGCGGTACACCGGACAATAAATCAGCCACTGGGCAATGGCTTCCCGCAAGTCTTCTTCTGCCAGTTCGGGAAGGTCCAGTTGACCGTATAACCGCACCAGATTGGTCAGCTCGCCCGCCATATGATCGAAAAGAATAGCCGCTTTTTTGCGATGAATCTGTTCGGTAATGGGGGTACGATCGCCCGTCAGTTTCTCGTAATAGTTGGTAAAAGCCTCTTCACTGGCGGTGTTGGTAAACAGGTTATTGACGTACGAAAGGAAATCGTAACCCGTGTTGCCTTCAATGGGCCAGTATTCGGGTAACTCTTCACCCGGCTCAAGAATTTTCTCTACCGTCAGATACGTTTCCGGTCCGGCCAGTTCCCGTAGCTGTTGCAGGTACGCGGTCGGATCATATAACCCGTCGATGTGATCAACGCGGAGGCCCTGAAAGACCCCCGTGTCCACCAGCGTCTGGATGTACTTGTGAAAATGCTCGAATACCTCGGGTTGCTGGATGTTGAGACAAATGAGGCCATTTACCGTAAAGAACCGCCGAAAGTTGATTTGCGTATCGGTTTCCGCGTAAAAGCAGAGGCGGTAATACTGTTCGTCGGCGAGTTGCTGAATTTTTTCCGGGTCTTTGTTCCAGCTTTCCAGTAACTCCTCCAGATCCGCATGTAGCTCCGTTTGCTCGGCCAGAGGCGTCCAGATCTGTTCAACGAGTGTTACGCCATATAAACCATCGTCTTCGATACGTTCCAGTTGCTGAAAGGCTTTCGAAAGGGAGGCCGCTTTGGGCAGGGCTTCCAGTACTCGTCCAATCGAAGGTGTACTCAAGGGGAAATCCATTTCATTCACTACCAGCACCAACTGCTTGTTGTGGTAGGCAACTTTCAAGTCGCCCTTTTGGATTACCTTTTCCAGCGATTCACCGAGGAAGGGAGCCATAATCTGGCCCGGACTGACGGGATTATCCCAGTCAATATCAAAAAATGAAGCGTAAACCGAACGTTTGCCCTTTTGAAAAACATCCCAAATCCACAGGTTCGAAGGGGTGTAAGCCATGTGATTGGGTACGATATCCTGCAACCAGCCAATGCCTTTTTCCTGGAGCTGAGACTGAATCCGCAGTAAATCTGCTTCCGTTCCAATTTCAGGATTGATCCGGTGGGGATTCAGTCCATCGTAACCATGCGTACTGCCGGGCGTTGATTCGAAAATGGGCGAGGCGTACAGCGTTTGAATGCCCAGTTTCTGTAAATAGGGTATAATGGCTTCGAGTTCCTTAAAGGAGAACGCCTTGTGAAGTTGAAATCGATAAGTAGCGATGGGGTTATTCATGGATGTATAGGAGAATCGACTCCGGTTGAATGGTGAGCCCTGAATCAGGTAAAATGACCTCAGGAGCACCTAAAGGGCCGTTCCAGCGAACATCGGCGGAGTCCCAGCGTTTATGCCAGGCCAGCTTCGCCTCCGGTACGGGTACGGCCTGAGGCTGCTTAGAGAAATTCAAAAGGATGAGAATATCCTGTTTTTCGTGCCAGCGACGAATAATCAGTAAATCCCGGTCTTCGTCTGCGACCACCTCCATTTGACTACGATCCAGATTTTTAAGAGCCGGATGAGCCTTACGAAGGGCAATCAGTGCCTGATAATACCGGAATAAGGTTTGGTGGTGTTCTTTTTCAAGTAAGTCCCACTGTAACTTGGATTGCTGAAAGGTTTCTTCAATAGTCGGATCGGGAGCCTCGCCATCACCACTATGGAAGTAGGCAAACTCTTTGCGGCGACCTTCCCGTACCAACGCTGAAAGTTTGGGATCGGTGTGGTCGACGAAGTACAGAAAAGGATTCTCCTCGGCCCATTCTTCACCCATAAACAGTAAAGGCAGGTAAGGACTACATAATACGGTTCCGGCCAGTAATTTAAGCATTTCAAAGCTTACCAGCTGGCTCGTACGTTCGCCCATCATGCGGTTTCCGACGTGGTCGTGGTTTTGAGAGAATACCACGAATTTTTCACCCGGAATCTGGTCCGTATGCACGCCAAATTTCTTGTGACGGCGAAAGGAGTACTGACCTGTATATACGTAAGCATCACGGAAGGCTTTCGCCAAGTGATTCATGCCATTCATTTCTTCGTAATAACCCATTCGTTCTTCCCCGGCCGCTACGCGGAGGGCGTGGTGGAATTCATCACTCCACTGGGCATCCATGGCGTATCCGCCCTGTTCCATGGGTTTGATGTAACGGGTATCGTTCAGGTCCATCTCCACAATCAAATAGTGAGTACGGCCCGTTTGTTCGCTCAACGCGTCTACGTGCTGCTTGATTTCCTGCAGAATGTGGTACGGACTAAAATCGCGGATGGCGTGTACGGCATCCAGACGGAGGCCGTCGATGTGAAAATCACGAAACCACATCAACACGTTCTCGATGAAAAACTGCCGTACGCCATCGCAGTGTTCATCATCAAAGTTTAGCCCATCTCCCCAGGGCGTGGAATATTTATCGGTAAAATACGGCCCATACTGACCAAAGTAATTGCCATCTGGGCCCATGTGGTTGTATACGACATCCAGAATTACGGCCAGTCCTTTATCGTGGCAGCGGTCTACCAGGTGTTGCAGGCCGCGTACGCCACCATACGAGTGCTGAACGGCAAACGGATACACGCCATCGTAGCCCCAGTTCCGTTTTCCGGGGAACTGAGCGATCGGCATGAGTTCGATGGCCGTTACACCCAGGGAAATTAAATGATCCAGTTTTTCTTCCAGAGCCGCAAAAGTGCCCTCGGGCGTAAAAGTGCCTACATGAAGTTCGTAAAAAATGTAATCGGCGAGCGGCAAATTTTGCCAGTGCTGGTCGTGCCAGTCGTAATCGGATAAATCAACAGCCTCGGATACACTATGGACCGTTTCGGGCTGCGACAAAGAGGTAGGGTCGGGCAGGTGTTTACCATCGTTTAATACGAACTGGTAGGTGTCACCCGGTTGAAGCTCGGTAGTAGTTAATTCCCAGTAGCCGAAGCCATCTTTTACCAGTGGATACATCGTATTGGATTTGGTCAGATGGATAGCGGCGTGTTCCAGGAGGGGAGCCCACAAAACAATGTGAGCTTCCCCCGTAGAACTGAAATTAACCCCGAGCGTGCGAGAACTCAGGTTAATGGATTGCATAATTTACTTGTGCGTAGAAAGTGGATTTTTGAGCACAACGACGGAGCGAGCAGCCACGGTGATTGTATCATCGGGTTGGAACTTTTCTCCTTCTTCGTCTACCAGAGCCGTACTCGTATCGAGTACTTTGATCCAGGTCGTGCCCCATTTTTCAGGTGGAATTTTGTAATCAATCGACTCATAATGGGCATTGAAGAGAACGTAAAAATTGTCATCCACAATGCGTTTTCCCGTAGCACTGACGGATCGCAGGGCGTGTCCGCTCATGAAGATTCCCAGCGATTTGGCGAAGCCGTTTTGCCAGTCTTCATCACTCATTTCGGTCCCTTCGGGTAAAAACCAGGCAATGTCTTCCACTCCCGTACCTTTGATGGGTTGACCTTTGAACCAACCCCGCCGGCAAAATACGGGGTGACTCTTGCTAAAGCGAATCACCTTACGGGTAAATTCCAGCAACTCCTGATCAGCGGCCTCCCAGTTCACCCAGGAAATCTCATTATCCTGGCAGTAGGCGTTATTGTTGCCCTGCTGGGTACGACCCATTTCATCCCCGGCCACGAGCATAGCTACGCCCTGGGAAAGGAAAAGCGTGGTGATGAGATTTCGCTTCTGCTGGGCTCGTAAGGCTATGATTTCGGCATCTTCCGTGGGACCTTCTACCCCACAGTTCCAGGATCGGTTGTGGCTTTCGCCATCTTTGTTGTCCTCACCATTGGCTTCGTTGTGTTTGTCATTGTACGAAACCAGATCATTGAGTGTAAAGCCGTCGTGAGCTGTAATGAAGTTGATACTGGCCGTCGGGCTGCGGTACCCTTCCTGATATAAGTCGGGACTTCCCAGAAAACGTTGAGCAAATTCGCCCAGTTTACTATCCGCTCCCCGCCAGTAGTCGCGTACGCAGTCACGGTACATACCGTTCCATTCGGCCCAACCCGGAGGAAATTTACCTACTTGGTAGCCACCTTCACCCACATCCCAGGGCTCGGCAATGAGTTTCACCTGTGAAATGATCGGATCCTGATAGATAACGTCGAAGAAGGAGTTGAGTTTGTCAATTTCGTGCAGACCCCGAGCCAGTGTTGAGGCCAGGTCAAACCGGAATCCATCCACGTGCATTTCCAGAATCCAGTAACGCAAACTATCCATGATGAGCCGCAGTACGTTGGGTTGCATCACATTCAGCGTATTGCCCGTACCGGTATAATCCATGTAGTACCGGCCATCGTGCAGGCGGTAGTAAGCGGCATTGTCGATGCCTTTGAACGAAAGCGTAGGACCCATTTCGTTACCTTCGGCGGTGTGGTTGTACACCACATCGAGAATGACTTCGATACCCGCTTTATGGAGTTCCTTCACCATCGTTTTGAACTCGGTAACCTGTTCGCCTTGTACACCGCTGCTGGAATAACCCGCGTCCGGAGCGAAGAAAGCAATGGTATTGTAGCCCCAATAATTCGTCAGGCCTTTTTCGACCAAATGACTGTCTTTGACGAAGGCGTGGATCGGCATCAGTTCCACCGAGGTAATACCCAGATCCTTCAAATACTTGATCGTAACCGGGTGACCTAAGGCTGCATAACTACCACGGATTTCTTCGGGAATGTCCGGGTGTAACTGCGTAAAGCCTTTGACGTGGGTTTCGTAAATAACGGTTTTGTTATACGGTACTTTAGGAGCTACGTCATCTTCCCAATCAAAACTCGAATCGACTACTACCGATTTAGGTAAAAAGGGTGCACTATCCTCTTCATTGAAAGAAAGATCATCTTCACCTATTTTGTAGCTAAACAAGGAATTATCCCATTCGACCGTACCAGCCAACGCTTTGGTGTAGGGATCAATGAGTAATTTATTGGGATTGAATCGATGCCCGTTTTCGGGTTCATACGGACCATGAACGCGGTAACCGTACAATTGTCCGGGTTTCAAACCGGGTACATAGACGTGCCAAATGTGATACGCTCGTTCTTCTAAAGGAATGCGAACGGTTTCTTTGGCGTTGGAAACTTCATCGAAGAGGCAAAGGTCAATACCAGTAGCATTTTCAGCAAAAATGGCAAAATTTACGCCCTTGCCATCGTATTTAGAACCTAGTGGAAAGGGATCACCAGGATACGTAGTAGTGGACTTCATGTGCAAATATGGGTGTTAGTGTATGGTTCAGGCAGCACCCGGATGCTGGTTGAGCGAGTTTTTTTCTGCGATCTGCAAGGGGGCAGAATGGGTGGCATGAACCAATTAAATGTTGTAAAAAAAGTATCCGATACGCGAATTGAGGAATAATGGGGAGAGAGTGCGGCAAAAATACCTACGTATCACCCAATGCGTAATAGCTAAAAATGTTTTGGAATTTATAAAAAAAAGGGCTGTATCCATCATCTCGATGGATACAGCCCTTTTTTTTATGGAGCATAATACGCATTACACTCGCTCGGGTTGGCTTTGATAGACGGTCACACTCCAAGGAGATACCGTAAGTAACGTCTTGTCATATACGTGATCTATGGCAGGGCTTGCCTGACTGTCTTCCAGCCAGTTGGCTTCCTTGGAATCCAGAATTTTCTTCCAGGTATGTTCCAGAGGCGGTACGGTATAGGAAATATCCTGAGTGGACAGATTGAAAACGGCCATCAGGTGTTCCTGGCCGGAATCGTTCTGTCGAAAGAGTACATAACCGGATTCATCGATGACGTGTACCCGTACGTCATTTTTGCAGTAGTTCTGAAGCAAGGGAATTTCCCGTCGCATCCCGATCAGGGTTTTATACCATTGTCGAATGAGCTCGTGTCTGCCCTGTGTACGTTCTTCCCAGTGCAAAATTGAATCACGGAACGTTTGTTCGTCCTGCGGGTCCACATGGGCCTGATCTTCGCTGAACGATTTGAAGTCTTCTTTACGGCCCTCCTGCACCATTTTGATTAACTCCGGCTCGGAGTGATGAATGAAGTATAGGAAAGGAGCCCGCTCGGCGTACTCTTCACCCATAAACAACATGGGAACGTACGGGGCTAGCAAGAGGGCTGCCGCCGCTACCTTCAGACGCTCGGTGTCAATGAGTGAGGAAAGCCGCTCGCCCAACAGCCGATTGCCCGCCTGATCGTGATTATCCAGAAAAGCAATAAACTGATCGCCCGGGATACCGGCTGAAGAGGCCCCGTACTTACGCTTGCGGAAACTGACATATTCCCCGCTGTGCACAAAGCCGTCGGTATAGGCTTTGGCAATCTGATCCATCCGGCCAAAATCCCCGTAACGTTTCTTGCCTTCTTTTTCATCCAGAACGGCGTAGAAGGAGTGATGGAAATCATCCAGCCACTGAGCCGTAAAGCCAAAGCCACCCGCTTCCGGTTTTTTGAGAATGTGGGGACTGTTCAGATCGCTTTCGGCAATCAGCGTAATCGTACGTCCCAGCTTCAATTCCAGCTGATGCACTTTACTGTACAGGTAAGCCCAGAGGTTAAGGGCCCCCTGGTCAAACACCGTGTGAATGGCATCAAAGCGAAGCCCATCGATGTGAAAATCTTCGATCCAGTACAAGGCGTTGCCTACGAAGAAATCCCGTACACCATCCGAATAGGCTCCGTCAAAATTCAGGGCATTGCCCCAGGGTGTACAGTACTTTTCCGTGAAATAGGGACCATATTCCGACAGGTAATTTCCCTCGGGGCCCAAGTGATTATAGACGACATCCAGATACACGGCAATGCCCGCGACATGACAGGCATCCACGAGTTTCTTTAGCCCTTCGGGACCGCCATACGAGTTTTGGGCTGCGTAGGGAAATACGCCGTCATAGCCCCAGTTCCGACGACCGGGAAATTGAGCAATCGGCATGATTTCCAACGCATTAATACCCATATCCGCCAGCTCAGTAAGCCGGGGAATGATGGCTTCGAAAGTGCCTTCCGGGGTAAACGTACCCACGTGCAATTCGTAGATTACCGCTTCGGGTAAGGGAATACCCCGCCAGGCAGCATCCTGCCAGGCGTAGGCGGCGGGATCAACTACCTCGGAAGGCCCGTGTACACCCTGGGGCTGAAAGCGAGAACCCGGATCAGGGTAGGACTGCTGATCGTCAGGGCGAAAAAAATACTGTGAACCGGGCGGCAAGTCGGATACTTCTACGTAAAAATACCCCTCGGCTTCCGGTTGCATCTCGATCCTTTGGGGCTGAGGGAGGACTATGTCCAAGACCATGCGTTCCTTTTCGGGAGCCCATACCCTAAATGTACATTGATTGTTGCCTTGATAATCAGAACCAATTCTTTTCATGACTGTGGGGATTCGTCGTCTAAAAGCGTTGAAGGTGGAGAATGAATGTTTAACTATGAATCGAGTCGGATCAGTAGACCAGCGTCCCCGCTAAGGGTGATATAATCTTTAATACGTTGGCCTTCGTCTTCGGGGAAAGTGGCTATTTCAACGATGCCCTCCAGCGTAATGTGTTCAGCTTTGAAGTACGCAGGCCGGTGCGTAAGGTTGAGAATGATCAGAAAGCGAGAGCCCGTAGAAGCTTCACGAATGAAGGCTACTAACTGCTGATCGGAATAAACCGGAATGTACGAACCCCACATCAGCGAGGGCTCAGATTGCCGAAGTTCGATGAGTCGCTTGTACAACGTAAGCATAGAGTAGGGATCGCGTTTTTGCGTTTCCACGTTTACACGCCGGAACGTATTGGCCAGTCGCAACCAAGGCTTAACCGTACTGAACCCCGCGTAGCTGCCTTCCGTCCATTGCATGGGTGTACGGGCCGGATCGCGACTCAGGTTTTTATCGGGCATATTGAGTCCCTGCGGATCCTGCACTTCTTCAAACGGAATGGGCACATCCTGCATGCCCAGTTCATCTCCGTAATAAATCGTCGGCGTACCGCGTAGCGTTAGCAGTAACATCGCCGCTACCCGGGATTGTTGAATCCCCACACGACTGGTAATCCGGGGTTGATCGTGGTTACTGAGTACCCAGTTGGGCCAACCGTGTTGTGGTAAGGCTCCCTCGTACTGACTAATGGCGGCGGCCAGCTGAGGAGCTTCCCAGGGCAGATTGAGCAATTGGAAATTAAAGGGTAGGTGGGCTCCGTTGCCATCCGTACCGTAATAGGTCATCAGGCGTTGAATGGGAAGGTAAATCTCCCCGATCATCATGCGTTCCTTATAGTGGTCCAGTACACTCCGCATTTTGCGGACGATTTCGTGTACTTGGGGCTGATCCGTTGAATACACAGCCAGTACTTTCTTAACGGTCGATTCATGAGGCTGGTAATCGGGGTTGATAGGGTTATCGCGGAACTGTTCGTCCTTGATCATATGCCACATCACATCCACGCGGAATCCGTCTACCCCTTTTTTCAACCAGAAGTGCATGACGTCAAACATGGCCTGCTGTACTTCGGGATTTCGCCAGTTTAAATCAGGCTGCGAAGCCAGAAAGGCGTGATAATAGTATTGCTGGGTCGTCTCGTCCCACTGCCAGGCACTGCCCCCAAATTCACTCAACCAGTTATTAGGCTCGGAGCCATCGGGCCGGGCATCTTTCCAGAGGTACCAGTTGCGTTTGGGATTATCGCGGGACGAACGGGATTCTTTAAACCAGGGGTGTTGATCGGAGGTATGGTTGGGAACCAGATCGAGGAGGAGTTTCATGTCCCGGGCGTGTACTTCTTCCAGTAACGCATCAAAATCCTCCATGTTACCGAATAAGGGATGAATGCCTTGGTAATCAGCAATGTCATACCCAAAGTCGTCCATGGGAGAAGGATAAATGGGGGAAAGCCATACGGCTTTGATACCCATCCATTTTAAATAATCAAGGCGTTTGATGACGCCTCGTAAATCACCGACGCCGTCGGCATTACTGTCTTGAAAGGAACGGGGGTAAATCTGGTATACAATACCCGATTGCCACCAAAGGGGATTGGCTTCGTTCATAAATTAGGGATTGGTTGAAGAAAAAAGCGGTAAAAAAACTATGCTTCCGATTTAATGGGAGGTATCCAGTTTACGTCTTTGCAATGATTACACTCATTCTCGGGTTTCAGGGGTTGAAACATGGTATTTCCACAATTCTTGCAGACAAGCCGGTCGTTTGCCTTGGGTTGTTCTTCAATAAGTTCCTGATCCTCATTGGGAATTACGGAGAGCCCCGGCTTCGGCTTTTCGTTTTCAATAAGCGTGAATTTACCGTTGGCTTCGATGTACAGGCGTCGAACCTGACCCAGATGCAAAATACTGGCAGCCCGGAGTTCGGCAAAAAGGCGTTCGCGGGTAATACGGGAATGCTGCATGGCTTTGAGTTCCAGCACCCCATCTTTCACTAGAATTTCCATATCATCCTGCGTAATGGCCTCAAATTTTTCATTTCGGGAAGCGATACGGGAAATCCAGCGTTGACCCGCTACAATAATAATGGCAATGGCGATGGCGGGCAGTAGCCCCCGGTCAGGCGAGAGTACGGGCATACCAATGGCGGCGGCCAGGGATGTCAAAGCCGCCATTTCATTGCGGTTGAGCTGGGAGGCCATCCGCCGCCCCATGATTCGGATACAAACCATGAGCAGCAGGTACACAAAAGTCATCCGAATGATGACTTCTATGAAGTAACTAGCCGGCAATTCACCGTAAAAGATCCGGAGCCAGTCGTCAATTTTAATATCATCAGGATTCATGAGATCTAGGAAGAAAGCATTAGAGAATGGCTGTACCCCAGTCTTCAGCCTGGCAGTGGGGGCATGGGCCGGGGTGGGTCTTTTTTTCGACGGTTTTTCCGCAATTGCAGCAAACGGCTAATTCGGTTACTTCCCGCTGAATGGTATGAATGGACGTATCACTCACATTGGGCGGCAGGGTAGATAAGCCCGGTTTCGGTTCTTTTTCGGGGTAAATACTGAATAGCCCGCTGGCTTCCAGATATACCCGCTTGACTTCCCCAAGGTTATAGTACTTTTCGGTCCGCAAAACGCTAAAGAGCTGCTGATGCGAAATGCGGTTTCCCATCAGCTCGCTTACGTCCAAAACCCCATCTCTAACCAGAACGGTGGTAGTGCCCTGCATGATCATCTCCACGGTTTTATTTTTGAATCCCCATAAGGTGGTATATCGCTGATACAAGAGGGCACAAATCATGGCAAATATACCTAGCCCAATGCCCCGGTCCGGAGCCTGCATAGACGGGGAAAGGATGGCCCCGGTAGTAAGCATGACGCCCATTTCGGTAATGGAGAGTTGTCCATTCATGCGTTTGCCCAACAACCGCATCATCACCAACAAGAACAAATAGATAATCAGAGTCCGAAAGAGTACTTCCAGAAAAAATATGGGCGGAGCCATGCCCCACAGAATTCGGTTCCAGTCGTCGAGCTGGATATCACTCTTTTTCATGAGAATGTGGAGTCAAACGTAGTGAACAAGCCCAAAAAAAAGAATGCCTACCAGGGCAGTAGAGCTTTTCCCCGGAATGAGAAGAAAGAAGTAGAAAGAACAGTACTGACTACTGCCGAAAATAGCTTAAAACACCACCCCTAAATTTAGAGGGAATGAGGTAAAACTGCCCCGAAAACTAGGGATGCTCCCAGGCGGTTCATTCGTAAAAAAAGCAGCTATGAAAAAAGTAAAATTATTTTTTCACAAGCGTGATAACCTTTCCTGTTTCCCGGTGATAAACCAGTAGAGCTGCTTGTTTTAACCCACACTTATACGAATCAACCTTCAATCTTTGAACACCCGGCGGGGCGGTCCTTAGGATCGCTCCGCTTTGGTTAGGTAGCAGGCTTTTGGAACTAATCGTTTGTGGGCCGCCGTTACCCGGCCAGTAAATACCCCAATCAACCGTAAAGCCATGTTAAATTTTGAGTTTAAAAACCCAACCAAACTTATTTTTGGAACGGGGAAAATTGCCCAGTTAGCCCAGGAAATACCCGCCGATGCCCGTGTACTGCTGCTATACGGTGGCGGAAGTATTAAAACCAATGGCATTTATGATCAGGTTAAAGCGGCTCTGGCTAGCTACGACATCGTTGAATTTGGCGGGATTCCGGCCAACCCCGAATACGAAGTATTACTACAGGCCCTGTCGGTCATTAAAGAACAATCGATTACGTATTTACTGGCTGTGGGCGGTGGCTCGGTCATCGATGGGACCAAGTTTCTGGCTTCGGCGGCGTACTACACCGGTCCCGAACCCTGGGATATTTTGAGTCAGTCAATCCGTACGGAACACGGCATGCCCTTTGGTACGGTACTCACCCTACCAGCTACGGGTTCAGAAATGAACTCCGGAGCGGTTATCACCCGGGCCGAAACGCAGGAAAAGCGATCCATGGGGGGACCAGGTTTGTTTCCGGCGTTTTCGATTCTAGATCCTCAAGTGGTTCGCTCCGTACCGCAGCGACAACTGGCCAATGGGATTACCGACGCTTTTACGCACGTGCTGGAGCAATACATGACCTATCCGGTCGGGGCTCGACTGCAGGATCGTTTTGCGGAGAGCATTATGCAAACGCTGATTGAAATCGCTCCCGTGATTATGCAAAACCCGGCTGATACCGATGCCGCTGGTGATTTTATGTACTGCTGTACAATGGCCCTTAACGGATTGATTCAGAAAGGGGTACCGACTGACTGGGCCGTACACGCCATGGGTCATGAACTCACAGCTCTCTATAACATTGATCACGCCCGAACGCTGGCCATCATCGCTCCCAGTCATTATCGGTATAACTTCCGCACCAAACGCGAAAAACTGACTCAGTACGGCCAACGCGTATGGGGTTTGACGGGGCCTCCCGAAGAAGTGGCCATTCGGGCCATTGGCCGTACGGAAGAATTTTTCCATTCGCTCGACATCAAAACCAAACTCTCCCAGTACACCGAAAATTACGAAGGTACGGCTGAACGCATTGAGGAACGTTTTACGGAGCGGGGTTGGCTGGGATTAGGCGAACATAAATCACTAACGCCTCAAGATGTACGAACCATTGTGGAAATGAGTTATTAACTGAGATATTATTAGATTGAACACTGATGTACGAGTCGATGTAGGTTCCAAGTTTGATTCTATCCTAATTCAAACCTGATACGTCAACGAAAAGCCCCCGAAAATCGAAGTTTTCGGGGGCTTTTCGTTGACAATACGCTTGGCTATTACCGAGCCAATACAATACCAGCAAAGGAAGCCAGCGAGGGCAGGGTAAATGCAACGGTACCTTTCTGGTAGGAAAACGGAAGCGTACCTTTCTGACCCAATACGTGAATCCGGCTGGGTTTGAAAGGACAGGCCATCTGGAAACGCAGTTGTTGGAGGGGTATGGGTGCAAAATACGTATTCCCGCTAAAACCCGTCAGATTGACCAGGTGTACAATCCAGCCATCGCTGGCCGACTGCTGAATTTTCTGAGGCGTGTTTTCGGTAAATTCCTGGACAATGACTTCTACCCGGTCGGGAGCATTGGTTTGGACGAGACGGCCCGCCGACGGGTACAGGCGGTCCAGCACATCGAGCAGGAGGTTTTTGTGTTGTTGATACCCGTGCTGGTAATACAGGCGACCCAGATGAATGGGTAAAAGGGCATTAGTACTTTTGCCGTAGGTTTTTAGGCCCATGGCGTAGTAACCCGTGGGGTCATGGCCGCCAATGATTTCAGGCGGACCGGGTCGTCCCTTCGCCAAAATGGGTAAGTAGGTAGTGTCGGCTGCCGAAAAATCGTACAGACCCAGATTGAACTTCCAGAAGAGCATTTTCTGTCCCGGAAAGCGTTTAAACGGAGCTTGCCGCTCGGGAGTTAAATAGAAACCGCTCCCGTCGTGCTCGCCCTGCACCACTTTCGCCCCGAATAATTCGGCTAAGGCTACTGGATGATCAGAAAGGGTACGGTTGGTCGCCAGCAGGCTGGTCCCCTGCTGACTGATTTGTTTTAACGCCTCCACCGAAGCCGCACTCAGGTAGGTAAGGTCGGGGAGCAACAGCACCCGGTATTTTTTCAGGTCCTGGACCCGGCGGGCAAGCTGCGAATCTTCAATGATATCAAAGGGTAGGTGAGCTTCCTTAAGCATGAGTTGCAGACCCCGGTATTCCTGCATGGGTAAACCGCTGGGCCAGGAACCCGGAGCAATCAGAGCAATGCGGGCCACGGAACGGTAGCGACCAAAATACTTTTCGTAGGCTTTATGATGGGCATAGACCTGACGGATGACCTTAAAATTACGTTCGTCTTCGTAGCCTCGCATGTCACCCATCATGCTGATATCCAGTCCTGAACCGTTGGCAATATTTTCGTAGAGGCGGATTCTGACCTCTTCCGGTTCGACGGCATTGTATCGCGACTGAAAAGAAATCTGCTGAATGCTGGCGTTACTGATGATGTGATCCGGATAGGAATGGACGGCATTGTTGACATTATCCGATGCCGTATAGGGCCAGTAGGGAAGCGTAGTCGAGCTTTGGGATTCGTGGCGGATGATGTCCACGTACTCGTCCATGTAGGTACAAAGGGCCACCTGCGGATTTTTGGATTTAATCAGTTCGTGCAGGCGTTTGGTCCAGTCATCGACGGTGAATTTTTTAAAGGCTTCGTAGACCTTGTACACGGAATCGCCTTTGTTTTCTTTCTCTGGTAAGCGAAGGCCCTTGCTGTATGCGGCAAATCGCTTTTGATCGTGTTCATTCTGATCAATGCCGTGGTATACCCCCTCGTAAGGATTGTTGACCTGATACCCCGGCATATTCAGGAAAATACCATCGATGGGAAAACGGTCCATGACTTCGGCGATGATTTCAAAAGCCTTGGTTTGTACATAAGGAGCGTTGATCGAAACCATCACCATGTCCGTGTTGTATACCCGCTCACCCTTGGGAGACAGGTAACACCAGTCGGGATGAGCCTTGAAAATGCTTTCGTGCACCCGACTGAAATCAAAGCGTACCATTACCCGGATGCCCTGCTGATGGCATTTCCGAATCAAATCATCCATCAGCGTCGGCGAGCGGAGGTAGGGATTCTGGTAGTGAAAATCCAGCTTGGTGGGATAAAAAGCCATGATACCGCCAATATTGATCAACAGCGTATTGGCTGAGCTTCGCTGCAGATCCTCGACGATGGAATCTGGCTGCATCGTAGCGGCTTCGTACGCAGGCATGTTGAACTGGATCACGCGGAGATTATTGGCTTTCCACCAGGGCATCGACCGGGGCCAGTCCGTATGGGATTGACCGTAGGCCATACTTCCCAAGAGAAGCAGGATCAGAGGAATGAATCGTTTTAACATGTATAGAGGTTAGCGTTTCCGACGAAAATAGCGGAAAATCAGCAAAGCCAGCTTCCGGCCGACCCAAAAACAAAACCCGCCCACCACCAGTTGACACTTATCATCTGCCAATCCCCTCGGAACGAACCTACGCGTTCGTCGCTATGCGTATGAATCAGACACCCATCGATCAACACGGCTTAATCGGAAACATGAATACGGCGGCTCTGGTCTCCTGCAACGGAACCATTGATTTTCTATGCCTGCCCCGGTTTGATTCACCCACGGTATTTGCCCAACTACTCGACTCGGAAAAGGGCGGTTACTTTTCCATCCGGCCCACGTTTTCGGATTTAACCTACAAGCAGCTTTACCTAACGGATACGGCTATACTGGTGACCCGCTTCTTCTCCGATGACGGCATTGCCGAACTGACGGACTTCATGCCCGTGCACGAAGAGGGTTCCCGGATGACGGTTATTCGTAAGCTAATGGCCGTACGGGGAAACATCGAGTTTGAAATCCAGTGTAAGCCCCGTTTTTCGTACGGTCGAATCAGCCACGAAGCTCAGACGAACGAAATGGGAATCCGGTTTACGGATGCGGACGGTCAGGAGTTACAGTTGTACAGCGAAATTCCGCTGGAGCTATCCGAATCAGACGTCGTATCGCGATTTCAACTGGAGGAAGGCAAAACATTATGCTTTATCCTCTGCGAGGAGAGTAAGCTTTGTAAGGAAAGCAAAACGCCCGAATCCAGTATCGCTGACTTATGTAAAACGTACTACGACGCCACCCATGCGTTCTGGAAAACCTGGACCCGGCAATCTACCTACAAAGGACGTTGGCGGGAAATCGTGATTCGCTCCGCCATTACGCTGAAACTCATGTCCTCACATGAACACGGCTCGGTGGTGGCGGCCCCTACCTTCGGCTTGCCCGAGAGCTTGGGCGGGGAACGCAACTGGGATTATCGCTACGCCTGGATACGGGATTCGGCTTTTACGATGTTTGCGTTTCTGAAACTAGGTTTCCTGGATGAGGCCCGCCGCTTTATGGACTGGGTGGAACAGCATTGCCTCAACGAATCCCTGAAACTCATGTATACCATCGACGGCCAAACGCCGCCGCAGGAAGAGGAACTCAGTCATTTTTCGGGTCATAATGATTCCAAACCGGTTTTGATTGGGAATGGAGCGGTTACGCAGCGACAAATGGACATTTACGGAGAGCTGATTGATACCATTTATCTTTTCAATAAATACGGCGGCCACATTACGTATGAGTTCTGGAAAAAACTCAGCAAGGAAGTCGAATTTGTCTGCGGACACTGGCGACTACCTGATCACGGGATGTGGGAAATTCGAGGCGAAGAAAAGCAGTTTCTGCATTCGTTTATGATGTGCTGGGTAGCCCTGGATCGGGCCATCCGCATTGGGGACGAACGCTCGTTTCCCTACCCCAGGGAACAGTGGTATCGGGTACGCGATGAAATCTACGACTTCATTTTTAACGAATTCTGGTGTGAGGAAAAAGAAGCTTTCGTACAGGTTCGCGGCGGACATGCCCTGGATGCCTCCGTACTGCTCATGCCTCTGGTTCAGTTCATTACGCCTAATGAACCCCACTGGCAGAAAACCATGTTGGCCATCGAACGCGAACTCAAACTGGATGTTCTCATTTACCGGTACCGCAACGAAGAAACGCAGATTGACGGACTAGACGGAGAAGAAGGGACGTTTACAATGTGTTCATTCTGGTTCGTGGAGTGTTTAACCAAGGGAGGACAGATTGAGCGAGCCAGTAATTTTTTCGAGAAAATTCTTGGCTACGCCAATACCCTAGGCTTGTTTTCGGAACAGTTGAGTAAACGGGGTGAACAGCTGGGAAATTATCCGCAGGCTTTGACGCACCTCGCTCTGATTACAGCAGCCATTGAACTAGATCGAAATCTGGGAAGCTAACGCACTAGAAATGGATCAGGCGGCTAGGTAAAGCCTAGTCGCCTGATTAACGAGCCGAAGGATTACCCCTCGTATAGCAAAC
This sequence comes from Siphonobacter curvatus, assembly GCF_002943425.1. Classification (NCBI taxonomy): domain Bacteria; kingdom Pseudomonadati; phylum Bacteroidota; class Cytophagia; order Cytophagales; family Cytophagaceae; genus Siphonobacter; species Siphonobacter curvatus. Next base: position 205,474 of record NZ_PTRA01000005.1, read on the forward strand.
GTACGCCATAGCTAACTTCCGGAAACCGAGAAAATAAGCTAAGCCTCCGGCTGATTTTGTTTCTCTAATGCCTGCCGTAACTGCAGGTTATCCCGCGAAAGCGACTCAATTTGCGATTTCAGAAAGGCAATCTGGTGTAAAAGGGCATCTACCGTACGTTCCGTTTCCTGCCAGGGAGCGGCCGTGTCTAAGGTATCGGCCTGATGCGAATACGCCCGGCACGTTGATGAACAAAACTTGGCCGTGGAGCGGGAGGCAAAAAAGGGCGTACCGCACCACTGGCAGGTTTTTTCGAAGATTTTCGCATTATGCTTGAAGCCTTCTTTGCTTAAACGGGGCATACGTGTAAAGGTCTGTGAGCCCTAAAGGTACTAAAATTGTCATAACGCCATGGCAACGTTAATTATTTTTCTTTCCCAAGCTGGATTTGGCTCCTAGTTTGCCTTATAGTACGATTCCTTTTACGGCTGGTTGCGGTTTAGGTAAGTCCTTATCTCCCCAATGTTCTTTTAGATTGGTTTCGATGGTCAGACTCATGGCCGTCATCGGAATACCTTCCATCCGGTTTTCAAACGGATCCTCGATGCGTTCGCCCAACAGATCCAGCGTCAAAAAGACAAAGGAAATAATAACAGAGACGGGCATACTGGCCCAGCCGATCTCCTCGACGAAGACAAAGGGTAGGAGAGAGGCGTGGATAAATACGAAGACGCGGGATGAAAAACTGTACTGCCGGGGAAAGGGTGTATTCTTAATTCGTTCGCAACGACCCTGGATGTTATTGAATTCAACCAGAATTTCTTCCACTTTGGTAAATCGGTAGTCCGAGAGCCAGCCTCTTTGGTAAGCTCGTTTCAAATCTTCACCCTGTAAGTTGAGTAGATAATTGGGCGGGTTATTTTTCTTGCAAAACACCTTGTACTCCGACGGGGACAGAAAGGATTCGGTATCGGAATATTCATTGCGGTCTTCATACATTTCCTCCAGGTCGGTTTTATTGTAGGGTTGAGGTCGGCGTAAGAATACCCGCAACGCATGAACGAAAGCAATGTGTCGATAGATCATCCGATGTTGCAGTTCACGCACTTCAGCGGCTTGCTCGGCATCTTCGGGAATAATCATGATCAGTACTTCCCGAGCCCAAGCCCGACTGTAGTTGACTAACAAGCCCCAAATCTGCCGGGCTTCCCACCAACGATCATACGCATTATTATTCTTGAAGCCCAAAAAGATAGACAGAGCCGTACTAATAGCGGTGATCGTGGTGAAGGGCAGGTGTAAGTGAAAAAGGTTATAGTAATCGTGCAGTAGATAGACTGTGACTGAAAGCACCGTGTAATAGATCAGTCCTTTCCAGGTGTAATGGAAAATGACTTTCCATCCAATATTTCGATTAATGAACATACGTTTTAAGGCAAGCGAAGGCAACTAAGCTTTATGTAGAATTTTCAGCATTAAAAGATTTAATGCAGGATATTAACGTAAAAAAGAATCAAAAGTTTTTAATACAGGAAGAGTGAAAAAAGTAAGAGTAATAAAAGGGAAATAGATAGTGTGATTAAGCATAATAGTATAACGGACAAACTAAATCAATAAGATATTATAACGTAATAGAAACGTTATAATGTTATTTAATAACTTAATCATATCAATACCATTTCTTCCCTCACTATCGAACAATATTTATATACACTAATCATTTAACCCCTTATACTGTACTTTTTTTAAAGGTTGAATGATTAGTTTACCAATTAGCCTGAGTAAATACTACACCCCGATGATCTTCCAATCCAAAGAAAATACGTAGAGCCGTACGGCCTTCTAGATCTTTTTCCCAAACGTAACGGTATTGCTTTCGAGCGGCGGCGATCTCCGTAGCATTTGCTGGCCTTTTGAAGTTTTTGCCGGCATAGCAACTATACTCACCCCGGTAGGTTCCTTGTTGAGGCGTAAGGGTGAAAGTCTGATCGCCCAGCTGCATTTTACCTTTCCAATACGTGTAGGAACTGGTGCTGCAATTGTAGTAGGTTGCCGAATTTAAAACGTACATTTCGAACGTACCATTAGCCTGTAGATGCAAAGCCATCGCTTGCTCGTTGGCAGCTCCTTTGTAACTGCCGTCGGTTCCCCAAAAGCTGCTTGGAGAAAAGCGGCCGTAACTCCATTTTCCCGTCGGTGGCAAACTGGCCCCTAGTGTTGTCGTACTGAAAACAAATACCAGTATCAAAAGCTGTTTGAACGAAAAAATCATAAGGATTGATTGAAGGAAAACGTTTGTTTTGAATGCAACCTAGAACAACCGCTAACCATTACCCAGTCCTATCCGCTTCAGCTGTCTGGAATTACGGCTGAATTCAATCGATTTTAGGTTGAATTGTACGCTTGATGGTACCAGAAACTTTCCTTACTATTAATAACGCCCCCGTCTAATCTATTGGTTTGGAGCAAAAATTGACTCGTATGAAATCTTACTGGTTAGCTATGTTTTTAACGCTGTTTCTGCAACCGGTACTGGCCCAGAAGAAGATCTGCATCACAATCGATGATTTGCCGGGCGTGGCTTATCATCCACTTACGGCGGCAGATCAGGATTTACTCACGCAACAATTGCTTGCACCGCTGCAAGAATACCGCGTTCCTGCCGTAGGGTTTGTTATTGGCAATCAGTTAGTAAGCAATCAGCAGATTGATCCGGGAAAACGAGCTCTTTTACAACGGTGGTTGGAGGCCGGTATGGAACTGGGTAATCACACCTTCGCTCACCGGGGCTTCAATGCGATTTCTGCACAGGCTTATCAACGGGATGTCTGGGAAGCCGATGCCTTGTTACGTCCCTGGTTAATTCAGCAAAATCAACCCTTGCGGTACTTCCGTCATCCGTATTTACAACGCGGTGATACGCTGGCTAAACGCGATTCGCTAGTTTCCTATCTAGCTCAATTACATTATCAGGAAGCCCCCGTAACCATTGATAACGGGGATTACCTATTTTCAAAAGCTTACGAAAAAGCGGGTTCAGCTGATTCAATTGGGCAGCAGTACGTGCACTATATGCTAGCCGTAGTGGACTACTATGAATCACAAACCCAGGCTTTATTTCACCGACCAATAGCCCAGATTCTGGGCATCCATGCCAATCCGATCAATGCTCGTTATTTAAGCGTTTTGTTGGCAAGTCTGCGGGAGCGGGGTTACCAGTTTATTTCCCTTGCGGACGCGTTACAGGATTCTGCTTACCAAATGGCGGATAACTACGTTGGCGAAGCCGGTATTTCCTGGATTCATCGCTGGGCCCTGAGCCAGGGTAAAAAAGGAGCTTTTTTCAAGGGCGAACCAGAGGTGCCCGTGGCCATTGCAGCACTTGCCGAGGCAAAATGAATCAATATAACTTTTCACACTTTATCCAATCCGAGTTTCAGTTTTATCCAAATCCGCTATACTGACCTTAGATTTCTTTAGTTGTAAGCTAGAAAGGGTGGGATAGGGTCAAATTGGTAGGAAAGAGTTAAAGATTAACTTCACAACTATTTAACATAAGGTCAATTATATAACAAATTATAGTATTCTAAATAATTCCTATTCGCTGTCTCTTTTAAACTTGTATATCTGCTACTCGTATCTTTACCCAGTTTATATCGTATTGCCTTTATGCGTTAACAGACCTTCTGCATGCGACCCTTTATTCTTATCCTGGCTATCCTAACAAGCATCAACGCGTGGGCTCAGGAATCGGATTTTGATCGAGAAATGCTCGTACAGATGAAGCGTTTGCAACTACCGGGTCTGGCCGTTGCGAAGGTGGAAGCGGGTAAAGTCGCCTGGTCCGGTTACTACGGCTATCAGAATCTGGAACAGCAGATTCCGGTTTCTGCTCAAACCGTTTTTCACATTGCTTCCCTAAGCAAAACCATCACGGCAGCAGCCCTTATGCAGCTCAGCGGACGGGGTTATTTTTCACTGGATGACGCCATTAACCGCTTTTTACCGTTTTCAGTGAAAAACCCACATCGGCCTAATCAACCTATCACTTTTCGCCATTTACTACGGCATCGATCTTCCATTCATGATAATCTGGATTATCTGCTGCCTTTTTGGGAAGCAGCGTATCAAGGTCCGCCCCTTGACTTAGAACCTTTCTTACGAAACTATCTGACTACCCAAGGCACCCACTATCACCCCGAAAAGAACTTCATTCCGGCAACTCCGGGCAGTACGTTTGATTATTCAAACATGGGGTATGCTCTCTTGGGCTACTTGGTAGAACAAATCTCGAAAATGCCCTTTGATGCCTACTGTCAAAAAAACTTGTTCGCACCGCTGGGCATGAACCAAACCGCCTGGTTTCCTAAACAGTTGGATGCTCATACACTGGCAACGCCCTACGTATTCTCTGACTCCTTACAAGCCTATCTACCGCAATCGCAACGTACGTTTCCCGATTATCCAGCTGGCCAATTACGTTGTAGTCTGGACGATCTCGCTACATTTCTGATCGGCTGGACTAGTGATGGTACTTTTCAGGGGAAAACCATTATTGACAGCGGAGCCGTGCAAACACTTACCCCGAAAGATATGAGTCTGGGTTTTCACACCTGGTTTATGTATATATTCAATACCGAAACGCCGATGTACAGTCACAATGGCCATGAACCCGGTGTATCCACGTATATGCTGTATGACCCCTTCTCAAAAAAGGGTTTAATTATTTTATCCAATGGTGATCTCACGTCTTACACCGATTGGCGGAAGCTAATCGACCTTTGCTATCGAAGGCCTTAGTGGGTACTAGAGGTTTGAACCACCACTCGTGGTAAGCAAACCCAATCCATTCCCAAAGCACTCGCCAAATACTTCCTTTTTTAGTCCCTAACTAGTTTTCTTTTATCCGTATATATTCTATCCTCAATACCTATACGCCCTTACTGGAGGGAGAGGTTAGAATTGTATCAGTATTCGCGAAACGCAAGCCTAAGATTCCATCGACTTTCGAACAATTTTGCAAAGGTTCTCCGGTCGAATACGGGTTTGCCAGTCATTTATAATGCGTACTGATTCATGAAAAGATTCCTATTCGCTGCGGCTATCCTTTTGGGCAAGGCTACTGTGCCGGTGTGTGGCCAGTCCATCATGCCCGAACGAACGAATGCTAAGATAAAAGTTCAGCCCGTCGTACCGATCCGGGCATACGGCTTCCCGTTGAGTCAAGTCCAACTACTCGACAGTCCTTTCCGCCAGGCCATGCAGGCCGATGTCGCTTTCCTGAAAGACCTGGAAGCAGACCGGCTGTTAGCGGACTTTCGAAGCCATTCGGGCCTCAAACCCAAAGCCGAAAAGTACGGAGGCTGGGAATCTTCCGGACTGGCGGGCCATACGCTGGGCCATTACCTGTCGGCCTGTGCCATGCATTACGCCAGCAGTAAAGACCCGGAATATCTCAAGCGGGTAAATTACATCGTGGATGAATTGGCGGAATGCCAGAAAGCCCGTAAAACGGGATACATCGGAGCTATTCCTAAAGAAGATACGGTTTTTGCGGAAGTCGCTCGCGGCGATATCCGCTCCCGGGGTTTTGACCTCAACGGAGCCTGGTCACCCTGGTATACGGTGCATAAAGTCATGGCGGGTTTGCTAGATGCGTACCTGTATTGCGACAATGCGAAAGCACTCACTATCAATGTCGGGATGGCGAATTGGGTTGATCAAACGCTGAAAAACCTCAACGACGAGCAGATTCAGAAAATGCTGTTATGTGAATACGGCGGCATGAATGATGTACTGGTGAATACCTACGCTCTGACGAAGAACAAGAAGTTTCTGGATCTCTCCTACAAATTTCATGACCGCTGGATTCTGGATTCGCTGGCCCATCACAAAGACATTCTCCCCGGCAAGCATTCCAATACCCAAATTCCCAAGCTGATTGGTACGGTTCGTCGCTATCAGCTAACCGGAAAGAAAGAAGACCTGGAAAGTGCTTCTTTCTTCTGGAATACCGTAGTCAACCATCACTCCTACGCGACCGGTGGTAACAGCAATTACGAGTATCTGAGCACCCCCGATCAACTTAACGACAAGCTGACGGAGAATACGATGGAAACCTGCAACACCTACAACATGCTGAAACTCACCCGGCATTTGTTCGCCCTGCAACCTTCGGCGACGTTCATGGACTACTACGAACGCGGCCTGTACAACCACATTCTGGCCTCGCAAAACCATACCACGGGTATGATGTGTTACTTCGTTCCCCTGCGAATGGGGGCCCGGAAGCCGTTTAGCAGTCGGTACGACGATTTCACCTGCTGCGTGGGTTCGGGCATGGAAAACCATACGAAGTACAACGAAAGCATTTATTTTCAGGGAAATGACGGCAGTTTGTACGTCAATCTATTCATCCCCTCCAAACTCAATTGGGCTGAAAAAGGGCTGGGCGTAACTTTACAAACTACCCTCCCCGCCGACTCTACCCTATCGCTGAGCTTTACTACTCGCAAAGCCGTTTCGCTGCCCGTACGTATCCGCAAACCCCATTGGGCTACGGAAGCCGTGGTACTATTGAATGGCAAATTGCTTTCGCAGGTCAACGAAGAAGCGGGATATCTAGTGATTGACCGAACCTGGAAAACGGGCGATGTACTCGAACTCAAACTACCCACGCAACTATATTCGGTAGCCATGCCCGATAATCCGGATCGGAAGGCGTATTTCTACGGTCCACTGATTCTGGCGGGCAATCTGGGCCCCAAGGAAATTGATCCCGCTCAGGGCGTACCCGTTTTTGTCAGCAATGACCCCAATCCCAACCACTGGATCAAGGCTACGGGTCGGCCCCTGGAATTTCAGACGACGGCCCTGGGAAAAGAAGGTACGGTGACCTTACAGCCATTTTATGCTCTTCAGGATGATCATTACAGTGTTTATTGGGATGTATTCAACAGCCAGACGTGGAAGCAGCAGCAGAAACGCTACGAAGAGCAACGCCGCCAGGCTCGTGAACTGGAGCTTCGCACGGTAGACAACCTTCGCGTGGGTGAAATGCAGCCCGAACGCGATCACGACTTTTCCGGCGACAAGCTGGAAACGGGTGAGTCGCATACGCGAAAATTCCGGGTAGCCAATGAGGGGGGTAGCTTTCAATTCACCATGAAAGTTGCTCCTGATGCGAAAAATACGCTGATTGCTACGTACTGGGGCATGGATAACCGCGGTCGCCAGTTTGACATTCTGGTAGATGGCAAAAAGCTCAGCAGCGAGGATCTTAACCAATACAAAGAGAGCCGTTTCTATGATATTTCCTACGCGTTGCCTACTGAAATGACTAGCGGCAAAACGTCCGTAGTTCTTACTTTCCAGGCTAAAAAAGGCAATCAGGCGGGGCCGGTGTATGGTATTCGAATGCTCAAGGAGTAGAGAAATCTAAGTCCGGCATCTTACTAGGACCACGAGGGTTTAAAAGGTAGAGGCAAAGCGATAAAACGAAGCCTCTACCCTCCCCCAAACTTTATATCCGCAGCAAACCCCGAAAGCCCCGAGCCGCATAGTACGACTCAGCTCCGTTGTGGTAGACAAAGACCTGCCCGTAGCGGCGATCCGCAAACAGGGCCCCGCCGAGATTCCGGATTTCGTCGGGGGTTTTTATCCAGCTGGACGTTTTTTGATCGAATGCTCCGTATTTTTGAAGCTCCCGATAGTCTTCTTCCGTCAATAGTTCAATGCCCATCGCTGCCGCCAGATCGAGAGCACTATCCTCAGGTTTATATTCTTTCCTCGCATCCAGTGCTTTCCGATCATAACATAGACTGCGACGACCTTTGGGACTTTCGGGGGCACAATCGTAAAAAAGGATTTCTCCCGTCTTTGCATCCTGAGCCAGTACGTCAGGTTCTCCGCCCGTTTCTTCCATCAACTGAAGCGACCAGAGTTTTTCGGGATAGGCTTCCAGTCGGGCTTGTACGGTAGGCCATTCAAGGCCTGAGTGGCGTTGTTGGTTTTTCGCAAAACGAGCCTTCAGCGTGTTTAATAAGGCTTCCTGCTCTTCAGCAGACAAAGATTTAGAGGAATTATTCATCACCGTTGTAAGGTTAAGTTTCACAGATACGCAGGCGTTCGCCTGTTCTACTTAGTGCTCAATCAGTTGGCTCACCACTTCCTGCAACCGATCATGAGCCCAGTTTAAGCCCTTGGCAAAAGGCAATTGAAGGAGCTGATCCCGCAGGGCAACCGAACGAAATACCTGATGCATGGTAAGTCTACTTGTTGCACCGGTCAAAGCTTCAAATTCCAGAAATTCCAGTTGTACATCGAAAGGAGAATCTTCCATTTGAAACGTTCGGGTGATTTTTTGGTCTGGGATACATTCATGAATGACGCCATTGGCCCGAAATACGACCTGTCCCTGGGGATTCGTCGTTTCATACTGCCAGCTACCGTGGGGTTTACTTTCCAGCTTCAATACCTTGGTGCCCATCCATTGCTCCACGAGTTCGGGCACTACGTGAGCTTTAAATAACAAGGCTACGGGTAAGTCAAATTCCCGGGTAATGATCAATTCCTGCTTACCAGCTTCGGCCTGAATTTTCGTTTTCTGCGTCATGACTCATTGGTTTTTGAGGAATAGTCTTTCATAAGGGCTTCCAGTGTGTTAAACCGCTCCTCCCATAGTTGACGGAAAGGCTCGATAAAATCAGCGACCTCCTTCATCTTCTGCGGGTTCAGTTGGTAGTAGATCTCCCGGCCGTTGGGCTCGGCTTTGAGTAACTCGCATTCCGTCAGTATCTGTAAGTGCTTGGAAACCGTCGGGCGGGCGGTATCAAAGTTGGCGGCGATTGCTCCCGCCGGCAGGGCTTGAGCGGCCAACAGCAAGAGGATTGCTCTTCGCGTGGGATCAGCGATTGCCTGGAATACATCTCGTCTTAAATTCATTGCGTAGTCATTTGACTACAAATAAAAGCGTAGCTATTTAACTACGCAAATTTTATTTACATTCAATAGCTGGTTTTTAAATAATAAAACCCCGGCCACTCAAGGGGCCAGGGTTTTCAAACGTACCTGAATGCAGGTTGCTTATTTCTTCGCTGACGATACCAACGTAATCGTCTGCGTTTGATTGGTCAGGGGAATTACGTAAGCTTCCCGTTCCTGAGCAAACGCCGTTTTCGGATGATAGGACTGCTTACCCGTTTTCAGTCGAAGATATGCCGTTGGCGTGGTGGCCGTAGCGGGTTCAAGGGTAAGCGTAACGGTTTTTGTTTGCGGGTTAAGCGTTACTTGTTCAATCTTTCCGGCATCCAAACTGATATCCAGCCCTACACTAGCCAGAAATACGCTGGTCCGGGCCGCCGTAGTTAGCGTCAGCGTCACGTCTATTTTGCTTTTAGTCACGTTTCCGCCAAAACCCAGCCAGCCAAACTCCGGATGTTGCGTCAGGAAAGCGGTCGTATTCACCGCGTATCCAAAGAATCCGCAGCCATAATCGCCCGAAAGAGCGTCATTCGCAAGCGTAGACGGGAACGAGTGAAAAGCAGCGGGTCCGAATCCGTCTTCCGTAATGTTGGCAATCGCTCCCATCAGGCCACCGTAGCCCACGCGAAGCAGATAGAAATCGTCCGGCTGATCGCGGTAGGCCGTCAGTACCGGAATGGCGTTGAGACCCGAGCCATAGTGGTGAATTTGCCGTTCGACCCGGGAGATTTTTCCACCGTAAAGAAAATCCCAGTACCGACGGGCGTTGCCATTGTAGGCCCAGTGCGGTATCGTGGGCATGTAACCCAGAATGGCGTTCAGCGTTACCTCGGCTTTGTCGCGGTAGCCGAAGTAGTACGACCAGATGTAGACTTCTTCCTGACCCGTGGAATCCCAGGGCATTTCACTGCCGAAGGGATACGCCAGCGATTTCCAGAGATCGGCCCGTTTCTTCATGGCCGCTTCCAGTTCGGAAGCCAGTGCCGTAAGTCCTTCGCGTTTCAGATCTTTCAGAATCAGAAAGAAAACGGTGCCTTCCATCTGTCCGAACTGAGCGTAGTACGGAGCCAACTTCACCATGCCCAGAGCCGTTTGACAGGCGTTTTCCAGGTAAAATTTCCAGTCCTGCTGCGTTACCAGATTGCGGTGGTTACGGGCCATTCGGTACATGACCCAGTGAGCCGCGGCGACGTGCGGATAGTTGTATGAACGACCCAGCGATTCGGCTTCCTTGCGGGGCCAGGCCGACCAGCCCTTGTAATTCACTGCCGTACTGTAAGTATTCGGCGGCATGGAATCGGGCTGGTAGTAAAACAGACTCTTCCGAACGCCGTACTTTTCCGGGCCTTCGTTGTGCTGAATATTGCCCCAGAGGGTCTGGTTAACGAAGCGTTCGAGTTTCTGAATTTCCTGTTGATTGGGCACTACCAGTTGTTTCATCATCGCTCCGAGCCAGCTTCCGGCCCCGCCTTCATCACTGAGACCTGCCACCCAGGCCCGGCTGTCCTGCGTCACCTGCTGCTGGGTTTCGTAGTCGTAACTAATCACGGAAGGACTGCGATGAAACGTATCTTTCGGTACCTCAAACCACTGCTTCGTCGTCAGGAAATTTCCGAAATCAGCAATCGTTTCGGCTTCGGGTTTCACTACTTTATAATGAATCGTTTGCGTCAAGCCATCCTGATACTGAATCGTCAATCGAGCCCGTCCCCATTGTTTCCCGCGAATCAGGTACGCTTTCCAGCCGTTTTTGGTAGCCAGATCAACCTGCCAGCTCAAAGCTCCAGCAGGTTCTACCTGCACGGATTTCACTGCCGAAGGGTATTTCAGAAAAAGTCGGGCGTTCACATCCTGCGGAACGACATAACCGGGAATACCCACTGATACGGGCCGCTTCTGTTCCACCAAAGTCGATTCAATACTGCGAATGGCCGGAGCCAGAACTAGCTTCAGACCGTAACGTTTACTTTCGCCGGGTTGCAGCGTCAGTGACGTCGGCTGATTCCAGGGCTGAGCTTTCGACCAGTCTTTTTCCGCGTGGGCTTTACTGTGAACCATCCACTCGTGAAACCCTTCAAACGTAATACCCCGGGGGGTGGGGTCATCGAGTAAAGGATTGTAGGCTTCAAAAGGCGTATTCCCCTCGGGTAACACCAGCAATACCGGACCTTTGCCGTGTAATCGGGTTACCTGCAAATATCCGGCTTCCTTGCCAATGTATGGATCATAGAACACATTGCGGTCGTGGGCCTGTTCCAGCGTATTCCCTTCCAGAATGTTGTTGAAAATCAGCGGAAACCCAAGCGAACCGATTTCTACGGGCTGCGTACTTTTGTTTTTCAGCGTGAAGCGTACCACCCAGCCTTTACCCGACTGTTCCCAGCTTCGTTTGACCTCCAGGGGGAATTCGGCGGGAAAACTAGGCGACAAATCAGCGGAAGCCTCTGCCGGTTTGGTAGCAGTCAAGGTCTTAATATCGCCCCGCTTCTGGGCGGAAGAATAGGCCTGCCAGTCCGACTGCCCAGGGGTGCGAAGTCGTAGATTAATGTCTCCCAAGTGATAGAGTCCATCGCTACTACGGACTTTCAGTCGGTCACCGGGGGTAAAATCAAAGCCTTTTTCTTCATTAGGTTTCAGCGAAGCCACCGTTTGCGAGGCCTTTACCAGACGCAGCTCCAAGGCTGGGCCCGGCAAGGTTATATAGCCGCTTTCCAAATGGAGCGTCGATGGTTTTTCCTCCAGTTTTTTCCAGGGAGACTGTTGAGCCCAGACCGGCGTAGTAAGGGCTAATGCACTCACTACTAACACGCAATGAGTCATCGTTTTCAGGTTCATTGTGAAGTAGTTGTTCAGGGGTTATTTAGCAAAAGAATAAAACTTCCAGCTGGTCTGAAAATCCTTTCGAAGCGGCTGTTGGGTCAGCAAGGCCCGGATGAATTCCACGGGCAACTCGTTGAGCTGAAGGATGGAATCGTGAAACTGTTTATCCGTCATTTTTCCGGAATCGACCAGTTCCCGGCGGAGGGCCATGAACTGAAGGCCACCCGTCATGTACGCCAGCTGGTACAGCGGTTCGTAACCACCCACAAAGGAACGGCGTACTTCTCCCTCGGCGTTGGCCCGCTCATGCCCGACTCGGTCCACCAGAAAGTCAATGCACTGCTGAGGTGTCCATTTGCCGAGGTGGTAATTAAGAGAAAATATAATCCGGGCACAGCGGTGCATTCGCCAGAACAGCATACCGATTTTATCTTCCGGTGATTGCGGAAATCCTTTATCCCAGAGTACCATTTCCCAGTACAAAGCCCAGCCTTCAATCCAGAAGGGCGTCGAAAAGCGGCGGCGGTGGGTCTGATACCGGTTGTTCATGAACATTTGCAGGTGATGGCCGGCAATGAGTTCGTGGTGCACCGTAGAGCGGGAAAAGTGCGGGTTGTTTCCCCGCATACTCATCAGTTTATCGGCGTGTTCCATCCCAGAGGTTGGGTAGGAAATCAGAATCTGTTCGCCGCCGAGAAAGAAGGGATTAATCAGTTGCCGCTCGGGGGTCATCATCCCCATTCGCCAGGTTTCTTCCGCCAGCGGTGGAATCGTAATCAGGTTGTGCTGCTTGAGAAAGTCCACGGATTCCTGATACAGTCGCAGGATCAGTTCGGGTTGCTTTCCGGCGGGTACGTAACTGTTTTTGACTTTTTCCTGAGCCGCCCGCCAGTCATTGCCAAAACCCATTTCTCGACTGGCTTTCAGTAATTCCCGGTCGCACCAGGCAAATTCCTGATTGGCAATGGTGAGTAACTCTTCGGGCGTGTAGGGAATGTATTCCATCTTCAACTGACGCATCAGCTCCTCACGTCCGACGGCTACGCCAACAATTCCACTGCCGTCCTTGGCCTTTTCGCCCAGCTGGGCCCGGGGTTGAATGGATCGGGTTAGTTGCTGTAATTGTTCGATGAGTTTCGGGTACGGTTTGGCCATCCACCAGGTAAAGGCGGGGTCATATTCGTTGTAAAACTCGAATACACTTTTAATGGCCTGCTCCAGTCCTTTCACCGTTTCTTCCGCCCGGCTAGCCAGTACGGGGTCCATACTGGTCATTTTTCCCAGTTTTTCTTCGGCCTCAGCCGCCTGTGCCGTCCAGGTATTGAAGTCCTGGGCGAGTGTTTCCGCGTTGAGAGCCAGTCCCCGCCGACGCTTTTTTTCCAACGCGTAAATCGACTCGGCAAAAGGGAACCAGCCTTTGATGCGTTCGGATTCCTGATCGGCTACGGTATACAGCCGCAGGTCTTCTTTCAAATCCCGTTGAAACAATAAGAAATCAACCTGATTGTTGGGCGTTAACGCCTTAAAATCGAGCTTATCCAGTTGCGAGAGGTACTGCTGATTCAGCTCCCTGAACCGCTGGCGTCGTTCGGGTGAATTGGCAATGGTATAAAACCGACGCAGACTGCCCAGGTCGGCCTCGTATTGAATAATGTGCTGGCTTAGTTGAGTCCGGTCAGTGGGACCCTGAGCCGCAGCAAGGGTACTTACGCTCATGAGAAGAAGAAAAGTGATACGCCGAACGTGCATAAACGGGAACGGTTAAGAGTGGTCAGTACTAACGCTCAGATCGGGACGTTTTCCCGGGCGTTTCTTCCGCTGCTACCGGGGCCGCGTTCCAGCGGGGCGGCTGTACGTTCAGCAAATGACGCACGAAGAAATCCCGGCGTTTGCGTTCGCCAAAGTCACCACCCGCCGAATGGCCCATGTTGGGTACGACCACCAATTCAAAGTTTTTATTCGCCCGAATCAGCGCATCGGCTAGCTGGTAGGTAGAGGAAGGATCGACATTATCGTCCATTTCACCCACGATGAGTAGTAATTCACCGCGTAGCTGATCGGCGTGCGTAACGTTGGAGCATTCGGCGTACTGCGGACCAATGGGATAACCCATCCACTGCTCGTTCCACCACATCTTATCCATGCGATTGTCGTGGCAGCCGCAGGACGCGACGGCCACTTTGTAAAAATCAGGTTGGAAGAGGACGGCTCCCGCGGCATTTTGACCTCCGGCGGATGTCCCATACACGCCCACCCGTTCCAGATCAAGGTACGGATACTTCTGGGCGGCGGCTTTCATCCACAGAATTCGATCCGGGAAACCCGCATCCTTCAGATTTTTCCAGCAGACATCGTGAAACGCTTTGGAGCGATTGGAAGTCCCCATGCCGTCGATCTGTACGACGACGAAACCCAGTTCCGCTAGTTCGTGCATGGCCGTATTGGTCGAAAAAGCTTTCGGCACAAAGGCACTTTGCGGACCCGCGTAGATCATTTCAATGACCGGGTATTTCCGCGAAGGATCAAAATTAGTGGGTCGAATGATGATGCCGTGAATGTCCGTCTGCTGATCACGAGCTTTGGCAACAAAGGGTTCGGGAGCCTTCCAGCCCGCTTTTTCCCATTCGGTAAGATCGGCTTTTTCCAGCGTTGTGATAATTGACCCGTCGGTAGTCTTGCGAAGCACGGTGACCGGTGCCTGATTGATGCGGGAATACGTATCGACGAAGGTGGAAAAATCCGGCGAAAACATAACCTCGTGCTGAGCCACTTCGGGCGTAAGGGCTTTCAGGCCTTTGCCATCGAAATTAATCTGGTAGTAATGCAGGTAATACGGATCTTCGTCGGGCGTTTGGCCACTGGCGGCAAACAGAATGGTCCGTTTCGCATCATCCACGTGAACGACATTCCGAACGACCCAATTTCCTTTGGTAATCTGATTTTTGACCTGAGCCTTGGCCGCATCGTAGAGGTAGAGGTGATTCCAGCCATCGCGTTCAGAAGCCCAGATGATTTCCCGGCCATCGGGCGTATCGTGGCGAAAACGCTTGCCGCTGTAGTCGATGAAGGTCTTGCTTTTTTCTTCAATCAGCGGACGGATGCGGCCCGTACTAGCCTCTACTTCCAGCACCCGGTACACCTGATGGCCGCGTTGATTGTATTCCAGCGTAAACGTTTTGCTGTCCGCTCGCCAGTCGGGATCACTCAGTTCGTACTGCTGAGCAATCAGGTCCATCGCAATGGGCAACTGCTTTCGCGAGGTGATATCAAACAGCACGGGTTCCTGAATGGGCAGGGCATCGCCGGGTTTGAGGTAATTACGGGTTTCCAGTTTGGGCTGGAGCTGATCCGTGGGCGAGGAACGAATCAGATAAATAAGATGCGGTGTGTTTTTACGCGTTTTCGTTCCCGCCAGCTTCGTACCATCGGGCGACCAGCGAAGATCACTGCTGTAGTACTCCCCTTCCGAGCCGTCAAAACTCATTGGAAACTCCTCTTTACTGCGTTCGTTGCGAATGTAAACGTTGTAATTTTTGATGATGGCCGAATGACTACTGTCGGGCGTGTACAAACGTCGAACCTGCTCACCACGGGAACGATCGCCCCAGTAGCGATTCAGGGTCGACAGACTGCCTTTCTTGCGAAGTTGTCCGGCGTCGTACGTCCATTGGGAGCCTTCGGCGTCGAAAGAGAAACCCGTGGGCGTGCGTTTCAGACTTTGGATGGGAAGCTGGTACGCAGGAATGGTTTTGCCCAGGGCTTGTCCGAGTTGTCTGGCTAATCCCTCCTGATCGAAAGCATTGCTGCGTTTGCCCGTTTGACCATCCACCTGGATATACTCCTTGCCTTTCGTAGTTTGGATCATATACACCAGGCTAGTACCGTTTTCCTGCCAGTTGATCTGTCGGGGAATGTGGTAAGCCCGGTCAGCGAGCTGCTTTTTTAACGTTTCGCTTCGTTGATAATCGCGTAAGGTTCCCTGGGCGTGGGCCGTAGTAAGTGTACAGCAAAGGAGCCCGATGAAGAGGTATCGCATAAACATAGGCGGATACAAATGAGGTTAGTGTAATATTGGCCGCAAACGATTTCGTTACTCGTGTCCGTTTGCATATCTTCAAAGGTAGATAACCGCTTTTTATGCTAACTCCCCATATTTACTAGGCTTTAATACTTTTTTCACTAGTTTTTTAGGGTTATTTAGAATATCTGCCAAATATTTATCAGTACTGGATGATCTATTATCAATAAAAAGGAATATCGGATCGTAACTTGAAATGAAATCCATTAAAAGATGGGTCGGGTTGAAACCCAACTTTAAATGATAGGTCGAGCCAATGGCTCCGGGAAGTTTGCCAAAACTTGCGGTCAAGAGTCGTAAGCTAGGCTCATATTGTAGAAACGGATTGAAATCAAGCGATATACGTAATTTGCGTCAGTACATTCAATTTTACGTACGTACTTCGCGTCCATTATAGTTGACCAACCTATCCAACCTTTTTAGTGTATGAAAACGCTCTTACTCATTGTATCAGCTCTTTTTTCTCTTCACGTATCCGCCCAATCCGTACAGATGCATGTAATAGGTCAGGGAGATAACTATTGGATTACTGCCACCAAACGGGAACATACGTTTCAGGTGGTATATGCCAGAAGAGACTCGACTGATGGCCGAAAGCTAAACAAACTAGCCCAGCAACGCGGAATCACCTTACATATGATTGCCACTAATTTTGGAGAATTTGGTTCAGAACAGAAAAAAAGACTGGACGAGTACTCGGCACTGCGGGAAAGCTGTACCTATTATACGAAAGACAGTTTACGTTTCAAAGCGGATGATGAACCCAGGTTCACGCAGCTGTTCGATTCACTGCTTATCCTTTCCGAAAAAGACCTAAATACGAATCTACGTGCCAAAGAAAGGTACCTTACCTTAGACGGTACTTATTTTTCCTGGATTATAACAAATCATAGGAAGGTTAAAAACGTTCACGCTGTATCTCCTCAGGAAAACACTTATCCCCTCCTCTATCACTACATCAAAGCCTGTCTGAACTTATACCGTACCAGAAACAAGGGCAACTTACTACAGAATTTTAGCGGTTACTGACGAATGCCCCGAACAGCTTTGCCCGAGCGTTGAGCATGCTACCTATCTCCTAGAAATTGCGTGTAGCCTTTGGACAAGCATCTCCATCAAATAGAATAAAATTTTTTAGCAAAAAATGGAGTGACTATTGGTGAAAATAAAAACCATTAATAACTTTGAACCGCAAAGTACTTTTAATCAACTACTAAAGGCACGATGGATTACCTTAAACGTATTTTCCTAATTCTGGACATCTGAGCTTTCGTGAGTGCTTAGTAGTACCGTAAAAGCCCTATTTTTTTATTCATTCACTTTGTATTGCAAAGTACTTTAATTAACTTCATAATCGATTCAACACGCAACGACCATGACACCAATCCGCTTATTCTCCAGCCCATCGTTCTTTACTGCTTCTTTGGTTAAACATCTGGTCGTGGGAGCCACGCTTGCTCTACTGCTGATTTCCTTTTTTTTGGCGGGTGTGAAGCATCCTAATCCAAATTGGCCTGCGTACTGGATGGTTCGTCCGCTGGTACTGGTTCCCGTCGCGGGGGCTCTGGGCGGTGGTTTCTTTTACGTGGTCAGACAATGGGGACAACACGAAACCTGGAAAAAAGTAGTGGCTACGCTGATCGGCGTGTTTGGTTTCCTGGTAGCCGTATGGATGGGTACGATTGTGGGCCTGGATGGCACTTTGTGGAATTAATCATTCGATAGGCGTTAAGGAAAGCTTCCATGAAAGAGCAAATCCGTAGTCAGCTGCACAACCCCCGGCAACTCGAACACTTGTACCGGACTAACAAAGGATCGTTTAAACGGGAATTTAGTAGTCTTTATCCCGAACTACGGGGTAATCCCCTGGCCGACTTCTGGTATGAACGGCTTCAGTATGAAGGCGATGAACTGCACTGGGGCAGCCGCGGCGAATTACTATTCATTGGGGTAGCTGCCTTGCTGGCAGGACTAATTGCTAAATTTCCCGTCATCTTTGGAATCCGCGAGGAATTTTTCTATCCCCGGAATATCGGTTTCATTGCCTTTCCTCCCTTACTGGCCTATTTTGCCTGGAAGCATCGCTTATCTACGTCCAACATTGCAATCATCATCGCTTTGAGTGTGGGAGGTTTGGTGTTCATTAATGTTTTCCCGGATGTACCCAAGAGTGATACACTCGTCTTATCGTGTATTCATTTGGTGTTGTTTCTGTGGTCAATTCTTGGCCTTACGTTTGTAGGAACGGTAAAAAATGACCCGGAAAAACGGCTCAGTTATTTACGTTACAATGGCGATCTGATCGTCATAACTACGTTGATTTTGATTGCGGGGGGTATTTTAACGGGTTTAACCCTGGGCTTATTTGAGTTAATCGGCCTGCACATTCAGAAGTTTTACTTCGAGTACGTAGTCATTTTTGGCTTACCTGCGGCTCCCTTGATGGGTACCTATCTGACGCAGACCAATCCCCAGCTCGTTGGCAAGGTATCTCCCGTGATTGCTAAACTATTCAGTCCGCTGGTACTCATCATGCTGGTGATTTATCTGGTAGCCATTTTCTACTCGGGGAAAGACCCTTACCAGGATCGCGAATTCTTGCTGCTGTTTAATGCTTTATTGATTGGCGTAATGGCCCTCATCTTCTTTTCGATAGCGGAAACAAGCAAAAACCAGCAGGGAATGTTTGAGGTCTGGATACTCGCTCTCTTATCGGTAGTTACCATCATAGTGAATAGCATCGCTCTGTCAGCGATTATATTCCGAATTTCAGAATGGGGTATCACGCCCAATCGGCTGGCCGTGCTGGGTAGTAATATTTTGATACTCATCAACCTACTACTCGTTACGCTTCGGCTTTTTAACGTCATCGCCAAAAAATCAGACCTCACGGACGTGGGCAAGGTCATAGCCTTTTACTTGCCCATTTATAGCGTTTGGACGGTAATCGTTACATTCCTTTTTCCCTTGTTTTTCGGATTTAAGTAAGTCCGGTGATGTACAGGCTGTTTCCAGTATACCTATTCGAACCTCTCTTCCAAGCAGAATGAACGCTTGTAATAGACACAAGCTTCCCGGTTTCACCCGTATCTCAAATGGATATCCTTACCCCTGTTCCGTATGAATAACAAGGACATCCGTGTTCCTTAATAACTGCAACCCAAAACTATCAACCTGCATCCTTTATTAACCAATGAAAGGTTTCTATATCGTCCTGATTATCATTTGTCTGTTACTGTTTTTACGCCCGTTCTGAGCTGGGCTGCATTTGTCTTGATCATGTCCACCTATAACGAACAACCTCTTCCCTGGCCCGAAAAGCAAATGGAGTTGAAGAAAGCGACTTATTACAAACGTGTGGAATTGAATATGCCCCGGTACAGCAAAGTCATCGACCTTTTATTTCAGCAAAAGAATGCTTTGCTCGAAGAGGCTTTAAAAGATACATTAAAGAGGGAGTCGGAAGGCTGTTATACGTTTATCACCGAAGAGCGAGCGAAGAACGAATCATTTCCGGTAGTACTCCCTAAAACCGTTCAGAACCAGTTAGCTACCTATCTAAGCCCCGAGGAGCAAAATTTCTTATCGTACAAGGTATGCAGTAATGGAGAAGTGACCATACAAATTGCCCACCGAACGGATCGTGATAAGTACATCAATATCGTGCATTGGGTATCCAACTTTGTCCACCACAAGTCACCATTTTACGACCACATCTACAAAGCCAAAAAGTACAAGTCTTACTACTATGTGATTGAAGTACAAGAGGCTTTTAATCAGATTGACCCCTGTGGTTTGTTCTGATTATTTTCCCGTATAGGCTTTATCGGTAGTCGACTAGCACTCCTTTATAAAAACGGATTCGCTTCAATTGGTTCTTGACTTTATCTCCTATGCGTACTCGTCTATTATGGCAACTGTTACTAGGGCTAGCCCTGGCAGGCCTGATTTTCCTTTTGCCCATTTTAGCCTTACTCATGCTTGGGGCAGGCGGCATGGATTATTACGAAGACCTGCCCAATAGGTATCTCTTTCGGGGTGGTGATGGAGATGCAATTCTAGCTCCTTTACGCAAAGAAAGTATTGGTGGTAAGGTCGTCCAGTATGCGTATGATGATACCTACATTATCGCCCGACAAAAGCCCGACTATCGCGAGTATCAACACATCGCCATTGAAGATTCCCTTTATCAACGCATCTTCTCTGCCAAAGAAAATTACTGGATTATCAACCATCACACCGGTAAACGTTACGGACCTTTCAGTGAAAACGAGTACCAGCAGCAAAGACGAGCATTACGTATCCCGGCTTCTCTAGTTCTAAAATAAAAGGGGAGACTGGCTTTACCAACATTAGTGTAGTTCCCTAGTAGAAATACATAGTCAGGGCGTTTGCTAGCTCGGTTTATCCGGCGGTAAGGCTTCGTATTGCTGTCCGGCCCGCCTGTGAAACTGCCGTAGCGAATCAATCAAAGCGGGCGGCGAGAGTACTCGTACGGAATCGCCGAGACGGGCCAGTTCGAAGACTAACTCCTGGTTAATAATGATCGATAGTCTTACGCGAAATTCTTCCGGTGTATCTAGTAAAATATCCTCCTCCCGAAAAGGATAAAAAGGCTGAGCCCGAAAGCGAAGGCCTTCCCGGTGCGAAAAAGATAAGACTACTTCTTCGGCCGGATGATCGTATACGGCTACCCCTAAGGCAGGACGAAAGTAAGCTTCCGCATCAAACCGTGGGGAATCAAACGATAGTTCACTCCGCTTAAGCGTTCCCGTTACTACCCGATCTAAACCAAAAACCCTTAGTTGGGGCGGATCCAGCTCATAGCCGATGATGTACCAGCGGTTGCGATGTTCCTTGAGCAGGTGCGGAAAAACCGTTCGCAACCGGGATTCGGATTCGCCGTATTTCTGATACTGGAATTCTATCACCTGCTTCTGCAGACAGGCCGCCAGTACTACATCCAGCAACGCATGGCCTCGACCCGAAGGCACGGCTTCGAAAATGATATGAGCCTGCGACTGCGTAGGTTGACTAAAACGGAAACGTACGGCCTGTTCAATCTTCTCAACGGTTCCCCGAAAATCAGAAAATACGGCCAAATCCCGGAATTGATTCAGCGTTGCTACGGCATTTTTTAGGGCGGCTACGTCCTGATCCGTTAGCTCGATTTCGACCGTTTTCAAATCAAATGATTGGGTATAACAGTAGCCTCCCCGTCGGCGGTCATACTGAATGGGAGCCGCGTACCGCTCCCGCATCCGGGCAATGTCTTCTTTAAGGGTACGTTCAGCTACGCTACAATGCTTCATGAGATCAGCCGTACGGACGGCGGCTCCGCGTCGAAGCTGTTCGTTAATAGCTTGAAATCGTTGCGATTGAGAGAAAGGCATGAAATAAAAATGGAAAAATCCAGCATCGTGCATGGAGTCTGCACGCAACTTACGAATCTTTGTCAGGCCAACGAAGAGAAATTTTGTACTTCGTGTTAACCTTTTGACCCAAATTTTGATAAGTAGATATGCAATTTCGCTTAAGCCTCAGACCTACTTCTACTCAGACGCTCGTACCGTTTAACTACGCGTATCGTCTGAGTGCCTTCATTTACAGCGTACTGGCCGACACCGATGCTCAGTACGCCCAATTCTTACATAATCAGGGATACGAATATTCCTCAACCCGGCGATTCAAGCTTTTTACGTTTTCGGATCTGATCATGCCCCAGGCCCGTGTGGATGCCAGAGCCGGTGGCTTATGGGTGAATAGCCCTACGATCGAATGGGTGGTAAGTTTTTACGTCGATCAGGCGGCTCAGCATTTCATCATGGGGCTTTTTCAGGATCAGAAGTGCGTCATTGCTTCCCCCCGCCATCGGGCAGAATTTATCGTCGAACGGGTAGAAGCTCTTCCCCTTAACCTTACAGAAAATACCCTACAACTTCGAACCCTTTCTCCGGTAGTCATCGCTCAAAAAGACGAACGGGGCATGGATCAATACCTGCATCCCGCTGATGAAGCCTTCGGGCCTTTACTGGTTTCGAATCTGCTGGCCAAATGGAAGAGCGTGCTAGTATTAACAGGAAGTGAGGAAGACTTTACGGAAGATTCACTGAGGTTTCGATTCATTCGGGGCCGTACCGAACCCAAATCCCGGCTGGTCACAATCAAGGAGAACTCCCGGGAGGAGACGAAAGTGCGGGGATATTATGGGTTTTCGTTTGAATTGTCCGGGCCCAAGGAGGTTTTGGAGTTGGCTGTACTTGCGGGTGTGGGGCGGTATAATGCAGAGGGGTTTGGGTGTGTGGGAATAAGCTAAAACGGCCCATCAACAAGTTGTTTATATACTATACCACTACTAACCTAGAGTACTATGGAGCTTGTATTAAAGGAAAATTTAACTCACCCTACTGGCGACCCCTTCGCAGATGCAGGCGGGTATGTCATTGCAAGCCTCTGGAAAGAGCCTGCATTAAAAGATAAAGACATTCTAGGGTTGATTGAGTACGTAGCTAACCTCTACATCAATCAATGGAATGCTAATCTACATGCCTTCTTTCTCAACTCGAAAATTACGCAACCCGCTTTCGATAGTAAGCGAAAGCTGGAGGAAACGCTTACCTATTATAAAAGCATACTGAATGAAACGGCTCCTTCGAAAATAGGATATTGCCGTTTTTCAGGACGCAAAGCCAACCTTTTCGTAGCGGGGAGAGATAACCATATTCTATCCGGATCAAGCACATTTATCAATTTTCATCACGGATTTGAGAACGGACTATATGTATCAAAAGAAATAATCGTCCGTTTTTTCTTCGTCCCGCTGGGGGTAATGCAGTTAGGTGACAAACTTGGACTAATTAGCAGTAATAATACGATTGTCGCCAACTATTACGTAGAGCAACTCCTGACCGGACCTGATGGACATTTGAATACTGTGGGCCGGGGTTTATCCAGCGGTGTTGCCCGTTCAAATTACGGGATTCCAGCTAATGCTCTTTTTGCATTCGTTGATTCCTGCCTCAAAAATATTAGGACAGCCATTTATGCCAATCCCTCTGAAAATGTGGTTGAGGCCCGAAACACTAGCCTGAGTTTATACCATTTTACCAATTTTGGAGCCAAACCTGAGGTAGTGCTATACCAGTTGTCAGCTACTGTGTTTGGCTTTTATGCACTCTGCCAATCCATCACTTATTACGAAATCTGGCATCCATTCGTAGCATCGCATTATCGAAACTCAAAGTTCAAGGATGCTAAGTATAATCAAGGTACAGATACATGGGTGTCTCCCAAAGAGGAACTGGCTTATGATTCATACAGTACCTGGCGTAATCCTATTTTGGAGCGGTTACTGAATGGACAAACGTTGGTGCCCTACTTCAAAGCATGGATTAGTACGAATCGCTTTCCTTTTCAACTTATTGAGACTTACCTTATTTACATAAACCAGATGGATAAACGAACCGTACAAAAAATCAAGGACATCGCGGGCTTCATCGTTAGCCGCGATGAGGATAGTATTAAGAAAGCTATCCTGAGGTTAAACCGAGCAAAATATGTGCAGGAAGTGAGACAGTATCTGCTTAAGCTCATTGATGACAACTACAAAGGGGGTTCACAGGAACCTTTGCTTAAAATCGATGAAGTAGAGTATTTATTTCCCGAAACGGTAAGCTGGCGGGAGATCAGAGATCTATTATTAATCGCCGTTTACGAAAAACTTCACGAAAAAAACCTGCAGATCGCTACTGAATTTGAAGAACAAAACGAAGTAATTGAACCTTTAGATTAATCATACCTATGAACCTGAAAACCCAAGGATTTGTCCTGCTAGACGTTGATGTTGTCGCTTTAAATAATGCGGGAAAGAGTTCTACCAGCAATTTTGAAAATGCGGTTGCTACCAAAAAGATATTAAAAAATGGTCGTACCTATACTTACGTATCTGGCCAAGCTTGGCGGTACTGGTGGCGAGAAGCCTTACAAAAAAATGTAGGCTGGTCTTTATCACCGATTACGCGGGATAACAAAATTGCTTTTACTGAGGCAAACCCTCTGTTATATGCGGATGACGATGTTTTTGGCTATATGAAAGCCGTTAAAGAAGAGGTGCTGGACGAAAAAGGAAAAGCTAAGAAAGTAGATGCTACGGTAACCCGTGTTTCGCCTCTTAAAAATTCAGCGATTGTATCGGTTGGATCTGCTCGGACGGTTGAAAACTGGTCTAGCATGGCTCGGCAGGATGGTGATTCAGTACCTTACAGCAAAGAAGAGTACAGTGCCATCATGAAGGGAATGTTCTCGCTTGATCTAGCTCAGCTTGGCACTTTTGCGAGTTATAACAAAACCGGTTTCAAGAACATTACGCAAAAGCTAAAAATGGATGCTCTAAGTCAGGGAGCTATTGAAATTGACGATCCTTTCGTGAAAGATAGTAAAGGAAATGCCCAGAAGCTGGTTCAATTAAACAGGAATATACGCTTGCAACGGGCTAAGGATACCATTCAAGCTCTGAAGACTATCTCTGGCGGAGCCATGCAAACGAACAACATGAGTGATGTAACGCCAAAGTTTATCATTCTCGTTAGTACAACTAGTGGTAATCACCCCTTTTCGCACATTGTAACGAGTGAAGGCATGAATCTGGATAGAGTAGCCTTGAACCTGGATGGTCTGAAAGAAGTATTAAAAGACTACAAAGAGCAAATCGTTGGTACGGTATTCATTGGGAAGCGTAGCGGGTTTTTAAATGAATACAATGACGAACTTAGAGAGCTGCTTGCCCTTGGCGATGCCTATCCGACCATTCAGCTGGGTACGATCAATGAGACCATTGACGCGTACTGTACTCAACTCGAAAATCAGTTTTCCTGATGCAAGTACACGTGATAGACTTAAGCAGCTGGACGGCCAGTTTCCGGTACCCTAACCTGATCAGTGGGGTTCAGCCTACGCTGGAAGTGCCCCCCGTCAGTACCGTATTAGGCTTACTTAATGCAGCGGCGGGACAATATCTGCACCATCAGAAGCTGGAAATAGGGTATTACTTCCAGTTTGATGCGAAAGCTGTTGATCTGGAATCGATTTATCAGATTGACAGTACGAATGGACGAGCCACCAATAATGCGAAGTCCAATATCATTCGTCGTGAATTTCTGTTCAATACTCGATTGAGAATCTATCTAACTGACCCAAAGCTAGCGGATTACTTTCGTCAGCCTTATTACTCCCTGGTTCTTGGGCGAATGAATGACTTAGCAACAGTCGAGCAGATCACAACCCTTGATTTACCCGAAGTTGCTTACGCTTCTCGCCTAGCGGGTCAGGTTATTCCCTTCAGAGAAAATTATTTAGCGGGCCAAATTCAGGCCCTTCCTAAATACTTTACGGATACCTTTCCGAGACAGAACGTTGGCACTGAGCCTTACTCAGTTATCAGTCATCTCACTTTCGTTAAGGCTAATTTACCCGCTATTCACGATAAAAACTTAGGAAAGGCAGGTACTGATATTTACCTACACCAATTAGACTTTTCGGAGCATGACCAAGCCGTATGACGAAATTCTGGCTAAATCAGATCCGCAGCTCACCTTACAACAACACGTTGATGATTGCTTGCTGATTTGGGGACTGTTACAAAAAAACTTTCCTCAAATCAGCAGACTATCCCTCTCGTATGACTTCTGGCGAGTTCTGCGTTTGGCTATTGTTTGCCATGATCTGGGAAAAGGTCATGCTGATTTTCAAAAATTACTACAAAACCATCCCAATCGATGGCGTAAACAACGGCATGAATTGTTTTCAATTCCTTTTATCGAAGGGTTACAGGAAGAGAAACGGATTCGTGAACTAATCCGATTAGTTGTGGCAGGACATCACAAAGATTATGACCAACTCTGGAAACGGTATATCTGCGATTTTTATCAGTCTGAAAATGATATGTTTGGTATACCGGGTGCTGAAGGACGGGTTGATTACGAAGAAGAGTTTCGAAAAAACGTGAAGACCCAACTTCTTCTTCAATTAGCCGAAGAAGCGTATCACGTCACGATTAGACCATTCACGATTGAACATCCTGAACAGGTAATCTTAACCTATCAGCCTCAGATTGGAAAAATGAACGCTTCTAATCCTGGTTATTTTGACTTGCTACTATTGTTTGGAGGATTGAAGCATTGCGATCATCTGGGTTCCGCCCGAATTCAGGAATTACTACAACTTTCCGAAACACAGTTTCAGTTTCTAGAGCGTAAGCGTACCGATCTTCAAACCAAGAAAAAGGATTTTTACGATCATCAGCTCGCCTGCGGAAATGTAACCGGTAATCTGATCTTGACTTCGCCGACTGGTTCTGGTAAAACAGAAAGCTCGATTTTATGGCTGCATCAGCAGATGAAACACTTCGGACAAGGCCGGGTTTTCTATATTCTTCCATTTACGGCTTCCATTAATGCCATGTATGAACGGTTGGGAAAGGAAATGGGTCCAGAATATGTCGGAATGTTACATGGGAAGCTCAGTGATTATCTCTACGACTATTTCGATGATTTTCAATATTCCCTTAGTCAAAAGAAAGAGCAAATTGATGCGTTGAAGGATAAATTTAAAACGCTGGTAACACCCGTTAAAGTCGTAACACCCTTTCAGCTTCTAAAGCACTTGTTTGGTCTGAAAGGCTTTGAGCAGGGATTGTTTGAAATGGTAGGCAGCTATTTTATCTTCGATGAAATCCATGCGTACAGTGCCGATGTTTTTGCACAAATCAAAGTATTGCTCCAATATACCGTAAAGCATTTACAGGTAAGGGTTATGGTCATGACCGCAACCATGCCGACGTTTTTAAAAAAAGAGCTGGAAGAGGCGATTGGAGAATTTACGGAGGTAAAAGCGTCGGAAAGCCTGTATAGCCAATTCGTACGACATCGGGTCGAACTACAGGAGGGTTTGTTAACGGAGAATCTGGATTTGATTCGTAACGCATTGAAGGCAGGAACGAAGGTATTGGTAGTATGTAATACCGTTAAAAATGCTCAATCTGTATTCAATGAGTTGCGGAGAGATGCTTGTAATGCGGTGTTGTTACATAGTGCATTCAATGGTATTGATCGGACTCGTCATGAATTAGAATTGAAGCAAGGAGAAAAAGATGGATCAATTCAGTTACTAGTAGGAACTCAGGCGATTGAAGTGAGTCTGGATATTGACTACGATATCATCTACACAGAACCAGCTCCTATTGATGCACTAATTCAACGATTCGGGCGGGTTAATCGGAAACGCGAAAAGGGACAAAGTCCGGTAGTAGTTTTCCGCACATCTAATGCAACTGATCAATATATCTATCCGAATGAACTAGTAAACCGCACCATCCAGGCATTCGAAGAAATCATTGCAGAAACAGACGGAATCATCGACGAAGCTCGACTACAGCAGTATATTGATTTTGTGTATCCTGACTGGCAACTTAAGCAAAAGGAGCAATTCGATCTGATTTACAATAGCTTGTCGGTATCAGCAGAACGTCTGGTTCCCATGTATCGATCAAAGTTGGGTGAGGAAGACTTTTACAAGCAATTTGACGGTATAAAAGTATTACCTGTTATTCTAAAGGATGCTTTTGTTGAACGTCTCAAACAGTTTGATTTCATTGGTGCAGAAAGTCTTAAAGTACAAATCCGTAAAAACAAGTTTGCTCAGTTATTAAGAGAAAATGACCAAAACCTTCGATCAGAGTCTTATGCAATCGAGAAGAAAGATGGTACGCTACTTGAAATAAAATACTTTGTTCTCACCAAAAAGTACGACGCTGAACTAGGGCTATGTTACGATCAGCAGGAAGAATGGATTGATACGTCTATCTGGCTTTGATTTTACCCTATGACCATCACCGGCACCTACATCAAATACTACAAAGTCTGCTTTCGCAAACTTTGGTTGTTCCATCATAAAATTGAAATGGAACACAATTCGGAACTGGTAGCCGAAGGCTCGTTTATTGGCGAAAAGTCGTATCCCCAGCGAGCCGAGCGTTACCGGGAAATGCTGATTGACGGTTCCAAAATCGATTTCTACGACCCTTACAACAAAGTCGTCCACGAAATCAAGAAGTCTGACAAGCTGGAGCACTCGCACGTGGCTCAGGTGCAATTTTATCTGTACCTGCTCTGGAAAAATGGCGTGAAAGGAGCCACTGGTTTAATTGAATACCCCAAACTCCGACAAACGCAAACCGTAACCCTCGCCGAGGAAGACATTTCACAAGTAGAAAATTGGGTGTCGGAAATTGAACGTATAGTAGAATCCGAACAGTGTCCCGGACGGATTGCCAAAAGTCGCTGCCGTTCGTGCAGTTACTTCGAATTTTGTTACGCCGAAGAGGAATAAACCTCTTTGTATCACCGAATAACTTTTCCCTTCACCTTTTATGAAACAAACCAAGTACCTGATGAATCCCGGTCGGTTGAGCCGACAGGATCATACCCTCAAGTTTACGCCCGTAGATGAAGCCGGCAACGAAGGACAACCGCGTTTTCTACCCGTGGAGCAAGTCTCGGATCTGTATGTTTTCGGGAGTTTAGATGCCAACTCGGCCTTGTATAACTTCCTGGGTAAGGAAGGCATTGCCGTTCATTTTTTTGATTATTACGAGCATTATACGGGCTCATTTATGCCGCGGGAATACCTGCTGGCTGGCAAAATGCAGGTGGAGCAAACGAAGCATTACACCTTCCCCAAAAAGCGTATCGTACTTGCACGAGCGTTTGTGGAAGGTGCGGCCACTAACATTTTACGGGTGCTCAAATATTACGATAACCGGAAAACGGGTTCGTTGGCAGACGCCATCGCCACCATCGAGCAGCTGATGGCTTCTATTCCACTAGTACCGGATGTACCCACGCTGATGGGCATTGAAGGCAACATCCGGCAAATCTATTACCGGTGCTTCGATGCCATTCTGGGCGAAACCTTTTGTCTGGATGGACGTAGCAAGCGTCCGCCGCAAAACGAGCTCAACGCCATGATCTCGCTGGGCAACATGTTGTGTTACTCGGCCTGTCTGGGCATGATTTACCATACGCAGCTAAATCCCACCATCAGCTATCTGCACGAGCCGGGTGCCCGTCGGTATTCGCTGGCTCTGGACATGGCCGAAATCTTTAAACCCATCCTGATTGATCGGCTCATTTTCCGCATGGTCAACAAGCGACAATTGCAGCCCTCGGACTTTCGGATGGAAGTGGAAGGCTGCCTGATGAAAGAATCCGCCCGGAAGCGGTTCGTGCAGGAATTCGACGCCTCGCTCAAAGAAACTATCAAACACCGCTCGCTGGGCCGAAGTGTCAGTTACAAGCACCTGATCAAGCTGGAATGTTACAAACTACAGCGGCATTTGTTGGGAATTGATGCATACAAGCCCTTTAAGGCGTGGTGGTAAGGGTTGAGTTAAGGGCAGGAGGTATAAAAATCCAGAATTCAATAAGTAAAAGGAAGTCACTATGTATATCATTCTGGTTTATGATTTTGGGCAGAAACGCGTGGGGAAGATGCTGAAGCTTTGTCGGCGGTATCTGAACTGGATCCAGAATTCCGTCTTTGAAGGCGAGATGACCGAAGTACAGCTGAAAGAGATGTTGCACGAAGCCAAACGCATCATGAATGAAGAGCAGGACAGCCTGATTCTCTTTAAAAACCGGGATCAGAAGTGGATGGACAAGCAAATCGTCGGCATCGAGCGGCAATCAACTGACGATTTTTTGTAGGATTGCATCGTCGATCGACTGATAGGGCTCACTGGCAGTCACCTCTTTCTGGCATTCACTACCCTTGTATTTGCATAAGTCCCTGATTATGAGGAGTCGTCGATCGACGGGTATTTTCATACCTTTGGAGATCGACGATTTTTCAGTTTAATTTCGGAAAAACAAACCCCGTACAGAGGCCTGAAAAGGCCTTTTTTACCTATTTCCGAATGGGGTCTTAATCGTACCAGAGTGGAATTGAAATGATCTTCCGGCAGGGGGGCAAGGGCTCCGCGTCGGGGTCTTAATCGTACCAGAGTGGAATTGAAATGTGGCGGGGTCCATGATCTGCCAGTTGGGAGCAACCGTCTTAATCGTACCAGAGTGGAATTGAAATGGTCAAGACCTGTCACCATCGGCGTTCTTAATAGGGTCTTAATCGTACCAGAGTGGAATTGAAATGATTTCGAATGCCCCAACGTTTGATCAGGGCGTTCAGTCTTAATCGTACCAGAGTGGAATTGAAATAAAGTAAAACCGACGTATGGGTTACATACGCCGGAGTCTTAATCGTACCAGAGTGGAATTGAAATGGCAGCACAGATAGTTTCAGAGAGACTTACTTCTAGTCTTAATCGTACCAGAGTGGAATTGAAATAATACCGTACTGACTTACGGGCATTCCCGAGATCGTGTCTTAATCGTACCAGAGTGGAATTGAAATACTTAAGTCTTGATCAACTCCGGAGAATTGAAGCAAGTCTTAATCGTACCAGAGTGGAATTGAAATTAGGTGCCCCTTCAAATGACGATGTTCCGTTGTCGAGTCTTAATCGTACCAGAGTGGAATTGAAATTTTCTTCAGCTGCACGCCGATGACTATCCGGGCAGGTCTTAATCGTACCAGAGTGGAATTGAAATACTTAAGAAAAACAACCCATGACCCTAGAAGAATAGTCTTAATCGTACCAGAGTGGAATTGAAATGTGGCAAATCTTGGCTAGGTAATATTAAGAAAGAATGTCTTAATCGTACCAGAGTGGAATTGAAATCGTAATGCTGGGTTTTTATTCGATTCGTGAATGAAAGTCTTAATCGTACCAGAGTGGAATTGAAATTAGGCTGTGCGTTTGTTCGCTTTAACACCTCTTTCGTCTTAATCGTACCAGAGTGGAATTGAAATAATTTATTCTTTACCTGCGAATTCCCACCGACGAGGTCTTAATCGTACCAGAGTGGAATTGAAATCTGTCAGCTGGCCAATCGCACTAACGGTGGCCTGCAGTCTTAATCGTACCAGAGTGGAATTGAAATAAATCGACGAAATCCAGGCCGAGTACGAGATCAAAGTCTTAATCGTACCAGAGTGGAATTGAAATTCTACTCATCACCAAGACGTGTTACGGAGCCAATGCGTCTTAATCGTACCAGAGTGGAATTGAAATAAGGATTCGCCGAAAACGCGGATAAGCCAACGCCCTGTCTTAATCGTACCAGAGTGGAATTGAAATTGTTGGGGGATTTAGTGTATGCCCTATTCCCAGGGCGTCTTAATCGTACCAGAGTGGAATTGAAATTTGTTCTCTAATTGGATAAACATCTACACCCCACAGTCTTAATCGTACCAGAGTGGAATTGAAATCGTAAGCCGTATAGGCTATAATAGGCTTGGGAAAGTGTCTTAATCGTACCAGAGTGGAATTGAAATCCGATAAGGCTACGAAAGGTATGCTGCCCGTTCGGGTCTTAATCGTACCAGAGTGGAATTGAAATATAGTCAATGAGGTACCAGTTCAGATTCATGATTCAGTCTTAATCGTACCAGAGTGGAATTGAAATGATATTGGACGACCCGACGGGTAGCCTGGTATTTCTGTCTTAATCGTACCAGAGTGGAATTGAAATCTGATCTGAAGTACTACGGTGATGCCGCTGAATACAGTCTTAATCGTACCAGAGTGGAATTGAAATCTGGTGAACGTGGGCAAGGAAGATGCCATCGTTGCCGTCTTAATCGTACCAGAGTGGAATTGAAATATTGGGGGAAGGTAATATCTGCGATTCGGATACCTGTCTTAATCGTACCAGAGTGGAATTGAAATACAGTAAGCAGTGGTTTCGCTGGGCGGCTCAGGATGTCTTAATCGTACCAGAGTGGAATTGAAATTAAACGGCTGGTTGCCAATGTAGCTTTTCCAGCGTTGTCTTAATCGTACCAGAGTGGAATTGAAATCAGCTTTGGGGCTATTACGATGTGCCTTGCGAGTGTGTCTTAATCGTACCAGAGTGGAATTGAAATGTAATCTATCTCCCATTTGACGTAGTGCAGGTGAGGGTCTTAATCGTACCAGAGTGGAATTGAAATCTAATTGTTCTGCTACTGTCGGCCCCATAGGGTAATGTCTTAATCGTACCAGAGTGGAATTGAAATTCGATTAAAACGTGTCCGACGATATGAATACCCTTGTCTTAATCGTACCAGAGTGGAATTGAAATTATTTTGAAATGATCTCTTTGGCTATGGTAGATAGGGTCTTAATCGTACCAGAGTGGAATTGAAATAGAACTAAATGCTCACGGTTGAGTTTACGCTTAGGGGTCTTAATCGTACCAGAGTGGAATTGAAATGAAGCTACAGTGAAAGAGCGGGTGGATAAGGGACTGGTCTTAATCGTACCAGAGTGGAATTGAAATCAGAGTCTTTCCCGCTTGAACATCGGTGTTCGCTAGTCTTAATCGTACCAGAGTGGAATTGAAATAGATAAAAACCTCGAAGCTCTTGACGAGCAATACGGTCTTAATCGTACCAGAGTGGAATTGAAATAAGCAAGCAAACGTTACGGTCGCTCAACTCAAAATCGTCTTAATCGTACCAGAGTGGAATTGAAATTAGGGGAAGGGGGCGGCGGAACGGGGTTGGGGTCATGTCTTAATCGTACCAGAGTGGAATTGAAATTAGTAAACCAGGTGGAAACGGCCCGTAATAAAGAAGGTCTTAATCGTACCAGAGTGGAATTGAAATAGCTGATAGGATCCTCCTACATCATTCAGGAAGGGGGTCTTAATCGTACCAGAGTGGAATTGAAATTTACCAGGGCTTTGACGGGTTCTGGGGCATCGGCTGTCTTAATCGTACAAGAGTGTAATTAAAATAAGCTCATAACTGAGAAACCTAATATTATTAGCCGTACGAATTTTATTTGGGAATTAAAGACCACCGTATATAAATATACGTAAAATGAAAGTGTAATTAAGCTCAGCTAAGTAGTGGTTGATAATGTATGGAGTGAACCATGCGAGCTTCCTTTGCTGAAGTATATCTCTTCCCCAAATGTGCCCCTAGCTGACTGAATCAGTCAAAACCCTGCGTAAGGGCTCATTATAAGTAAACATAAACTGTTCACACCGATTCCAGACCTTACGTTTAAAGAATAAGTAATCGAATTTGAACTATTTCCCATCCGATTCCCTTATTATTTCGTACCTTTACGCAATAACAGGTTCCTGCCTTTGCTTTTTCTGATATAGTTTGGGATTATTCTTTCCTCTATCAACAGTTTTCGCTCTCTCAGCTACCACCATTTATTCCACTTTAAACTGGATTTTCGGGCGTTACCCGCTAGAAACCAGACGTTTTGAATTCTTTGATTTTCTTACTTAATCTGATTTTGACAGCTATAGAGCTATTACTGAGCTATCATACAGCCAGTAATGCGACTAAAGCAGGCTTATCCCCACTCCATTATTTTCTCGGTTCAAGCAGGGAAGTTATTGTTCGTAAATACTGTCACGGACGGAAGCTAGGCTTGAATAAAAGTTATATAACCGGAATAAATAATCCATTAGCTCATACCCTATATATCGGATACAAATAGAATAGACTATGAACTTTCAAGATTTAAATCTAATTAAACCGATACTCCGGGCCTTAACCGATACGGGTTATACCCAGGCAACAGAAATTCAACACACGGCCATTCCTCCGATTCTGCAAGGAAAGGATATGATTGGCTGTGCACAGACGGGTACGGGTAAAACCGCCGCCTTTGCCATTCCGGTCCTCCAGCTTTTACACCAAAAAGCACCCGTTAAACCCGGTATTCGGGCTTTGGTCTTAACACCAACGCGGGAACTGGCCATTCAAATTGACGAAAATTTTCAAACATACGGTAAATACCTGCCTATAAAACGTCTGTCCATTTTTGGTGGAGTTCCCCAAGGCAAGCAGGTAACCGCGTTAAAAAGGGGTGTCGATATTCTCATTGCTACACCGGGCCGCCTGCTGGATCTGATACAACAGGGTCACATCAGCCTTTCTCAGGTTGAGTTACTGATTCTGGATGAAGCCGACCGCATGCTGGATATGGGTTTTATCAATGACGTAAAGAAAATACTGACGAAGCTCCCCGCTGCTAAACAGACGCTGTTTTTTTCGGCAACCATGCCGACGGCGATTCGGAAATTTGCCAATACGATCCTACGCCGCCCCGTCGAAATCAACGTGACTCCGGTTTCATCCACGGCCAAAACCGTACAGCAATCGGTTTATTTCGTTGAGAAAAAGCAGAAAACGGGCTTACTCGTGACGCTACTGAAGGATGCCTCCATTCGCCGTACCCTCGTCTTCACCCGTACCAAACACGGGGCTGACAAACTGGTAAAACAGTTGGCTCAAACGGGTATTCAGGCCGCGGCTATTCACGGTAACAAGTCACAGAATGCCCGTCAGAAAGCATTGAATGATTTCCGGGACAGTCGCATACGCGTGCTCGTCGCAACGGATATTGCTTCCCGAGGCATCGATATTGACGAACTGCCCCACGTTGTAAATTATGAAATTCCCGAAGTACCCGAAACGTACGTTCACCGCATTGGCCGCACCGGTAGGGCCGGATTCAATGGCGTGGCCGTTTCCTTTTGTGATTCGGAAGAAAAAGCGGATTGGATGAACATCCAAAAATTAATTGGCCTCCGCATGCCTATGATGAAGTACAGCACCCCCGCAGGAGATGCTATTAACCATAAATAACCAACTATGAGTGAATCTTTTTCGAAGAAAGAAAACCAAAAGAAAAGAGCGAAGAAGAAGCAGGATAAAGCTCAGAAAATAGAAGAGCGAAAGACCAACAATAACAAGGGCAAGGCCATGGAAGACATGATGGCCTACATTGATGAAAATGGCAATCTGACTTCTACACCACCGGATATGCGTAATCGGAAAGAAATCAATCCAGACGATATTCGCCTAGGGGCAGCCGCCATTATCGAGGAGGATCCGCAGCGATCCGGTATTGTTGCCGTGTATAATGAAGCCAAAGGCTTTGGTTTTATTACGGATGATGAAACCCGGGAAGATTTATTCTTCCACTCCAGCCAGCTCGCACAGCCCGTTAAACAGCGGGATCGCGTTACGTTCGAAAAAGAAAAAACGGCCCGAGGATTCAGTGCCGTACGCATTAATAAAGTAAGTAAGTAATAAATCAGTTAAACATCCATTTTCATGCAAGAAGGAATCGTTAAGTTCTTCAACCAAACCAAAGGTTTTGGATTCATTACCCCCACGCAAGGTGGCCAAGATGTCTTTGTTCACATTTCCGGTCTTACGGATGACATCCGTGAAAACGACAAAGTGGTTTTTGAAGTAGAAAACGGCAAAAGAGGCCTCAACGCAATTAATGTACGCGTTGTCTAGGTTTATCTATAAACTGGTAGGCATCTTAGTGTAGGTTCATCCGGATTCTTTCCCGATGAGCACCGAGTAAACGAACTCCCGAAGCGTGGTTACAGACCGCACCTTCGGGAGTTCGTTTTGTATACGCCTACCTCATCTTAACTGCTCCAGAGCTTGGGCTCGTTGAGTATCTGTTAAAGGTTACCAGACCCGAGTTCTGGCGTTTATACCTGACCTATAGCCCTTCGCATGTTAATCACACGACCCCTGTTTCTACTAGTCAGTTTTTTTTGACTTATTGACTCTGCTTTCCTGACGTTTAATCTTTGCATAGTCTAAGGAAAATCAAAAGGAGAAAAGCGTCCGCTATTTGAAAAGCGGCTAGTAAAGGGTGGACTATGAAAGATCAAGTACTCGTTTATTTACAAGCAAACAAAGTCACCGGAGCTAGTTTTTTACATACGGCCTACCTGTTTTTCTTTCTTTGCCTTAATGCTCACGCTCAAAATCCAAAAGCCATGAATACTAATCCCTTGTTGTGTGATCCCGAAACGGGCGTTTGCGAAATGCCGGAGCAAGTCGAAAGTAAGCGTATCAATCCTGTCAAAGCAGAAGATAAACCCGTTAAGATCATTTATTTCACCGACCCGATTTGTTCGTCGTGTTGGGGAATCGAGCCGCAGTTGCGAAAATTAAAACTGGAATACGGCCACTCCGTAGCATTTGAGTACCACATGGGTGGATTGCTTCCCGACTGGAGTTACAACAGCGGTGGCATCAGTAAACCTTCTGACGTGGCTCATCACTGGGATGAAGTAAGTGCTCACTACAAGATGCCTATTGATGGCGATGTCTGGCTGGAAGATCCCCTGGACTCTTCATATCCACCCTCCATTGCCTTCAAAGCCGCCCAATTACAGGATAAAGCGAAAGCCATCTCGTTTTTGCGAGTACTTCGGGAAATGGTTTTCCTGGAAAAAAAGAACATTACGAAATGGGAGCACCTGGCCCACGCGGCTAGGGTGGTAAGCTTGAATGCGGAAGAACTCAAGGAGGCGTATGAGCACCAGGCCCAGGACTTATTCAAAGCGGACCTGGCCTTGGCCCGTCAACTGGGTGTTCGGGGTTTCCCTTCCATTTTTGTTACGGATGCGACAGGAAAGCAGGAATTCGTCTATGGGGTTAAACCGTATACTACCTTTGAAAACGCGATAAAGGCCATTTATCCTTCGATCGAAAAACGAACCTTTGATGCTTCCTGGGAGAATCTATTTCAGCACTATCCTACTCTGACGATACGCGAATTTTCTGAACTCAGTGAGCTACCGCTGGCAGAAGGAGAAGCTATTTTGAAAAACTTAGCGAGTGAACATAAAATCAAACTAGTACCGTCCAAAAATGGACCCCTTTTTCAAAGAGCAGCTTATCAACGATAACTGATTGTATCAAAACGGAGGGCGTGATTCTTAAATCACGCCCTCCGTTTTGTATTAAAATACGGAAACGCTAAGCCTGAAGGACTATTCGATTTATAAGTAATCTATTACATTCGGCCTTTAGAAATGGCCGTTTTCTGCTTCCTTTATAAGGCATTCCCAGGGAAATGTGGTACGATGGATCTAGTAGGCATTTAAACAGAAAACCGATGCGTGAGCCGCTGACTGCTCTTATTCAAACGATCCTTCAAACCGTACCACTCACTGAAGCCGATCGTACGCTGATTGGAACCTTATTCCAGCCCTGGTCACTGAAAAAGGGGGATTACTTCGTCCAGCAAGGACAGGTATGCCCCTGCGTTGGTTTCATTGATAGGGGCTTACTGCGGTATTTTGTCAATCAGGATGGCGACGAAAAGATTTATAGTTTCGGTTTGGAAAATGACTTTGTCTGCGACTACGAAAGCTTTCTTTCACAACGGCCCTGCCGCCGGGCCATTCAGGCTATCGAAGACACCTCGTTGATCATCATCTCTCCGGCGAACCTCCAACGTTTATTCACCGAATTGACCCATGGCGAACGCTTTGGCCGAATCGTGACCGAGCAGATTTACGTCCAGACGATGGGACAGCTCGTCTCTCTGTATACCGACTCTGCCGAGTCCCGTTATCAGGCCTTTCTAGAGCACTATCCAACCCTTTCAACCCGGATTACCCAATATCACATTGCTTCTTACGTAGGAGTCAAACCCCAGTCGTTAAGCCGGATTCGGGCCCGCTGGGCGGGTAAGCCTTATACCCGTCTTTCTTCACCTGAGTGAATGCAGGGGCCAACGAGGCTGATCAATTTTGTGAGGTACTTTAATACGCACAACAATGATCACCACGCAACGTATTCCGTCCCCGCTCCGATTGATTAGTCTCCTGCTTGGCTTAAGTATGCTTTTCATTGGTGGCCGCTTTTTACTGGCTCCCGAAGCCGGTGAAGTCGGTTTCGGCCTGCAGTATCAGCAGCCGAATTACGCATTCCACGCCATTAAGGGCATACGCGATATCTTTTCCGGCCTGATGATACTCCTGCTGGCCTGGTACCATTACCGCCAACCCCTCTTGCTAGCCTTTCTGGCCGGTTCGTTGATACCTCTGACGGATATGCTGATCGTCTGGGTTACGCCCGGCAGTAATCTTTGGGCCATGCTGATTCACGGCGGGACCGCACTCACCCTATGGATTCTTTGTTACTTCTTAGCACAGACTATACCTCCATTGAAGCCAAATTCGTCAGAACATGCTTCCGTTAAACGCCTTTCGTCCCTATCAGAAGGCAGCAATAGTATACTGGAATTACTGATCCTACCCGGCGAACATACACCCTGGCACTACCATGAATTATTTTCTGAAACATTTCAGATACTGAAAGGCGAATTAACCGTGGGTCGGGGTAAACAAACGCTTCTCTTACGTGAGGGACAAACGGCTACCATCGAGCTAGGGCAGAAGCACTTTTTTAGTAACACATCGGGAAAGGAATGTTTGATTCAAGTAACGGTTTCGCCCGGAAATCAGAACTTTGAGGAATCCCTGCTCATCTATAAGGGTTTGGCGAAGGATGGTTTCGCCAGCACGAGCGGAACGCCGAAAAAGCTATTGGATTTGGCCTTGTTCATCCATCTCAATGATTCACACATGATCGGCTTTTCCAAACTAGCAGAACCTTTCTTTCGTCTTCTAGCCAGTTATGCTACGCAACAAGGCCGATTAGCTAAACTTAAAGCGAACTATGCGATTAGCTAAGCCCTAGTATTCCATCCGTGCTAGTTACGTTGAGCATTTTTGAACTGGGTTTTCGTATACTCATTTCAATTAGATATAAGTTCTATTTTGCGGGTATTGAATTATTAAAGCGAAATATTTGTATAACTCGTAGTCAGGCATCGCTTCATACTTTCAATTTCTCCTGACTACCTGGTCTTCTCTTGTTACGCTAGTACTTCAATTTATTCCCATGTCTCGCAAAACGTATGTTTTCCTAATCCTAATTTTAGGTAGCCTCACGGCATTAGGACCCTTTTCCATTGATATGTACCTGCCGGGCTTTCCGGCCATTGCTAAAGATCTGCATACCACGGCTGCGAAAGTTTCGCTTTCCCTGTCCGGATTTTTTATTGGCATCTCCCTCGGGCAGTTGCTGTATGGGCCTTTACTTGATCGGTTTGGGCGTAAAAAACCCTTGTACGTTGGACTGGTGATCTACATCCTGGCTTCGGTGGGCTGTGCGTATACGGAGAGTATCGATAGTCTGATTTTCATGCGGGTCATTCAGGCCATTGGTAGTTGTGCGGCTTCGGTTGCTTCCATTGCCATGGTCCGCGATTTGTTCCCGGTAAAGGACAACGCCAAAGTCTTTTCACTACTCCTGCTGGTGGTAGGTGCTTCCCCCATGATTGCCCCTACGGTCGGTGGTTACGTCACTTCGGTATTTGGCTGGGAGATGGTATTTATGATCCTGATGGGGATGGGACTGCTGATTTTACTGGCCGTTTTCCTGTGGTTACCCGATAGTTACCAGCCCGACTCCTCCATTTCCCTGAAGCCGAAACCCATTCTGCAAAACTTCTGGAAGGTCTTACGGGAACCTCAGTTTTATACCTATGCCTTCACCGGAGCCATTGCCTTTGCCGGACTCTTTGCCTACGTTTCTGGTTCGCCCATTTTATTTATGGAAGTCTTTCATACTGATGAAAAGGTATACGGCTGGATCTTTGCCTTTCTTTCCGTGGGCTTTATTGGATCAAGCCAAGTCAATACATTAGTGCTGAATAGATACAAGAGCGAACAAATTGTCAGGGTAGCCCTGATGAGTCAGGTGCTTATCGCTCTTACCTTTTTAGTGGTAGCCTTGAATGGATGGCTGACGTTGCCCATTACGCTTGTTTTTCTATTCCTGTTTCTAAGCTGTATTGGTTTTACGAATCCCAATGCTTCCGCCTTGTCATTAGCCCCTTTCGCTAAAAATGCGGGTAGTGCCTCAGCATTAATGGGAGCCGTGCAAATGGGCATGGGAACCCTGATCTCGGTGTTGATGAGCCAGTTTGAAGAACCCTCGGCCTTACCGATGGTAGCTGCTATGGCGGGTTCTGCCAGTCTCGCCCTGCTTGTGTTACTGGTGGGTAAGAAAACCATTAAACAGCAAGTGGAAGTGCAACAGGACGCGGAAGCAGCCTTTTTACATTAATATTGACTCTTGCTTTACGCAACCAAACGGCTAGTGCGGTGTTCACTTTAAAAACTTTCTCATGCAAAAATCCGAAATTAAAGGACATCTGGACCTGATAGTAATTGATCCAGAAGACAACGCTGAAGAAGAGCGTACGCACGGGCTGCAGATCCTGATTCATGGGGATTCAGCGGGCTTGCAATCGTTGGGTCAACTCCTGCTTCAGTTGGCCGAATTGGATCAGAACCAAGAGAGCGACCTTCCCGAGGAAGCCAGAATACACCTGCACCTAATTCCTAACGTCGATCTAAGTAAAAGCTCTTCGGAGGTGATCATAGGTAGACTCGATGCTAAGGGTACGGGTGAATTTTATGCCCGGTATACCCCAAAAGATCAATAAATGTTCTCCATCCATTGGCAACACTCTATTCACTTGCCATCAAGGATGATGGATCCTTGTCACTGCACACGATGAAAGCTGAACCTAAGGTCAAGCGATTACAGCCGCTGGATTTAAAGCTAAAGGGCTTTAGAATGTACGAGGTGCATCCGTCTTCACCGGGGATACCTGACTATTCGCGTCGAGACTTTTATAAAATATGCCTTTTCAGTGGGGATAGTCTGGTGCATTATGCTGACAAAACTTTGTTCGTTCGACAGCATAGTTTATTTTTCGCTACCCCGCAAATTCCATATTCCTG
Source organism: Siphonobacter curvatus (assembly GCF_002943425.1). Taxonomy (NCBI): domain Bacteria; kingdom Pseudomonadati; phylum Bacteroidota; class Cytophagia; order Cytophagales; family Cytophagaceae; genus Siphonobacter; species Siphonobacter curvatus. The sequence continues at coordinate 246,097 of NZ_PTRA01000005.1, forward strand.
GGAGATTGAATCCACTCAGTATACGAGCTTTACCTGTCTGTTTACTGAAAATTTTATTAAAGGCAGTGATCGGAGCAAAAGTCTCCAGGAATCGCCCTTTTTTAAAGTAGGGGGTTCCCCTTTGTTCACCCTCGACGATCAGGCGTATACGCGCGTAAAAGTCCTTTTTCAGCAAATGCTGGAAGAACAGGATTCCAGCTATGTTTACCAGGATGAATTGATCCGTAACTACCTGAATCTGATCGTCCATCAGGCTCATAAGTTACAACCCGTTCCCGGCAGTACGGTAGCCGGAAACGCCGCTTCCCGGATTTCCACTTTATTTTTGGACTTGCTCGAACGGCAGTTTCCCATCGATAACCGACAGCAGCAGCTTTTGCTTAAAAATCCCCAGGATTTCGCCCAGCGACTCAACATTCACGTTAACCACCTCAATCGCTCCGTTAAGCAAATCACGGGGCAATCCACCCGGGATCACATTGCCGAGCGAATCCTTGCCGAGGCCCGAGCCCTACTGCTGCACACGGATTGGCCTATCGCCGACATTGCCTTTGCTCTGGGCTTTGATTACGCCAACTACTTCATTCAATGTTTTAAGCGAATGCAGGGCGTCACGCCTCATGCGTTTCGAACGGCTGCCGTGGTTTGATTTGTATCGTTTTCTGTTTGCTATCCTTCTTTTTAGGGGGTTTCGATTGGTGAACTTTGCCCGTCTATTGACAGCTAACGCAAACCGATCATGATTCAGGAAGTAACATTTAAACACAAAACCTGGCAACTAGCGGGCCATCTTCACGTGCCCGAAGCTTTTGATGAGCGTCAGTCGTATGCGGCCATCGTTTGTGTTCACCCCGGCAGTAGCGTAAAGGAGCAAACCGCAGGGCTTTACGCGGCCAAATTAGCCCAGGCGGGATTCATCGCTCTAGCTTTTGACGCCTCCTTTCAGGGAGCAAGTGGTGGCGGACCCCGTCACCTGGAAGATCCGGCTACCCGGGTGGAGGACATTCGCTGTGCGGTCGATTATCTCACCACGCTTGCCTTCGTTGATCGGAATCGAATTGGAATTCTAGGCATCTGTGCGGGTGGTACGTACGCAGCGAATGCCGCGTTAACGGAACGCAGGTTCAGAGCCGTGGGAGTCGTCGTTCCGGGCAATTTCGCCCGGGTATATCACGAACAGGGGAATGCGATTGAGATTCTTGAAGCCGTAAGCCAGCAAAGAACGGCTGAAGCCAACGGAGCAGAAGCCTTGATTACTCCTTGGATTCCCCATACGCCCGAAGAAGCCAGGCAGGCCGGAGCCACAGAGATGGATCTACTCCAGGCGGTGGACTATTACCGGACGCCCCGCGGACAACATCCCAATTCGGACAACAAACTTCTGTATACAGGCATCAGCATAGCCCTTGTTTTTGATGCCTTCCACCTAGCCGATCAGTTACTGACACAGCCCTTATGCATTGTGGTAGGTGACAAAGTCGGTGGCTTTGGTTCGTATCGGGACGGTTTTGAACTTTACAATAAAGCGGCCTCTACCTCTAAAAAGATTCATGTGGTGGCTGGAGCCGGCCATTACGATCTGTACGATGATCCAAAGGCTACGGGTGAGGCTCTTGAACAGCTTATTCCCTTTTTCCGCAACAATTTGGTATAACTAAAAAAGAAGCGAGTACGGTCTACGAAGATTGTACTCGCTTCTAAATATTCAGGGGTATGTACTTTAGCTAAGTTCCGAAAATTTTCAAATCGTCATTGCCTACGCTTATTCACCTAAAAAGGAAAGTACTAGCTGATTGAGTTTTGGGGCTTGCTCAAAAGGCAAATAATGGGTAGCATCCGGGAAAATTTCCAGTCGGGCGTTGTTGATCAGTTTCTGCATCAGCTGGCTATGCGATTCTAGTATAACGTCGTTCTGACCCGCAATGAGCAATACGGGACTGGTAATTTTCTGAAGGTCCGCCGCCGTCAACTGCGGCTGGGTAAGCATCAAGCGAAGCAGGCGGTGATCCCCGGAGTCCTGCTTTAGCTGATTTTTAAACATCGTCAGTACTTCTTCTTTGATTCCATCGGGCGAAACATTGGCCCCAATGGCAATCACTTTCCCTACTTTTTCGGGATAGCTTCGGGCAAAAGACAGACCCGTATTTCCACCGTCGCTCCACCCCAGGATGTGTACTTTGGGGAGGTTTAATTGGGCCATCAGTTTGCAAAGATCGCTGGCGAAGGTGTCGTACGTATAGTCAGCGGGAGACCGATTCGTACTTTTCCCCTGTCCTCGCGTATCCAAAGCAATCACCCGATACTGTTTGGACAAAGCCGGAATTTGCTGGTAAAAATCGGCCATACTCCCGTTGTTCCCGTGCAATAAGACCAGTGGTTCTCCTTGACCATAGATTTCATAGTACAGCTTGGCATCTCCCAGATCCGCATAAGTTCCACTGGAATCCTGCCCGTAGCGAGTCTTTTTTGCTGCTTCGTGATGTTGGTATACCTGCAGCATGGTACGGGTCATTGCGTCCGGCTCTTCCGAAGGTTCGGCCGAACGGTCGGCTGGCGTTTCCGTCGTATGTTTCGCGTAACTAACGGCCACATGGGCAATAAAAGTACCGGCATGTTTTTCCCAATTCCCCTGACTTTGATAGCGGAACAGTAACTGGTTCGCGAGCGATTTTTTAGCCGATAATCCAAAGATGAAGTTATCCTGAGCGGAGGCCGTATACTGAACGAGTTGCAGGGTAAAGGCAACTTTCCCCGTCCGGGTTGCTCTGAGCTGGTAGCTGGAAAGGTCGATCGTTTGCCAGCCAGTAGTTGTGGTTTTGTACAGGATCGGTGTCTGCTGTAAAGATTGGCTCGGGGTACCGTTCGAAGCCTCGTAAATATTGAGCTTCAGGGTAATTTCGGCGTACTTTGAACTCGGCATGATGTAAAAATTGAAGGCATTCAGCCAGGCCTCCGGCGGAACAGTCAGCAACATCCCCTGCTCAACGGCAGGAGCGTGCTGATCGAACATCCTCGAAAACGTCAACATGGGACGTGACTTTTCGCCCACTACTTTCGCTTTGTTTTTTTGGGCTGAAACGACCAGCGTTTGAAGCACCCGGGCATTCGGCTCTAAAACCACGACCGATTCGCGTCCGGCGGGAAAAGGGGCGATGGCCTTATCGTGGTAGCCTACGGCACTAAAAATGACTTCAGCATTACGTAAGGAATCAGCAAGGGTCAGTTTAAAATGGCCCTGCTCATCGGCTAAGGTCCCAATCGACGTACGTCGGATCCCAATGGCACAATACGGAATGCCTTCACCCGCCTGATTCACTACTCGACCCGTCAGATTCGTCTGAGCGAACGATGGGTAATACCACAAACTAAGAAAAAGAAGGAAGATACTATTTTTCATACCATTCATACTTGCCAAACGAACGAGTCATTACTGAAGCTTTTGGTGAACAAAAATTTCAGTAATGACTGCTTGCTGGCCTCTACTCCAGGCTGAGTAATCCAGGAAAGCTCCTTTGGAAGCGAAAAAGCTTGTATTAAATGAATCAATCAGGCCATTATGTACTGGAAACTAACTTTTATTTATCAGTATCTACAAACCTGACATCTACTGCTCCAGAAGCCTGCTTCCCTTTGATGGTCACCTTATACTCGGCTCCTTTCTGATTCACCAGATGGATTCGCTTTTCTTCCAGCGAATCAATTTTTTTATTGAGAATAACTGAGGAAGGCGACTGGATGGAAGCCTCTAATTCACCCCCCGTTTCCTTGAATTGGTACGCGAGATAGGTATCATTATCCGGTACCCGGAGCGTAAAGTTTTGCGTACCGTTTAGTTCTTTGAATTCTGCCTGGGTCCGTTCAGGGGTAGAAGAGCCTTGCCAGTTTTTAGTGGAAGTGCAAGAATTCAATAGCAAGGCAATGGTAGCGTATACAAGAAATCGTTTCATCGCGAAGGCCGTTAAACGGGTTTAAGTACGGATTCAGTTACGTTCAAGAGATGAAGAACTTCCTCTTAACGTTGCATCCGCCTCTGACAGCTGCCTTGTTTTTTACGATCCCTTGCGTACCATTCCGATAAAAATCAGGCGGCGTCTTACAACGTAAAGCAGACAATCAGGGTCTTAGAGAAAATCTTTAAACCAATGTTCCGTATGCGACTTTTTTCGACCGGCATTTCTTTATTTGTTCTGTTTACTCTGATGGCTTGCTCAAAAGAGCAGCTGGAACCCGTAATCGTAGATCCTCCCGTTCCAATCACAGTCAAGCTCGTCGCCCGTGATACCATTCGGCAGGGGAGTTATGAGGGAGTGGAAATTCATAGTTTTGTCGATGAAGCTTATACGGTTCTTGAGCAGCATCGGCAGCAAAAGTCCGTGACTTATCTCAGTGCAGTCAATACGTATTTCTCCGATCTTACCGACTTAAAAAATCGCCTTCGCCAGTTTGATTGGCTGACGCTGGATGAATCATACGACACGGATTCTGGCGTACAGATTGAACTAGCCGCGGGTAAGGTCAAAAGCCTGACGCTCAATAATCGCCGCTCCTTAAGCCAATGGCCCGAGGCGATCGACTCCAAAAGTGCTCTCCAAGTGGGTGACACCCCCGAACAATTGTACAGCAAACTGGTGGAGCTAAGTAAAAAACCGGCTTATGCCACTAAATTTCAGAAGATGGTACTTACCTCCCGCTACAGCTATGCTATCTACGATCCCGTTAAGGCCCGTCTACCCTGGACCTTGGTTTATCCAAAAGATAACCGCTCGTTTGATCAGGTACAAATTCATTTCCAGGATAAGCAGGTAGCTTTTATTACCGTAGAGCGGTTTGAACCCCTATAGTCTCTCGGAAAGCTTTCGGGAGGCTCATTCACGCTATTGAAAGTCAGGCTTCCGAAAGCTTTAAATGCATGTATTCATCCTGCCCACCTTTCAACGATTGAAGCACCCGGCGAAAGTGATTTATTCTTGCCTGTGCAGTCTTACTCTTTCGTTAACGTAATTACTCCTTCAAGACTTGATCAGAAGCCACTCCAAAGCGGCGACTGTAGACAGGATGACCGTTTTTGTAAATAGCGAAAGCCCCCCTTACCGGGTTATGATGCTCTATATAATCAAAAAAGGCATTTAACTTTTGTAGGTTCGATGGCTGTGCCCGAAGACACCAAGGAGCCACTACGAAGGCAAAGATTAAGATTGATTTCACAGAGAAAAAGTCAGCTGAAATAAAGGAAGCGTTTGAGTCAAAGATCCTACAAGACCCACTTGATTCAGTGGAATAAAGATATTTGGATCAGCCAGGAGGTTGCGTATACGTAAAAAGTAATTTTACGGAGGATTTGTCACCTCGTTAGGAGGTAGCGATGGCAACCCACTTCTTACTCATTAAGCTATTTAAAGTTCATTAAGTTGAACGCTGCCTTACACGGGTATCAGCAAAGGGAGCTTTGCTATACTACACTTCTACGCTGTGGCAGGAGATCTACTACCCCCGATTCTCAATTCAGCTGATCCGGCTCCCGGATTCGGTACCCGAATACGGCATACGCCAGCATCACCAACTCACACAAAACGGTAAGCGACCAGGTCCAACGCCAAGAGCCGAAAAGATCGGCTAATCCGCCCTGAATTAGCGTAAAAACGGCTCCACCAAAGACGGCGGAAATAAATACGCCGGACGCTTTCGAGGTATATTTCTGTAATCCCCGGATCGAGAGCGAATAAATACAGCTCCACATGGACGAGTGTAACAGACCAATAGCTACTAAAAACCAAAGGTTTTGGGCAACCATGGCGAAAACGGCCAGTAGCGTCGCCAGAACCGTAGTGACGATCAGTTGCGTTCGGGCCGAAATGGTGGTGAAAAAGCTGGAGATAGCCCTCCCTACTAAAAATCCTCCCCAGTAAAGCGTAGAAAGCAGGGCGTGAATACCCAAATCCAGTCCGGCAATGGTCAGATCGGTTCGACCAAAAAACGTAATGGGATGACCGGAATCCATGAGTTCAAAGGCATACAGGTTGATATTGGCACCGATGGCTACTTCCGTTCCCACGTAGAAAAAAATAGCCGCGACTCCCAAGACAAAGTGGCGGAACGACCAAATGCTTCGTTCCAATTTTTCGGTGGATCCGGCTCGGGTGTTTTCCAGGTCGGGAATGTGAAGGCGACTGGTAATCAGAATTACCGACAGGATAGTAAATATCAACAAACTCAGGGGCAATAACAATTGATGAATCTGAATCCGATCAATGGGAATTCCACTGAACATAACCACGGTTACAAAAAAAGGAGCTGACGTCGTACCGATGGAATTAATGGCCGTTGTAATGTTCAACCGCTGAACGGGCTGGGTTCCCCGTAACGGGTAAGACGCTACGTAAGGATTGACCACCACCTGGACTACTGCCGCCGAAGTGCCCATTAGATAGGAACCCAGCAGAAAAATAAGGTAGCCGGTCGGAATTTGAGCATCGGTCACGCTAAAGGTCAGATCAGGAAACTGATCACTTACCAGCGAAGAAGTGAAATACATGAGCAAACCCGCGATGGTAAATCCCAGCCCCCGCAGGATCGTCTTTTGATACCCCACGGCATTCACCCACCGACTGCCCAGCGTCCCATTGATCAGGTATCCAGAAAAGAAGAAAAAGGAAATGAGCGTCGTTAGTGTATTCCGTAAACTTCCGGCATCCGCCAACAAGGTAAATTTTAGCGGAGCCTGAAGCTGTTCGTTGATCGTAGTTAAGAATCCAATAATAAAATAAATGAAGGTAATGATTGCAAAGGGTACGATGCTGGGCTGAGATTTAGATTCCATACCTTGTCGAGCTAGAATGTCCGCGGGATGCTTTAGTGGAGAATCGAATCCAGAGTAACTTTTACCCCTTCACCCTGAATACGCTTGGCAAATGCCCGATACGGTCCGACAAAGTCCTTAACCGACTCAAGGTTCAGGCTTTGAAAAGCAGAAAGGGCTAAGAACTCAACCGGATCCTCGCTCGCAATAACCCGCTCATCTTCGGACGTCAGCCAGGGTTCGGCTATGGCAAAAGCCTCCCCGCTATCATCCGTTTTATATTTGAGGTAATGTCGATAAGAAGCGAATAGAAAGGCTAGCCGCGTCAGATCTTTCTGATCCCGAATCATGTGAGCCAAGTTGGGCAGGATATACACGGGGAATTTGGAAATACCATCGAAACACAGTCGACTTAGCTGGTCACTGACCGACCGATTGGCAAAACGCTCCACCAGCGTTTGTTTGTACAGCTCCAGATTGGTATTCCCGGGTGCAGGAACGTAAGGCGTGACGTCCCTATCCATAAAATTCTGAACAAACTGGACGAAGACCGGATCATGCATGGCATCGTCTACTTTACGGTACCCGGCTAAAAAGGCCGGATAGGACAACAAGGTATGCGAAGCATTCAGCAGGCTAAGCTTCATAGTTTCGTAGGCACTCACATCCTCGGTAAATTCAACCCCTGCCCGTTCCCAGGCGGGTCGGCCCCCAACAAAGTTATCTTCAATGACCCACTGACTAAAGTCCTCACAGTACACGGGTACCTGATCATTCAACCCACTTCGGGCATTGAGCCGCTGGACGTCTTCGGGTAAGGTAACCGGGGTAATTCGGTCCACCATACTGCTGGGAAACGTCACGTGGCTTTTCACCCATTCGGCCAGCGAAGCATCCTGGGCTTCGATGAAACTTAGAAAGGCCTTCCGGGTTGTATGTCCGTTATGTTGCAGGTTGTCGCAGGATAGAATCGTCAGGCCCTGATGACCAGCCGCCTTACGCCTGCGTAGTCCTTCCGCAACAAACCCAAAAACGGTCTGGGGCTGAGTCGGAAACGCTAGGTCGTGTTTGACCCCTTCGTGCTCAAAATTAAAGGCCTGCGTCGCCTTATCCAGATTATAACCTCCTTCGGTAATCGTCAGTGTAAGGATGTGAATGGCTTCATCGGCCATTTTATTAAGTACTGCCTCCGGGTCTGAAACACCCCAGATCACTTCGATTAAAGACCCCATGACATACACTTGGTCCTGGCCCTCGCGTCCGCAGACGGTGAGTGAATATTCGCCCTTTTGTTGGGTTAACTTACCAACCAGGGTCTCATCCGAGGGTAGCAGGGCAACGCCGCAAATGCCCCAATGCCGCTGATCGGGCGACTCAAGAACCTGATGGGTATAAAACTCCTGATGGGCCCGGTGGAAGTTTCCTACGCCGATGTGCAGAATACCCGCCTGGATGTCCCGGCGGTCATAGCGGTACGAAATAACAGAGGTATGCATACGTGTGTTTTAGGTAGGATTCGTCAGTAGTATGCTAAAAACCGTATTCCATCCCAACGTAAGAAGGCCGGTAATTCTTAAAATCCTACCTTAGGAGATATATTGATGCATCGATGGGACGTCCTAGCCGTAAAGAGAATACCGTTCTTTTAACCCGGAAACGAGCCTGCCGGGCTTAGCTATCCACGATTCATTCCCTTTTTTCGGTGCAAATGTCCCCAGGCTACGAGGGCAGAAAGCACTTCCGCCAACGTTTCCGTATGGGCAGTTACTACGTATTTTACCAAAGGGGAAAGGTGCGGATACGCAGAGTCCTTATGTACCTCGTTTCATCCCATTAACCAGATCTGAGCTCGTCTTATGCCCCTTCATTACAAAGCTATTAAGTGGTATTTCCCGCCGACCTGTTCATCACAGCTACCCGAAGTCGAAGCGTTCAAGCAATCCTGAAGGCGCCTGAGATTCGATGAGTCACTGACTTAAGCCATAGGGGGTATGCAAGAGGCGGTTCAAAAAGGAAACGACGAACTAGTAAGCCCGGATTTAGATGAGGTCTTAGGTCGTAAACCAAAAACGGTGGAAACTTACCTCCATACCTTTTGCAGCCCAGCCTCAGAAAACAGGGATGGAAAGAGCCGGCTTCATGGCTTTCCCCAGGTTTTCATAACGCTGGAGAACGCCCAATACCACCGACCTTACCGGGAGCACCAGCCTCGAAGCAGGACACCCCTATAGGTCTGACCCAGACCTTGACCTTAGCCTGGCGCCCTATGCTTGAAGTGATCGGTTGCCAGATGCTTTCGTACGGGCATGTACCCTTCTACCCAGCCGTTTGAACAAATGAAAATAGGACGTTTGAACAAAGCCCCAAAATCAGCTACCCGCTACTTTTGTCCGCCGAAGGTAATAAACACTAATCAACCATGAAAGAACTGAAAAATGTACTCATTACCGGTGCTGCGGGTGGCTTTGGCGGCGTTATTATTGAAGCTTTACGTAAGGAAGGCTATACCGTAACCGGCGCAATGCGAGATAGTAATGGCCGCAATAAAGCGGTGGCTGAAACCTTACGCAGCCAGGGAGTAACGATCGTTGAAATCGATGTAACCCGTGATGAAAGCGTGGCATTGGGCGTGCAGCAGGCAGCAGCACACATGGGAAGTATTGATATTCTGATCAATAACGCAGGCTTGGGCGCGGGCGGGATTCAGGAAGGATTTACGGCCGATGATTGGAAAAAAGTGTTTGACGTGAACGTGTTCGGTGTCCAACGCATGACGCGGGCGGTCTTGCCCTATATGAAACAGCGGCAGCGCGGGCTTTTAATTCTGATTTCGAGTCTGAGTGCCCGGCTTTCTGTACCTTTTCAGGGTCCTTACAGTCCTTCCAAATGGGCGGCTGAAGCATTAGCCGAAAGCTATCGCCTGGAAGTATCCCATTTGGGTATTGAAACCTGCATTATTGAGCCGGGTGGGTTCCCTACGGCGTTCATCGGTTCTTTGTTGCAACCTAGCGATCAGGAACGCGCGTTGGATTACGGAGCCATTAATCAATTGCCGGCCACCTTACTAGCCTCCTTAAAAGGGGTGTTTGAAGCCAACCCCGAGCAACGGCCTGAATTAGTTGCCGAAGCCCTGGTGAATCTGCTCAAATTGCCGCACGGCAAGCGTCCTGTGCGCACGGAAGTAGACCGCATGTTTATGGGTGATCTGGTTGCTCCCTTGAATGAACAACTGGAAAAAGCGAACGAAAAAGTGTACGAGGCCTTTCAGATGAGTCACTTAATGCACGTAAAAAATTAGGAAAGTGAACCAACGAACGTTGGTTCACTTTCCTAATTTTTGTAAATTGAATCGATGGAAAAGCGGTTAAAAGATCCGGCGGCGGAAGTAGTACTGGCTTGTTTGGAAGAAAAATATTTGAAAAATGAAGTCTTACTAGAAGATCATTGCTTCGTTCGGATCCTCTCGGGTGAGTTGAAAATCATTCAAACCAATTCCCGCCAGGTTTTTGGACCCGGTGCTACCATCCTGCTGCCCCGACGTCAACTTTCAACGGTGATTCAGTACCCGAAAGATAATCAGGCCTATAAGTGCGTGCTTATTATTCTTAGGAATGAACGACTCAAAGAATACTATTCCCGAAATCCTGCGGTTGAAAGAAATGAACGTTCGTCAGCATTGATAGCTTATGAGCACCATCCCCTATTGGAGAGTTACTTTGCTTCTTTAGAGCCCTATCTGGAATGGAGGCAGGAATGGCCGGAAAAGCTAATCGCGTTGAAAATCGAGGAAGTACTAACGATTTTACGTACCATTGATGCAGGGATCGATGCTTTTTTAGCCGATTTTTCAGAACCGGGCAAAATTGATCTTGCTTCGTTTATGGAGCATAATTACAGGTTTAATATGCCTTTGGAAAAATTTAGCCATCTGACGGGAAGAAGCCTGACAACCTTTAAGCGTGATTTTCAAAAAATATATAAAACTACTCCCCAGCGCTGGCTCACGCAGAAACGGTTGCAGTTGGCCTATTTTCTACTTTCAGAAAGCAAACAAAAACCCGTAGAGGTTTACCGGGAAGTAGGTTTTGAAAACTTGTCGCATTTTTCGTATGCTTTCAAGAAACAGTTTGGGTATGCTCCCAAAACCTTAGGATAGCTGCCCTGACCTCCCGTCGATCCAGCGCTGGAAATACGCGTTGCTCGCGTTTATTTTTGCTTAGTTTAGCCCACAGCCATTTGGCAGGGACAGCCTGTCATTTCGCTTCCCTATACGCCGCTTCTTCAGGCTTCGGCCCAATTTGAGAGGGGCAATCCTCACTGTAATAAGTTATTATGTACCCGCTTGATTGACCTCTACCTCTTTACAGATCCGGCGTTTGTCCAGATCAGAGCCTGACAGACCTTCCCGGCCATTACCCTCCCGATCAAAAAACGTCACTAATGCCAGCTAATACCCAGGGTAGCAGTTGAAACCGCATTTTCCGCGGCGTAGCGTTCAGTCGTGATCTCATCTGGCCATTCCGAAGCGGAGGTATTCATAGGGGTAGTGCGGGACGGAGGGGTTATGTTATTAAACGGGTGCGTTTATACAACTGAGTTTTCTCCGTCGGCTTCCTCTGTCAGCGTATCCAGAATTTCCTGCCATTTGGCCTGTAGCAGGCGTTTATCGGGGAGCTTGGTCTGATAATCGGCGACTAGCGTGGGCGACAGACTTCTATTAAGGGCGTATTCCACAACGGTATCGTTCTTTCCCTTACAGAGTAAAATGCCAATTGAGGGGTTTTCGTGCGGCTTACGGACGTCCCGATCCAATGCTTCCAGATAGAAATTGAGCTGACCGAGGTGTTCGGGCTTAAAACGTTCAACCTTTAATTCGATGGCAACCAGACAATTCATCGTTCGGTTGTAGAACAACAGATCGATGCGAAAATCCTGATCGCCTACCTGAAGGGGATACTCTTCGCCGATAAAGGCAAAATCCCGGCCAAACTCCAGCAGAAAACGGGTAATGTTCTGACTGATGCGTTTCCGCAACTCTCCTTCCAGATGCAACTCGGGCAGTTGCAAAAATTCCAGTACGTAGGTGTCTTTGAGCGAGTCGGTCAGGCTTTGCGGTAATTCTCGCACCACTGGTGCGAGTTTTTGAGTACCCAACATCACCCGTTCGTAATACGAGCTGGTAATCTGACGACTGAGTTCCCGCTTGGAGTACCGTTCGCGAGCAGCCAGCCGCAGGTAAAATTCGCGTTCTTCGGGACTGGAACAGGGTAAAATCAGTAAATGATTCGTCCAACTCACTTCGCTCAGCAGCGAAGTGAGTTGCGGATAGGTCTGATAGGTTTCGTAAAACTGCTTCATCCGCCAGATATTCTGACTGGAAAAACCACTGAGCTGGGGCTCGGTCTGGAGGATGTATTCGGCCAGTTCTTTCACCACGGATTTACCCCAGCTTTTACTACTTACCTGCTGACTTACGTACTGCCCAATCTGCCAGTAGAGCTGCACTAGTTCATGATTCACCGCCAGAAAAGCCCGCTGCCGGGCCTCCCCGATCAGACGGGTAATGTGCTGAAACTGCGGTTCTACGTTCGTCATACCTATACAAATAAATAAAAAGAGAGCGATCTATACAAATAACTGTTATAACAAGCCTTTTTTCAAGCTTCGGCCTATTTAATCCAGGCGTGTTCTTTTTCTATTTTTTCGTCAATCGTGAATAGGAAATTGGCGATCTTGGTTTGTTCTTCTATACAAGGTAATATTATCGGAAAGCTCTTATACTCTTCTGCATTAATACCAGGTTACCCAGAACGCATTGACATTTTAGTTACCCACTTATTATAGGAAGGTTGTAATGTTTGCTGAAAAATAAAATAAAGAATATTACCCTGCAAAGATAATCGAATTAGAAATCCTGCAAAATAAACTTTACCGTCTTTGGAATTATATAGATAAGATTTAACAACACTAGTGCGAGCAAATAGCAAATCTCCTTCTTTCAAAGGATATTTATCATCCAATTCACAATCTGGAGAAGTTATACCATTATTTATAAAAGGTCTGAAATTATCATTAATATCCATAATTCTAATATACTTGTTCTCTCCATCAAATTCTTTAGAAGCGGCATTAAGACTATACATGATATTACTTGCGATCCCCCTCAACTTCTTCAACTCCCAATTCGGATAATCATTCCCTTTTTCATCTTTATGGCTAAGGAGTTGCTACATAACGCCCTTTTTTATATTACTGCTTATCTTTTTTTCTTTCAAGAGAACAGGAAAATTCCTTTCGGGCTAATCAACACATGAAGAGTAGCTATTGGGGCATACAGGGGCCTATTGGGGCAACTTCCATTAACCAAAGTATCAGCCCTTTTAAAACTGGTGTTGGCTTTAAAGCTGGACTGACAAACATCTATTCGTTAAATTCATTTATTGATGCTGGAGTAAGCTTGACATATTCTTCGTATGCAGATAATAAAACTGACTCAGGTATTGACCCATTAAATAATCAAACTATAATATTTTGGAGGTTGGAATACAGATTAAAGATGTTGGAGCTTAAACCCTTTATACAAGTATCATTATTAGAAAGACCTTCATTTAAACCATTTGTTTCTATAGGCTTATCCACGGGTTATATTCTTGGTGTTTCTAGACATATCTACACTAATACTCAAGGCGGAGATTTTGTAGAAAATGCTAGGAATCGGTTTAAAAAACTTAATTGGGGGGGGGGGTGAGCTTTGCCTGGGCAACAAGATTCTTTTATCCGACAGCGACTATTTTACAATTAAGGTAAGTTATGAAAAAAGCTTTTCCAAAAGAAATTTAACTAACCCAGATTACGCAGATTCCTGGAAAAATCAAGCCTTGTAATTAAGTTTATTTATTCCCATTAATTTTTTAATAAATTCATTATAGATAATTGATTTGTATTTAAGAATAAAAATATTTTGAGTATTACAGCATAAAATTTGTTATGACTATGCATTTTCCAATTAATGCAAACTATTTCAACTAAGTCAGTTATAGCTTGTTAGATATTATTTATTATCTTTCTGTACCAGCATAAGTTAATCTTTGTTTATAATTATATTGCTAAATAGAGGTATTTTATAGGATCAATGAATTCTATAAAATACCTCTATTCCTTTCTAACCAACAGAATTAAGTCAAATACCTGTTCCGTCCGAAACCCATACGGCTGCTCTACCTTCTTTCAGTATTCTGATAAGCTTGAGCCCCTCCCGGATTATGAGACAGGTCTGAATTAGAGTTTCCGGTGTTCCTGAGCCCCTGTGTTGAGTCAGATCGGCTTCCACGCCCCGGACCTTGTGTGGTAAGACATCGATGTACGTCCGTTACGATACTTGCTTTACTACATTTGATTACTCTACCTACTACGAACTTAAAGAACTTCCTTGGTGTATCTTTGTAGAAAAGACCGAATCCATGAAAGACGAGATCATACTTAAAGTGGGCGAAATGGTCAAAAGTCCCAGTTCCATGGATGAACAGGAACGTACCATTTGGCAACAACAGATCGCTCAAAAGGCTAAAGAGTATTTGTTTTCTATTGGCCAGCCCTTAGTCTACGAGCGTGATGGCCATATTGTAGCCGAACATCAGGACGGCCGAATTATGATCATCCGATGATCATGTATTTAATTGCGGGGCCTCCCGGCATTGGAAAGAGTACGAATGGGAAAGCTTTTATTCCAGCGGGCGTTCCCATTATTGATCACGATCTCGCCGCGTATCAATATAAAAAACGTGGTTTTACGGATTCTCAGGATGCAGCATCCCTAGCCAGTAACCAGCGAGTTCAATCGTTTCTGGCTCTTCAACAGGATTTTGCTCTTGAGCTAAATCTGGGTTTTGCATCACATTATGGTTTCTTGAAATCCCTAGCCCGCTATAACCCATCAAACCGTATCCATCTGGTACTATTTTTCACGGATGATGCGAACTTGTGCCTGGACCGTGCGGCCATACGTTTTCTGAATGGAGGGCATGAGGTAAAAGCTGAAGCATTAAGGAAATGTATAAGAACACACTACCACTTCTAATAGAGCATAGAAGCTTATTTCATGAAATGCGATTAGTCGATGTAACCTATAACTCGGTCACTGAGCTAACCTCTCTCCATAAAAACATACCTCAATGGGTTACTAATAATCATCTTTTATAAATCTCACCTCCTATAACCGAGGTCCTCTTTTAAACACTAGCGCTTGCTTTTTCTCTTCGGCCAGTTGATTCTTTTCGAGCTGCTTTTTTAGATCAGCGGTTTTGAAGTTGACATCCTGCCCTTTATAGGCAAAGCCCTGTGCTCGAAACGAGATACCAGACACCCCATTCTTGTTTTCCATGAGCTTGACCTCAATCCCTTTCTTTTCAAGCTCCTCTTTCAGCTCTGCAAAGCTTTTCACTTTCGTTGTACGTAAAGCAAGCTTAATCGATTCATGAATGAATTGTTGGGCAGCATTCGCTTCTGGGCTTCGCTCTTTATCGCTGGTATTGTTCTGGGCGATGCCAGGCAACTTATGCAACCTTCATCTTTTTTATGCCTAGCTTCTTTTCACTGGAGCAAGGGTAAGTTTTCTGCCTGAAGAAAACTCTTCAAGCCCTACTTTTAGTCATGCCCCTTCAGCACTTCGCGCAATAGAGCTACTTTCTCTTTCTCTGACTCTAACAGTCGCTCATACAGCTTTTTGTTCTCATCCATGACCTCTATGAGCTTGTCCAAAGGGTTAAAGTTAACTTGATGTCCTATGATAGCCCCTTGATTATTCGACCCCTCATAATTATGTTGAATATTATAGATAGCCGTTTCTTCATCAAAGTTCTTGATGGCTTCGGCGGGTACTTTTAACACCTGAGCAATTTGCTCCAGCAGTTCCTGCTCAATGACTTCCTTCTGCTCTAAAAGTGAGACCCGCTTCTGGGTCCACTCCTCACCCAGCTCATAGGCCAGGCCCTCCTGCTTGAGGCCGAGCATCTCCCGAAACCGCTTGACATTTCTTCCGTGGTGAATGGGCATGTGACTTTTCGTTGGTTGCATGGCAAAGGTAGCTATAGTGGGTGAAAGACTTCCAAGTAGCTAAATTACGCATTCTCTGCTTCTAAACTATGCCAGTAGAGGATAGTTTAGAAACGCCCGCCGGTCCAATTTCACTGCATGGTTTTACTGAATTGCTTTCTGCCATGCGAAAAACGACCTATATCGATTCAGATGCTCTACCCGTCTGGCTGGATGAAACGGAAAAACAGGATCCCAGGGGCTTTTTGGAAAGCTTCTGGGGCGGCTATGAGATCCCCGAATGCCGCTTTCTGCTTTGGGAGCTCCTCTCCGGCGCTTTGAAGGGCAACGTCGATGGCTATCATTGCCAGGCACCGGCTTCTACCCTGGTTTACTTTTTTGAGCAGCTGTGCTGCCATTTAGAAGCTAGTCACCTGCTCTTTGCTGAGAAGGCCTCAGCCAAGGGTAATCAGCCTAATGGAAGTGCGTCGCTAATGGAACCTAGCCTTGAGCAACCGAGTACCACTCCTCTTTCACCCGCCATTCATCACCCCGCCTTTGAGGACTTCTTTGATTTAAATTACGTAGCCGACCTAAGAGCAGAGCTGGAAGATTGGCTCGCTACGGCCATGGCTACGGAGGAGGTCTGTGAGCGGCCCGCTAATCTGCTCTTTCTGCACGATCAGATGCTCGCCTTCACCAAGGCCGCCTTTGAGCTGTATGAAGCGCAGGGTTTAGAAGCAGAGCTTCTTCCCTCTCCCACCCTAAACGTGTCCTCTGCACTGGCTGTAATCGAAACTCGTCTCAAGCAGGTAGAAGACTTTCCGCTGCATTTAAGTCCGGCCGAATGGCAGAATCCCCTGCTGGTCATCAAAGAATGTTGTGAACGCTTTGATTTAGAAGAGTGGCAAATATTGCTGCACGATCTTTTGCGGGCGGCACTAGCTAAAGAAAGCTTTTCGACCATCGTAGAGCCCGAGCTGATTCTGCCTTTCACGCAGCAGCTCACCCGGCTTTTGGAAGCTTGCTACCTTTTGTTTATAAGTCAGGATAACGCGGTTTAAAAGTCTAGGCCTTCGCTTTCCGATGAATCCGTTGGCTTTACCTTCAAGGGTGCTTGAGTAGGGTTTAGCCCGGCCGGATCTATCCTGACCGGGTCTCGCCTGACCGGGTCTTCCTTCTTCTCTAACAACGCTTTTACTTCCCTTCGAATGCGACTAAAGTTTGCCTTTATCAACGTAGCATCCACCTTTCTAAACGCTGGAAGGGGCACGCACTCTCCTCTACTTTGCACGCGGATTTTGGCTTTAAAGCTGCTCATACTCGATTCCACCAGCTGGCCTAAAAACTCGCCCGTCTCCAGACTCAGCACTTGTTGCAGCGTCACCCGGCTGCGCTCGTGCAGACGCTGCGTCTTGGAAACGGAGGTTTTGTCTCTGGACTTACGCTCACTCACCGACTCAGACTTGACGTAGGCTTTTCCCCAGAGATTCACCACGTACTGAGCCGTCGGATAACTGGCCACTCTTCCAAAAAACTGATTGTTTAGAGTGGCCAAAAGGGCATTCTTTTTGGCCGTTCCGTAGAGGTCCTTGATCTGACTTATATCCTGGGCCTCAAAGATGGTCGCGACCTTTACCCAGATCCTCTGCTTCATCATCAAACGCGTAGAACTTTTTAGTGATTAGCACCAGCTCGCCTTTGATGCGGCGCAGCTGCTCTTTTTCCTGCTGCTTAATCAAGCTAATCAGCCGCCGATCCAGGCCCTTGATGGCATCAGTGGGATTTCCCGCCTGCGGCTCCCGGGTGTCGACATCATTGACTTTGAAGTAGTGGATCATGATTTCCAACAGCGCTTTATGATAGAGTTTATAGCTAGGAGTTAACCTTTCAATGTCTTTAAAGCAGCCTCGCTAATAGTAATATGTTTGACTTTTTCTTCGACCATCATTAAGAATAAATTAAGATTAGAACACTGATTATCAATGACTTAACCCTGCTTGTTAAGTTTCACTTAATTTTCGATTTTTAAATAAGAAATATAAATGTCTGATAATCATATAATTATCTCTATAAAGCAAGCTGTATGACGCCCAAGCGGCATTACGGCTTGCTAGTAGAAAAAAGCCTTTGTAGCACTTAGATATTCCCTACCCGACTCGGAGCATCAGGCGCCTCAAAACGATTACATCCCAGCGTTGTTTGGATCTAATTTAACGGACCTCGCAAATAAGGAATCAGGTCTTCCAGGAGTTGATTCCAATCCTCGGAAAAAGGAAGTCCTAAACTCGTATAGCGACAATCATAAGCCTTGCATGTACTACTAAACAAATTTCAGCTTACACTCGTATACGTGCCGCAACTACTCATGGGATCTATCTTTAATTCTTGCCATTCGGGTGCTTCGTTCTAACAACCGACCCTCCTTTCTTTCCCGGATTACCTCCTGCGTTCTAGGGACCAAATACTTGGTTACATTCTCTTTAGCCTCTGCCTACACTTCTTTTACAAAGGACGGTAATCCTTGATTATAAGCATCAAAGGCAGCCTTGTAATCGCCATTATTTTTCTCAAGGACATCCGCCAGAGCTCCGCCGCCGACCATGGCTATCGTTCCGCCATTTCCCGTCGCTGGCGAAGCACAATACGCCGCATTTTTGACCGTGAATCGTTCAATAGCCTCTCACAACCTAATTCATGGGCCATTGGAGTTACAGGAATAGCGGTTGATTTTCTCGGCATGGCTAAAAATTTGACCTTTAAAAGTAGCGGCTACGCAGTTATATTATCCATTGCTACCTCTCTAAGCGTATTTCTTCTCCGCTACCCTGGCTTAGGTCTATAGCCTAAGCTTTTGCCCCTAAACCGCAGACCTGATTTCATAGACGGGAGTGAATCTTTGAAACTAACAAATACTGCTTTCTTTGGAACAAACCCCGGCCTGCTGAACCATGCCAACTTTGTATCACACAAAAACAAAGAAAATCATGGCAACAAAAAAAGTATGGTTCGTTACCGGAGCCTCGAAAGGATTAGGATTGGCCTTGGTAAAACGCCTGTTGACTGAAGGATATACAGTAGCAGCCACGTCACGCGATGCCCGGGCTTTGCAAGTAGAAGTAGGCTTTACGGGTGATGCGTTTCTGCCCCTCCAGGTCGATTTGAATGATAGCCAGGCTATGGCGGATACGATTCGGCAGATTGTTAGCCAGTTCGGTACCATCGACGTAGTCGTCAACAACGCCGGTTACGGTCAGTTGGGAACCCTGGAGGAACTGAGTGACCAAGAGTCTCGGGCGAACTTTGATGTAAATGTATTCGGAACTCTGAACGTGATCCGCCACGTGATGCCGCTCTTCCGCGAAAAGAAGTCTGGCTCAATCTTCAACATCTCTTCCATTGCGGGCTTTATGGGTACTTTCCCGGGATGGGGCATTTATAACGCTACTAAGTTTGCGGTGGTCGGCTTAACCGAAGCCTTATCCGCCGAAACCAAATCCATGGGGATCTCCGCAACGGTCGTATACCCCGGTTACTTTAAAACAAACTTCCTGCTACAAGGATCCCTGCGTACGGCGGCTCATCCGATCGCCGACTACACGGAAGCACGCGAGTTGGAAATCGTTCATAACGAGCACATCATTGGCAACCAACCCGGTGACCCTGAAAAAGCGGCCGCGGCCTTTATCCAGGTGGCAGAACTGGAAACCAAGCCACTCCATCTGTTTCTCGGTTCCGATGCCTTCGCCATGGCTCATAGTAAGATCGAGATGCTGCAAAATGATTTGAAAACCTTTGAACGCGTGAGCAAGTCCACTGATTTTTAAATGGCCCTGTCGCTAGCCACCTGATCATGCAGTCGGGTGGCTAGTTTTTACCGATTCATGCCCATTTTTGTAAAGGTGATTCCGCTCAGCCCAAGCGAGCGGATTATTGTTATGTGCTCTAGACCATTAGTGTATATGGAAAATATCGGTATACCCCGGATTGAACTGGAAACGTTCGCAGCTGAAGAGTACAAAGTCCCCTTGCTGAAAGTGGAGCATTATCCGGTTCATTCCAGTCATTTCATCGTTGAAAACCGTAATGCGTATCCGGTCAAGGATTACATCTCTCCGCACCGCAGAAAATTTTACAAGATTTTCCATATGACTTCGGGTACGGGTATTCTTACCATTGGACTGCATCGCTATGAAATGGGGCCCCATGAAATCGCCTTTGTACATCCTGACGAAATCATGTCCTGGCAAACGACCTCGGAAGAAACCGGTGGTCATTTCTGCTTAATTCATCCGCACTATTTCGGCCCCGATGCAGAGCATGTGTTGCAGCTATTGAGACAGTTTCCCTATTTCCAAGCCGACCAGGCCGTTATTCAGTTAGAAGATCGTCAATCACTGGTAATTGATGGGTGTTTTGCTACCATGCTTAGCGAAGAGCGGGGCAAGGCGGAAGATAAAAAGCAGGCCATTGTATTACAATTACAGCTTGTGTTACTAGAAAGTAAACGGGCCGGAAAGAACAGCATCCAAAAACCCGTTTCTGAAAACTACGGCTACATTTATCGCTTCTTATCCCTACTGGAATCTTCCTTTCGGGTACAGGCCCCTGACGATTCCATAAAGCTGAAAACCGCCGCCGAGTTCGCGGACCAATTACACGTTCACCCCAACTATTTAAATGCTCTGATTAAAAATCATACGGGCAAAACGTTGCGGGAACACATCCAGGATCGCCTGTTGCACGAAGCAAAGTCCCTGCTGGTACAAACCGATTGGGATATCAATAAAATCAGCGACGGGCTGGGCTTCTCGGGGCAGTCGGCCTTTACTGCCTTTTTCCGAAAAAAGGTTAATGTGTCCCCTTCGTTGTTTCGAAAAAACAGTTCGTTGGCGAATCAATCCATCCTCCAACACATGGCTTAGCAAGAGTTGGGTTATTTACTATAAAGATGGGATTGCCTTGTCAATCCATTGGCCTATAAGGTATCCGTAACATCCTCGATTCAGCTACAAAGAGTCTGACTTTGGCTACAAACCCTAGCACGAGAACCCTGAGCTTTGCTGCATCACTTAATTCGTATCTAATGCATCAATCAGCTATCGCTCATTCGCACGTACCCAGTCAATCAAAAATTGCACTCGTAACCGGGGCCAATCAAGGCGTAGGTTTTCAAATCGCAAAAGCACTGTCCGATAACGGCTACATGGTTTACGTAGGTTCACGAAACTGGGGAAATGGTCAAAAAGCCGCGCAAGACATCGGAGGCCGGGCACAAGCGATTCAGTTAGACGTCACCGTCCCCTCGTCTATAGAGGCCGCTGTAGCCCAGGTGGAAAAGGAATTTGGACGTCTTGATCTTTTGGTAAATAACGCTGCCATCTCCCACGCCGGGAAACCCGGCCGTACGCTTGAAGCGGTTATGCAGGCAAACCGGGCCAGTGTAGCTTCGCTGGAGGAAATGCGTAACGTTTGGGAAACCAACGTTTTTGGTGTCCTGGCGGTTACGCAAGCCTTTTTACCGCTCCTGCGTCAATCGTCAGCTGCCCGTATTGTCAATGTCTCGAGTGCTCTGGGTTCGTTAACCCTGAATTCGGATCCATCCTGGCCTTTTTACGGATCATTTGAAGTCATATACGGAGCTTCCAAAACTGCCCTGAATGCCATTACGTTAGCCCTCGCTCTTGAATTGAAAGAGGCAAACATCAACGTTCGTGCGGTCAGTCCGGGCTTTACAGCCACGGCCCTTAATAATTTTCAGGGCACGGATACGGTGGAAGAAGGATCGCGTGAGCCCGTACGGGTCGCCCTGGATGAGGACGGACATTCCGGCCAGTTCACGGGTCCTGGTGAGGTCATTATACCTTGGTAAGAACCCTTATTACCCTTACGGTCTAAGGGGCCGTAAGGACTATGCCTATGAAAAACGACGAAAAGCTCATTCGGATCAACTCTATATCGGAAGTACACCAGATTTTTGGACTGCCCAAGCCGCAACATCCGCTGATTAGTGTAATGAATTTTACGCTCGGTGATAGCCCTGATCTTACGAAACTACCGGCTTACGATGTACTGAATTTCTATAAGGTGACCTTCATTACCAAATTAAGCGGCCAGCTGCGGTATGGTCAGGGTCATTACGACTATGACGAGGGCAGTATGCTCTTTGTGGCTCCGAATCAGTTGGTCGGTAGCGGCAATTACGCGGAAAATTCCGAGGGTTATATCCTGCTCATCCATCCCGACTTTTTTCTCGGTTATCCCTTGGCCCATAAGGTTAAGCAATACGGCTACTTCTCCTATACGGCCAATGAAGCCCTTCATTTATCAGACAGCGAAAGAGAAATTATTCTATCTGTTTATCAAATCATTGAAAAAGAACTACAGGGCCGAATTGATGAATTTAGTCAGGATATCGTCATCGCCCAGATTGAACTGCTGCTCAGTTACGCTAACCGCTTTTACAGAAGGCAGTTTATTACTCGTAAATCGGTCAACCATGACGTACTGCAACGCGTAGAAACAATTCTGGATGAGTATTTTGAAAAGGGATTACCCTTACACCAGGGCATCCCTACGGTTCAGTTTCTGTCCGAACACCTGCATATTTCACCTGGCTATCTGAGTGATCTACTACGTTCGTTGATTGGCCAAAACGCCCAACAGTATATTCGCTATAAGCTGATCGAAAAAGCGAAAGAGAAACTTTCTACTACGCAGCTAAACGTCAGTGAGATTGCCTACGAACTGGGCTTCGAGCATTCTCAGTCTTTCAGTAAACTTTTTAAAAGTAAGACCAACCTTTCTCCACTGGAATTCAGGGCCACGTTCAACTAAGGTAGGAGAATCTACCCAGAAGGATTAAACGGCGGAATTCAATCGTATCCGATCCGCAATCCGACTACTCACTTTTTAGGGTTTTAACCGGATTCAAACGAGCCGCTTTCATTGCTTGAATACTAACCGTGAGTAAGGCTACCACCAGGGCGAATAAACCCGCTCCGAGAAAAATCCAGCCCGATAATTCGATGCGATACGCAAAGCCTTCAAGCCATTGATTCATACTATATCCGGCGATTGGAGCGGCTACTACACCAGCTAATAAAACCAAGGTTAACAGATCTTTTGAAAGCAGGGCGACAATTCCCGCCGTGGACGCTCCCAGTACTTTGCGAATGCCAATTTCCTTGGTTCGCTGCTCTGCCATAAAGGCGGCCAGTCCAAAAAGTCCTAAGCAGGCAATGACGATGGCTAGACCCGCAAAGAGGTTAGCCAATACGCCTATTACCCGTTCCTTCTGGTATAATTGCTCATAATCTGCCTCCGCAAATTGGTAATTGAAAGGGTACTCTGGATTAAACCGTTGATAGGTGGTGCGTAGTTGAGCAAGTGCGGTTTCAGTAGCACCGGGCTGCGTCCGAATCATGATGGTTTGCTCGGAAGCCTCTGTATTAAGCCGAATAATTAGCGGCTCTATGGCTTTATGCAAAGACCCAAAGTGGAAATCTTTCACAACACCAATAATCTTACCGGGCTTATTCCAAACGGTTAAATCCTGACCCAGCGGATCCTGATAAGGTAAACGCTGGGCGGCGGCTTCATTAATCAAATAATGGGTTGAATCCGTGGCCAAAGCGGATGAAAAATCATGCCCCTTGACCTGTAGCTTCAATGTTTTTACCAAATCATACCCCACGGACTGAATTTGAAAGTCCGTATTTTGATCAGCCGCTTTACCCTTCCAATGAACGCTGTTGGTGCTATTACCAAAATCAGATAAGCGATCATTGACTCGCGTAACACTCAAAATAGCAGGCTGACGCAAAAGCTCCTGCTTAAAGGTTTCGTACTTGGAGGCTACCGCTCCTTCCGCTGTTACATAAATCAAATTGTCTTTCTCATAGCCCAGATTCTTGGTCTTCATATAATCAAGCTGCTGATACACGACCACGGTACCAATCATCAAAAGAATGGATAGGGTGAATTGAAAAATGACTAAACCCTGCCGAAACGTGAGGCCTCGTCCCGTCAAACGGAAGGCACTTTTGAGTACTCGGCTTGGTTGCAAAGAAGATAAATAGAGGGCAGGGTAACTTCCTGAGATCAAGCCTACGAATGCCCAAAGCCCAATTAATGCCATCCAGAAAGTCGGGCTGGTTAATGGCAACTCTATCTGTTTTCCGGTCAACGTATTAAAGGCCGGCAAAACCAGGGAAGCAAGTTCAAGAGCTAATACCAAGGCTGGTAACGCCAATATTAGAGCTTCGCTCAGAAATTGTCCCACTAGCTCGCTTTGACTGGCCCCCATTACCTTTCTTACGCCAACTTCTTTCGCTCGTTTTATGGAGCGAGCCGTAGCTAAATTCATAAAATTAATGCAGGCAATCAGCAGGAGAAAGAGGGCCACTACGCTGAATAATCGTACGTACTGAATTCGGCCTCCCTTGGCATAACCACTGGACAGATCTGAGTACAGATACGCCTTTGATTCCGGCTGCAAAAATAATTCCGTACTAAAACCCGATCCGATTCCTGGGTGTTTACCCTTCAAAAACGATTTAATCTTTGTCTCAAAAGCAGCCGGATTCGTTCCAGGCTTGAGTAGAATACGCGTCTGAGGGCTACTCGTTCCCCATTCCTTTGCCCAGGCCGTTCGATTCATAAAATCAGACCAGCTTACTAAAAAATCATACGTGTCTTCTGCGGAATCATGACTCTTTTCAAATACTGCGGAGACCTGATAATCCCTTTGATGATCGAGTAGTACCCTTTTACCCAACGCTTGAGTAACGCCTCCGAATAAGGTTTGAGCCATTGCTTGAGAAATAGCAATACTATTGGGAGCCTGAAGAGCCGTAGCTGGATTACCGGCTAGCAGTGGGGTATCATACATGCGAAACCAGTCGACGCCGGCTGATCTACCCAGTAAACGCACCGTTTTTTCATCAAACTGTACCAAGTGCGGCTCCTCCCAGGTCAAGCCCGCTGCGTATACGACCTCGGGAAATTGTTGCTTAAGCTCAGCAGGGAGTAATGCAGGGGTTCCGGCAGCGGCACTGATTTCACCATTACGATCATGACGCTCGTAAACACGGTACAAATGAGAAGCGTTTTTATAGTGCTTGCCGATGCTGCATTCATCTTGTACCCATAAGTAGATGAGCAGACTACTAGCCATCCCCAAAGTCAGACCAATCACGTTAATAATTGAAAAGACCCTATTTCGGCTTAGGGTTCGTTTGGCAATTTTAAAATGGTTAACCAACATAGAGGTCGTAGTTTAAAACTTCGCAAGAGGACGCTTTTCAATCAAACCAATCAAACGAGTTGCCTCTACTTGCTGAAGCGTAGTACCGGAAAAGACTTCGCACGGATGAGGCACCTTTGTAAAGAATACGTTTAAAACTATGCCCACTAGCACAGTCAAATATAATCTACTGATAACCAATAACTAAAATACCTAAGATGTTCAAAAACGTACAATTCCTGTTCACTTTTGAACATCTTAGGTATTTTAGTTTCGCCCGTACCATCCCGCTCTGCATAGCCATGAACGCTATGGATAAGGTCAGGTACGCGAGCAGATAAGCACTATCATCAGAACCGATAGTGATCCGTGTACCACGATCTTTCTACCCTTTTACACCAATTTTGATCATTTTATTGAATGGCCTTCCTAACAAGGTGATCAAAACTCATGCGATCGCGTGCCCCTGACTTTAAAATAAGCCCGTACTGAAAAGTAGTACATCCGACAGCAGATCCACGACTGAAGGTTTCTTAGACCAGGGTTGCAATTCCGTTCTGCTCTCATTTACCGCCATTTGTCCACCTATCCCCGTTCTTTGTTAGACAAAAGGCAGTTGATGGGCTCGTAGTTTTGCCAACAAATCAATCAACTATGGCCAATCTTCTTAAAAAAGCGGCGTCGGGTTTAATGGAAAGAATGCTTACTCCGGCTCAGGTAGTTAGCGTCCGGGCCTGGCAACCATCCACCTTGCACGAAATTGTCATTCATACCCCAACCGTTGCCATGGAAAAGTGGGAAAGTATCAAACGTTTCAAGTGTCAGGTAGAAACACTTACGTACCGCGATTATACGCCCGCCGAATGGGACGTTGACACCCGGCAATGTACCTTCTACATCGAAACGGGGCACGCGGGGGCTGGCAGTCGCTGGGCCCGGCAACTCAAAGCGGGTGATACCATTTTGCTGGGCCTCGCTCATGCGGCTCCTTTGCCCGAAAAGCCGGGGAAAATCCTTTGTCTGGGGGACGCCAGTGCCTTGGGTCACTTTTTGAGCTTGCGACAACTCACAAACCGGGAACATTATCCCATGCAAGGTTGCGTTCTGCTCACGGATGATTACGCGTTTCCGGCCTCCTGGCAGTACCCCGAGTTTGAGTTTAAAGTAAAAAGTCACGGCAATGGACAGGCGGAGCTGGAACCATGGCTTCAAACGCAGTCGTTACAAGTGTATACTAGCATTTATATTGCCGGAAATATCCCGCTGGTACAAGGCCTGCGAAAAAAACTAAAAACCATGCCGGACGTGCACGCTAAAATTTATGCACTCGGCTTTTGGTCCTGACTACAGCCATGACCCAGGAAACCATAGCCCTTTACTCGCTCATTGAAAGCCTATCGGGCATTGAGATTCAGTCGTTTTCTTTTGATGAAATCGAGGTACTTGACCAGGATCGAAGCATGCTTCCTCATCGCCATGATCACTACTGCTGTTTTTTGCTGGAACGGGGGGCGGTTAATTTTAGCATTGATTTTCAGCAGATGGAAGTCGGTACATCGAGTCTGTTAATCTCCTGTCCCGGACAAGTCCACCAGTTGGGTTTTGCCCGGCAGGCTCACGGCTGGATGCTGGCCTGCGATGCGGCTCTGATTGATCCCAAAGCCCGCACCGTGATTGATCAGGCTTTTTCCCGAATCGTACTCATGCGTCTGGACGCGTCCAGCCTGGATTGGTTCATTCACCTGTTTAAGCTCATTCATACGCGGGTCCATGCCGGGCAGCCCGAGCGTTTTCAGGTTCAGCTGTTGCAGCACTTGCTGAATGCCTTTTTTTATCAGGCCGCTCATCTCTTTCAGATCCAGGAAGAGCAACGCATTCAGCAGCATACCCTGCGAAGCGTTGACCTATCGAAGAAATTTCAGCAACTGGTGAAAGTCCATTTTCTGAACCTGAAAAGACCCGCGGATTACGCCGCGATGCTCAACATTACGGTGAGTTACTTAAACGATACGGTAAAATCGGTTACGGGTTTTCCTTCGACGTATTTTATTCAGCAGGAGGTAATCCAGGAGGCTCAACGACAGCTTTTCTACACGACCCAAAGCGTCAAGGAAATTGCTTATGGCCTGGGTTACGAAGACGGGAAGTATTTCACCCGTTTGTTTAGCAAGCTCGTTGGGAAGTCCCCCACGGATTTCCGAAAACTACACGTTTCCGAGTAAGCCTCTCGGTAAGAGACACCCCGATTTATAGCAGTAACAGACCCACTTAGTTATGAAATTTCTAATCATCGGAGACACCCAGGCGGAAGATTCGCTAACGTTTGATGTAGCGGATTATCTATGGAATAAGGGTAATGAAATTTATTTACAAAGTTTAGATGCCGACCAGTCTGACGCGGAAACACCGGGGTTAAAAATTTCGGATGCTATTGTGATCGTTCAGCCCGCGTTAGCTACCGTAAGCTCAGCCTATTCATTCCTTACCCCGGACCTCCTTAAAGGCAACGACACCCTTGCGTCCCGTACCGAAGACCGGTTATCGATTCGACAGCTACTTCACCAGCAAAAACTGGTTTTTCTCTTTTTGCAGGACGGTATTTCCTCGAATCTCCGGTCTGATGTATCCCGGATTCATAAAATCTTCACGTACCCAGAATTAAACCAAACCGCCCTTTTTCAATTTTTTGCCTGGTGTAAAACGCTTGGCCTTTTTGCTTAAATACCTGACTTACGATCTGTCCGATCGGACTCAAGTTTAAAAGAGTAGCTTGAATAGGGGGGCGGACTATCCAATTCCTTCCTGTTCATTTTGAATCGAAATAAAGCTTCCACCCGAGTGAATGAAACCTTCACCTGTACGGGCAACTTACTCAATGGGCTGAATCGTGATTTCCCCTTCCAGTCCGGACGGCAGGGGCTTCCAGTCTTTGGCCGTAAACAGGCCATCTTTACCCACGTTTTCTTTGAGCCGGGCCGGGAAGTTGGTATTATAAAACTTCTTGTACGCCCCACCCTGCTTCTCCAGACTAATAATGCGATTAGCCATGCCATTGGCTACTTTGATCTCCAGACTATTACTAGCTTTTAACCAGCGTTCTTCGAGCACTACCTGCTGATCATCTTCCAATAAAGTGCCCACTGATGTTCCGTTTACCAGCACTTCGGCACTGCCATGAAGTTTACCCAGTTGCAACAACCAGCGTTTGGCTGAACCTTCGGGTTTCGTAAACGTAGTTTGGTAACTAGCCAGTCCCGAAAACTCCAGTAATTCAGGTTGGTTGACCTCCGTCCAGGGTTTTAATATAGTTAGTTCTAGATCTGCCGGTAACCTTGGGCCTCCTTCCCTAAAGTGTACCTTCCAAGGACCCTTCAGGGCTGTTTTCGCTCCAGCTGTTTTGTAATAGGGAAAGGGTGTGCCCGTCTGTTGGGTAGGTGCCGTTTCCAGCAACAACGAGGCTCCGGCGGCTAGTTGAACCCAAACTTTTCCGTCTTGCAGGCGGGCGAGTCCCTTATTGCCCGTATACGCATCGTATAAAGCAACCGAGGCGGCCCTGGTTGAAAGCGGCAACCAGCCATCCCAGGCTTTTTTGTTGGTATTCAGGATAAAGTACAAGGTCTTTGATCCGATCAACCGGCGGCTAAACTGAATCCCTTCGGCTACCATCGCTTCCCGCCGTACCCCAGCCTGCTCAAATAACTCGGTCAAATCATTACCCAACAACAGTTGACCTTTACCCCAGACGGCCCGCTGACCAGCCTCCGATTTCGACCATTGTAAACCCGCGAAACCTTCGTCAAAAGCCTTTTGCTGGCTTTCGTGCTGGAAAAGGCCCGGCACCCGCTCGGGACGGTTTTTGTAAAAGATGACCGTGGCTCCGTTGTGTACTAGTTGCAAGAGAGCTTTTTGCGTTGCTAGGGGCAGGTAGTGCACGGCGGGCAAGACGAGCGTCTGGTAGCGGCCTCCTTGGCTAATCAGCTGCTTTTGCTGGGTCTGTAACGTCAGGATTTGTTTATCCGAAATATAGTCAAACGCGTAACCTTTCGCCTGCATTTCTTCGGCACTGGCTTCAAAAACGGTACCTTTAAAACCCTTCTCCATGCCATCAAAGTGTTGCAGCAACTCGCGACCGGGTTCGTTGTACTTATCGGCTAGCGGATAATACAGCAGGACATCGTTATTGGCCCGACCCTGCTGAAGAAAGGACTGCGACCGGGCAATATACTGGTTGAGCGTTGGGAAATGGTGCCAGAAGGGGTTGGTGGGCTGAAAATGGACAGCCGCGTAAAACAACCAGCCCGGCCAGGGGTCGGTACTAGGCGAATATTCAATACCGTGGTAAAACAGGTGATTCACGCCGCCCAGAAAGTACAGATCCGTAGCCCGCTTGACATCGCCCAGCGTGGAGACAAAGTGCTCATTAAGCCAGGTAGCCGCCTCGCAGGAAACGAGCGTTTTGCCCGTTACATGAGCAGCCGAGGAAGCGAACTTAAAACGGAAAATATCCCGGCCTTCAGTTTCTGGAATATCGGAGGTGGCGTACAAATCCAGAATGTTGGCGGGTGAGCCGTGGGACTGATTACGAATGGGATAGCCCCGCTGATTCGCCCATTTTCGCCAGGCTGATGTATAATTCTCCTGCAATAATTCACTGATGGTTAGTCGGTAATCGTATAAAACGCCGAGTTGGTTTTCGCCCTTGTCTAATAAATCGAAGAGGTGCTCTTCCAGTGCATAGCCCCGACGTTTCCTGAATTCGGCAAAGAATTCCGGCGTCCAGTTGGATTGGCCCCGGGCGTCGTCCACCTCGTAGGAATCGTTGAACATCGCCCGTAAGCCTTTCAGCGTATGACCCTTGAATGCCTGATCAAATTGGTTCAGGTACCGATCCGTAGCGACTTTCGAGAAATGATCGATGGCGTAACCCTCCCCGCCAGGGGCCGCCCGTTCAACCATCTTTCCGTGCATGCCTTCGAAGAGAGCTAGTAGTTTCCATGATCCGGCGGGTGCCTGCCAGTTGAGGGTATTATTCTCGTCGAGTTTGCTGGTCAGATCCAGCGTGGTACCCTGCTGATTTCGAGCCACCAGCCGCTGGGCTTTGAGCTGTGCGGGGTACTGAATCTGATCCAGAGCTAGCTCCTGCAGATTAGTATTAGCGGATAAAGGGGCTTTTACCTGCGACAACTCCAGTTTCGTTGGATTCGCCGTTCGAACGAATCCGGGTACCGAGTAAAGTACTTTCTCCGCCAAGTGTTGTCCTTCTTTGAGTTCGTAGGTTTGGTGATATACCGTTTTGGCGGCATCTTTCTCGGTAACCCAGGGGCCACCAAAGGGCCAGCCCGAGCCCTGCGACATATCAATCCCCAGATTCAGGCGTTTGGCTTCCTGGAGGGTATACGCTAAAGCCTCCATCCATTGCGGACTTAAATAAGTGAGAAAATCTTTTTCGTAGCCTTTCACCCCGTAAATCGGCACAATTTCGAGTCCACCCAAACCGGCTTTCTGGTAAGTTTCCAGGGCTTTACGAAGTTCCTGATTCTTAACGGCACTGCCCTCCCACCACCAACGGGACCAGGGTTTATGCTGAAAGGTAATTACGGGCCAGTTCACCTGAGCCTGACTGGCTCCGGCGACACTCAGTAAGCAGGTCAGCAAGCAGGCGGATAGCGTCGTTTTTTTCATAGGCAGTTACATCAGGGCACCGGAATTCGGGCACGCGGGTACGTTACTAAAGTGATCTATTTTTACCGGACTTTACCCTTACAGACAATAGACCGTTACGTCAGAATCAGCACTAACTCTATTCTCTATACGTTTTAAGATCCAGCAAAATTTTTCTGGGATTTAGAGAAGCGTTTGAGCAGGGATTTGTCTTAACTCGTATGTATGCACTTCGTAAAACGATACGCTACTTCTCCGCCGTTCCAAAAGGGAATAAAGCCGAGGGAACGTGCGACTGGTTCATCAACTGACCCAGTTCTTTGGCTTTCGCGGGGTATTTCGAGGCTAGATTAGTAGTTTCACCGGGATCTTTTAACAAGTCGTATAGTTCAACCGGGCCATTCGGCTGACGACCCGCGTTTAATCGTACAGCTTTCCAGTTGCCCTGGCGAATGGCTTGCTTGCCGTTTTGTTCGTGAAATTCCCAGTACAGGTAACTGTGCTGAGGCTGCTTGCCACGCCCCGTCAAGGTCGCCGCAAACGAAAGCCCATCAATGCCTTGGGGAGCACTCGTACCCGCCAGTTCACCGAACGTGGGTAATAAATCCCAGAAGGCTCCCAGGTAGGCACTCGATGAACCCGCTTTGATCGTACCGGGCCAGTAGGCCACGAACGGCTCCCGAATGCCTCCTTCGTACAGATCCCGCTTGTACCCCTTGAAAGGTCCGTTGCTATCGAAAAAATCCGGATCGGCTCCGCCTTCGATGTGAGGTCCGTTATCGCTGGTAAAAATGATAAGGGTATTCTTATCCAGCCCTTTTTCCTTGAGTTTAGCTACGATTTGCCCCACGTACCAATCCAGCCTTGCCACCATGGCCGCAAAGGTAGCGTGTGGGTAGGGCTGCGAAGTGTATCCGCCCCGGGTCGCTTCGGCACCGTAATCTTGCCCCACGTAGGGTTTTTCGGGAAACTTCCCTTTGTAGTACTGCAATAGACTGTCGTCGGGAACCAGCAATTCGGCGTGGGGTAGAATGTAGGGCAAGAACAGGAAGAAGGGTTGGTCGTTGGATTGGGCTTCGATAAAGTCCAGTGCTTTGGCCTGAATGAGATCAGGAGCGTACTGCTTCGTTTGACGAAGGCTCTCATTAGCTTCCAAAACAATCTTTCGGTCATTTTCCCAGAGATGGTTAGGATAGTACCGATGGGCCAGCGTTTGACAGTTATAGCCGTAGAAAGCCTCAAAGCCCTGGCGATTCGGATCGCCAACGGAGCCCGTGGGTCCGAGGCCCCACTTCCCAAACGCCCCAGTTTTGTACCCCGCCTGTTGCAATACTTCGGCCACGGTTACGACCGAGTCGGCGATGGGCTCCTGCCCCTCGGGCAATACGCCCTTGTTGCCCCGGATGTACGTATGCCCCGTGTGATGGCCTGAAATGAGAGAGGACCGCGAAGGGGCACAAACGGAGGTACCGGCGTAAAACTGCGTAAACCGCATGCCTCCGGCGGCCAGCCGATCAAGGTTGGGCGTTTTGATCTTCTTCTGGCCGTTGAATCCTACATCGCCGTAGCCCAGATCGTCCGCAATAATAAAGACGATGTTGGGCCGGGGAGCTTTTTGAGCCTGAACTATCGAAGCAAAGGACAGTATAAGTATAACCGTATAGCTGAAGGTAAATCGCATGACAAAGAGTTTTGAAACAGGTCTGAAAAAGACGCACAACCGGTGGGGTACTCCCTTACTCAAGCCGTAGAAAGCACGCTGAAAGCTCGTGACAACCGTTCATTGATTCAAAAGGGAAGAAAGACCCAACAAAACCTATTAATCTACTAAATTGATAGGCAAATAAAAGCAGATAAAAAGACTGAGGCAACTTTTTTAACATTCAATGGCGAACAATTCATATTCAAACAATAATTTATTAATGGTTATCAATACATTATATGACCTAAACTCAATGGCTACTTTAGAAAAAGCAACAAAAAATCCTCCGCCAGAAACGTTTAGTGTACAGCGGGCGAAGGACTTTGGGTTTAACGACAAACGACTGCTTCAGGATTTGGTATCTATAATCCGAACCTCCGGATATTGTCGGCTTATGCTCTGCCAATCCACTTTTGTACCTTTTAATACCTGATCGAGATAGGTACGCAAGAGAAACGTAATTCGCTGAAGCCCTGTACGTCCATCGATAGGACCTAACCGCACCTTTCGAATGGTTTCGGGAATTAAATCGGGGGCTAGTAAGGCGTAGTCCTGAAAATTGGAATGATAGATACTGGCAATGGAGATGTACAGGCCCTGCGAAGCCTGAGCCGTTGTTTTTGCCATTTGTTCATACCGCCAGCCCCGATCCGAATCCTGCTTCAGAGCCTGCCAGGACCGTTTTTCCATTGGAGCAGGGATTTGATTGAGAAACAGAACCGGGCAATGCGGCTTGGCTTGGGCACTGGCTTCCATTAGGTCCCCATCCAGATTTATGGCCGCTTTCAGATTTTCGTGCGTACTCGCCGTCAACAGAGCCGCTGCTCCGCCTAGGGAGTGGCCCAGCACCGCCATTCGCTGAAAGTCAACGTGTGCTAGAATCGGTTGAAACTCGGCCGCTTTTGTGTGAAGTTGATTTAGCACGTAGCTAAGATCGTCCGCCACTACCTGGTATTTATCCCCGGAAACGCTTTCCGTTACGAATGAACCGACTGGGCTTTGCACGACGGGTGATACCGGCGAAGAATTCACCGCGACAACGACGTTGCCCGCACTGACCAGTTCCTGAATAATAAAGCTGTACTCAAGCGTAGACCAGCCTAAACCGGGAGCAAACAGAATAACAGGCCATTTCTTTCGGCCGGACAGGCTTGGATGCTCGGTTAGATACGCTTTACTCGTCGCCACCGCGTTGGCGGCGGACTCACCCAGCTTTTTTTGCAGTACTGGCAAATAAGCACTCCGCCAAGCTTGCGTTGGAATTACGAATTGTCTTTGGTTGGTTTTCTCAGTCGGAACATAAGCGAATACGGAGATTTCCCGGTTTCCCCGGGAGCTATCCCTCACGCATAACCAGTACCGCCCGACGCCATGCTTACCACTAGGTGCGGGGAGTAACAAATCAGTAGCGGCGGTAGACTGAGCAGAGGTACTAAAACTCAAAAAGAGAAGGACGGCCCACCCCAACAGAGTGGAAAAGAAACGATACGATTTCATCAGGTTTTCCGGTAAAAGTTGAACACACACCTGATTACTCTGCGTAGGCAGAAAAGTTACAAAAGGAGTCTCGTTTGCTACTAAGAATACGGGCAAAAATACGCTTAGCCCGTATTCTTACGTTAAAATCATGAACCTTACGTACCGCCCATTCATTGGTTCAATACTAGAGTTAACGCTCCATTTCCCTCAACAACAGCTAGTTCTATCCCGCCTTAGTCAACTTTTTTAAAAACGTACAAAGGTCCGTCCACCATTCGGTTATCTAACCTAAGCTGATTGTTCCCACAAAGTGAAATTTCCCCATTACTTAAAAACAATACCCTTCTATCATCGGATTGCTTTCTTTGAGCGTACTCAAATACCCCGTTGGTTTTAGTGATCGTAAATTGAAGCGTTTGTACCGTTGAATCGTTCTTAAGAACGATCATAGACTGATCCTGAGCCAATTGTATCCGAATATTATCTTCGATTAAAGTAGTTTGGTTGGTCCAGCCTGATTGAGAAGAGACCAGAGCCCATTTTCCCTGGGCTTCGCTTAGTAGGGCATCCACATTTTCGTAGGTATTCTTACAGACCGCTTCTGGTTCATCTTTTTGGCAGGCACTGAAGATCCACACCAGTGCATACATCGCTACTAATGCTACGGGTACTGAGAGCAGTCGTTTCATAGGAAAATTGGTTTGTTACTTCGCTCAGACACGTCAATACAACCTATAGTTGGCAAAGAGAAAGTAAATTTTTTGTACTCCCTGCATATTCTTCTTTAAACTAGACGAATGAGTCGGCGTTCTTTCCGACTGAGTAGGCCGTTTGACAGACTGGGTAACAAAAAAGGAATCCTACCTTTGCGGCCTATCTATATTTGCTGCATTAAAAATGCAATCAAAGTGAAACACTTCCCATTCTTGAAAAACGATACGCTGTTGTTGGTGCTGTTGGGTGCTCTTATAACCCTGGCTGGTTGCCATTCCTCCGCAGAAAACCAAACCACGCAGGCCGCTGCCCCGCAACGACGCAGCGTACTAACCCTGCAGAAACGTTCCGTAACGCTTCACAAAGAATACCCCGCCCGCATTGAAGGCAAGGTCAACGTTGACATTCGTCCGCAGGCAGAAGGCTATCTGGAAAAGATTTACGTTGAAGAAGGAGCGTTTGTCCGGGCGGGTCAGCCGCTGTTCAAAATAGCCGATGCTCCCTACCGCGAAGCCCTGCATACGGCTCAGGCCAACCTGGGAGCCGCCCAGGCGGAATTAAAGAAAGCGACGCTGGAAGTTGAAAAATTCACCGAACTCAGTCAGAACCGGGTCACCTCCGAATTTCAGCTAAAAACGGCTAAAGCCGCCTACGAAACGGCCAAGGCCAACGTGGCCCTGCAGCAAGCTGCCGTCGCCACGGCTCAGATCAATCTGGGCTTTACCCTGGTCAAGGCTCCCGTCAGCGGTTACATTGGCCGGATTCCTAAACGCCTCGGTAACCTGGCTTCCCGCAGCGATACCGAACCCATGACGACGCTTTCGGACATCAGTCAGGTTTACGCCTATTTTTCAATGACCGAGCAGGACTTTCTTCAGCTCAGCCGAAATTCTACGCAGTCCCTCAGCGAAACCCTCCAAAAATTGCCGAACGTACAGCTGGTACTCGCCGATGGGAAGCCTTTCGAGCAGCCCGGCAAAGTACAGATGGTGGACGGAAAGTTTGACACGGGCACGGGTAGTATCAGCGTTCGGGCGGCTTTTTCCAACCCCCGGTATCTGCTCCGCTCGGGCAATACGGGTCGCATTGTACTGCCCGAAACCCGGCAGAGTGTCATTCTCATCCCAACGCAGGGCGTGGCTGATATTCAGGATCAGTTCTACGTCTTCCGTCTGACCAAGGATAACCACGCCGAGCGGGTACCGATTGAGGTCAACGGAAAAAGCGGCGATAACTACGTGCTGGTTAAAGGCGTCAACGCGGGTGACCGCATCATTGCCAAAGACGCCGGAATGGTAACGGAAGGCGAGCAGGTACAACCGGTTCAGTAAACGATCTCCTGTAGCCAGTACTCACTGGCGAATCATTTCTCCTTATGCTTCAACAAATTATTCATAGGCCCGTACTGGCCACGGTCATCTCCATTGTACTGGTGCTGCTGGGCCTTATTTCCCTGACCCAGCTGCCGGTCATGCAGTTCCCCGACATTGCCCCCCCAACCATTTACGTATCCGGTCTCTACCCTGGTGGCAACAGTGAAAGCGTCACGCGTTCGGTGATTACGCCCCTGGAAGAATCCATCAACGGGGTGGAAAACATGCAGTACATCAAGTCTACGGCGGGTAGCGATGGCTCCTTTTCCATTCAGGTCATCTTTAATCAGGGCACAAATCCCGATCAGGCAGCGGTAAACGTACAAAACCGGGTTGCTCAGGTCAACAGTCAGATTCCCGCGGAAGTGATTCGGGCGGGGATTACGACCATCAAACAGCAGAACAGTAACATCATGTTCTTTAACGTGATGAGTCAGGATTCGGCTAAGTTTAATGAGCTTTTCCTTCAGAACTACGCCAAAATTAACCTGGTGCCGGCCCTTAAGCGGATCAAAGGGGTAGGAAACGTGCAGATTTTCGGCAGTAAGGACTACTCGATGCGAATCTGGCTGAACCCGCAAAAGCTGACGGTAAACAACCTCGTTCCGCAGGATATTGAAACCGCCATTGCTAACAGTAGTCTGGAAGCTTCGCCGGGGAAACTGGGTGAAGAATCGAAGGCTCCCCTACAGTACATTGTCAAATACAAGGGCAAGCTCAACAAACCCGAAGAGTTTGAACACATCATTCTGAAAGCCAAACCCGACGGATCGTTACTCCGGCTTCGGGACGTGGCCCGCATTGAGTTCGGTTCCGCTTTTTACGACAGCGATAACAAAGAAGATGGTAAACCAGCCGTTACCCTCGCCATTCAGCAGGTCAGTGGTTCCAATGCCAATGAAATTGAAATTGCCGTTCGCAAAACCCTCGATGAAAGCAGTAAACGCTTCCCCAAGGGCGTGCAGTACGACATCATCCAAAGCGTGAAAGAACGCCTCGATCAATCCATCGATCAGGTGAAGCAGACGCTGGTGGAGGCCTTTATTCTCGTGTTTATTGTGGTGTTTCTGTTTTTGCAGGATTGGCGTTCCACGCTAATTCCAGCAATTGCCGTACCCGTGGCCATTGTGGGTACCTTCTTCTTTTTGCAGATTATCGGCTTTTCCATTAACGTACTGACGCTTTTTGCTCTGGTACTGGCCATCGGGATTGTCGTGGATGATGCCATTGTCGTGGTGGAAGCCGTTCACGCCAAAATGGAAAAAGAACATCTGGAACCCGAACAGGCTACAGTTTCCGCCATGCAGGAAATTACGGGAGCCATTTTATCGATTACCATGGTGATGGCGGCCGTGTTCCTTCCCGTAGGCTTTATGAGCGGTCCGGCGGGGATTTTCTACAAGCAGTTTGCCTTTACGTTGGCGAGTGCCATTCTGATTTCAGCCGTCAACGCCCTGACGCTAAGTCCGGCCCTGTGTGCCCTGTTTCTGAAAAATACGCATGGTCAGACGCCCAAGCAGAATTTCAGTCAACGCTTTGTAACGGCCTTCAACGCGGGTTTTGACAACCTGACGTCCAAGTACATCCGTATCATCCAGTTTCTCATTGCCCGCAAATGGGTGGGGATTGCCGCTCTGGCCCTGGTCACCGGACTGGCCTTTTTCCTGATGAGCCGGGCACCCAAGGATTTCGTACCCAACGAAGACGATCGCTTCATTGTCTACTCGCTTTCCTTACCTCCCGGCAATAACCTAAAATTCACGACCGCCGCTATTCGCCGCATCGATCAGGCCGTTAAGAAAATGCCGGAGGTAGAATCCGTAACCAGCGTATCCGGTTTTAACCTGTTGAGTAACAGTGCTGGTCCCGCCTACGCTGTTGGCTTCATTCGGCTGAAAGCGATTAAGGACCGTGGAGAAATTCAGGACATGAACGAGATTATCGAAGCCATGAACCAGCGGCTGGCCAACGTCAAGGAAGGGGATTTCAGTCTCTTCCGATCACCTCCCGTGGAAGGTTTTGGCAGCGTAAACGGCTCAGAACTCGTGCTACAGGACAAAACGGGCGGCGATCTGAGCAGCTTTAACACCCAGGCTCAGCAAATCATTGGAGCTCTGAATCAGGACCCGGCCATTGGAGCGGCGTTCACCACTTTCCGCAGTGACTTCCCGCAGTTTGAAGTGATTGTTGATGAAGATAAAGCCTACCAGCTGGGCACTACGCCCCGCGAGGTCATGACGACGCTGCAACTCTTTTACGGCGGTGCCCAGTCGAGTGATTTTGTTCGCTTCGGGAAATTCTACCGGGTGAACGTCAAAGCCGAAGGCCAATTCCGGATGGATGAAGAATCCCTGAATCAGGTCTTTGTCAAAAATGCGAGTGGTCAGATGATCCCGATTGGCAACCTGGTTCGCTTACACAAGGTATACGGCCCCGACGTGGTCAACCGCTACAACTTGTTTAACAGCATTACCGTCAATATTCTGGCCAAGGAAGGCTACAGCAACAGCCAAAGCATGGATGCTACCGAGCGTATTCTCCAGGCAAAATTACCCGCGGGCTACGGTTACGAATGGAGCGGACTGAGCCGGGAGGAAAAAGAATCCGCGGGCCAGATGGTACTCATCTTCGGCATGTGCGTGGTGTTTACCTACTTCCTGCTGGCGGCTCAGTACGAGAGCTATCTGCTACCCCTAGCCGTTATTTTATCCATTCCGACGGGTTTACTGGGCGTGTATCTGGCCATCGGCATGGCGGGTATTACTAACAACATTTACGTGCAAATTGGCTTGATCATGCTGATTGGATTGCTGGCTAAAAATGCGATTCTGATCGTTGAATTTGCCCTCAAAGCCCGACAGTCGGGGCTGGGTATTGTGGAGGCGGCCGTAGAAGGAGCCCGGCAACGTTTCCGTCCCATTCTGATGACTTCGCTGGCTTTCGTGGCAGGTTTGATCCCGCTAATGTTTGCAACGGGGTCCTCCGCCGTAGGTAACCGTTCCATCAGTACCAGTGCAGCGGGAGGAATGATCACCGGCGTCCTGTTAGGGTTGCTCATTATTCCACTACTGTTTGTCCTTTGCCAGTCTTTACAGGAAAAAATAAGCCGGAAACGCTCCCGGCCCCAACCTGTATAGGCGTAAATAAGCCAGGTTAACGATAGATGAGTAGTAAGCTCCGGCCCGTTTTTGCTGGCCTGTGAGGCGGGTTCGGAGTTTGCTTCCATCCACATTTCCCTTATCTAATCGATTGATTAGCACATGAAAGCCTTTTATTCCCTACTACTCGTGTTTGTTCTGCTTACCTCCTGCCGGGTGAGTAAGGATTTCAAACGCCCCGATACTCAGACGCCCCGGCAGTTTCGAAACGATCAGCCCGCCGATTCTAGTCTGGCTACGCTGCCTCACCTCCGGGATTTTTTCGCCAATCCCTTACTTCAGGCATTGATTGATACAGCCCTGACGTCCAATAACGATTTGCGGATTGCCATTAAAAACATCGAATACGCTCAGACCACGTTAAAGCAGGTGAAACTCAATTACCTGCCTGATCTGAACGCTCAATTGCAGGTGAGTCGCAACCGAACGGCCCGGAACAGCTTCGCCGGTCTGGGTAATGAAGCGTTTATTGGTACGCTAAATGTCAGCGACTTTAGTCTGAATATGGGCCTGAACTGGGAAATTGATCTCTGGGGTCGCGTCAGACGACAAAAAGAACAAGCCTTGTCGGATTTGCTTCAAAACGAAGCAATCAAACGTGGCGTACAAACGCGGCTGGTAGCTGATGTAGCCAGTGGATTTTACAACCTATTGATGCTGGATGAACAGCTCAAAATTGCCGTCCATAGTCAGGAGTTGAGTGACTCTACCGTACGGATTACGAACATCCAGTACCGCGTCGGGGAAGCGACGCAACTGGCCATTCAGCAAGCCAAAGCTCAACTCGAAGCCACCAAGCAACTGATTCCGCAAATTCAGCAAAGTATTATCCAACAGGAAAACGCCTTAAGTCTGCTTTGCGGACAATACGCCAAAGCGATTCTACGTCAGGCCCATACCGGTCCGGAATTTACGATTAACCCCAAAGGCGGCTATGAGGTATCCCTACTAGCAGCCCGGCCCGATATTCACGCCGCCGAATACGCCCTTCGCTCGGCCAACGCCCGGCTGGGTATTGCTCAAACGGCCCTGTATCCTCGCTTACTCATTACCGCACAGAGTGGTCTTACTTCCTTCCAGGCTTCAAACTGGCTGAGTGTACCGGGATCGTTTTTCTGGAACATCGCCGGAGGGCTCACCCAGCCCATCTTCCAGCGTCGCCAGTTGAAAACGCAGGTGGAGCAAGCTCGTATTGATCAGGAACGGGCAGCCATTACCTTTCAGCAGGCCGTACTCACGGGTTATATGGAAGTATCGAATGCCCTGGTAGCCAACCAGAAACTCGAAGAACAGATTCAATCAGCTACCAACCGGCGACAAGCCCTCGAAGAAGGCATCGGCTCAACGGAGCTGTTGTTTAAAAACGGTATGGCGAACTATCTGGAAATTATTACCGCCCAAAGTAATTACTTGCAGTCCCGACTGGCCGTCACCCAATTAGAACGCGAAAAAGCCAGTGCTACCATTGAGCTCTACCGGGCTTTGGGCGGTGGCTGGCGTTAATTCCAACAAGCGTATGCCTGGCACTCCTTTGCATCTGGATCGTCGTACCTATAAACGGTACATTCGACTGGCCCTGACCCCGGTGGTCATGCTGGCCATTCACGTGCTGTATTACCTCATTAATCCGGAAAGCTCGCTCTGGAATATTGGGAGTACGCTCGTCTGCAAACAGTGGGCGACGGATCTGACCATTACCTTCCTGTTTTGCTGGCTGTTGATCGAAGTGAGTATCGGTATTGCCGATGGATTGGAAGGCTGGTTTCCCTGGTCGAGCTCACCGCTCCTGCGGTTTATTGTGCAGACCGTCTGTACGCTACTGGCCAGTGTGATCATTTTGTTGATTGAGGATCAGGTATATGCCTGGATTTATCCGGAAACGCCCACGCCTAAGGAAGTACTGGAAGCCTGGCAGTTTCTCGTCGTCAATCTAATCGTAGCTCTCATGGTGAGCACCTATCATACGGGTTACTTTCTGTTGAACCGCTGGAAAACCACGCTGGAAGAAGCGGCCGAACTGAAAGTAAAGACGCTGGAACTGAAAGAAATGGCCCTGCAGGCGGAGTTACAATCGCTCAAGCTTCAGCTCGATCCGCATTTTCTCTTCAACAACTTCAGTACTTTATCCGAACTGATTCTGGAAAATCCTTCCAAGGCTTCCCTCTTTCTGGATAAATTGGCCAAGGTGTACCGCTACATGATCCAGAACATGAAGCAGGATTTAGTACCCCTGAAGGACGAGATTGCTTTTGTCAAAGCCTACCAATACCTGATTGGCATCCGGCACGGGCAACAGGTGCTGATTGAACTGGACCTTAATCCGTCACTCGGTCATAAGTGGATTCCACCCATTTCCATTCAATTACTGATTGAAAATGCCATCAAGCACAACCGGGCGACCCTAGCCGAACCCTTAACTATTTGTATCGAACAAGTGGGCAATCGCCTGTGCGTGACCAACAACATCCAGCCCTTTCCGACGCCGCTACCCTCTTCGGGTTTGGGACTGAAAAACATTAAGAATCGGTATCGCATTCTTTCCAGTCAGGTACCGGTGGTAAACGCCAATGGTCAGCACTTCTGGGTAGAACTCCCCCTATTTGATTTTCCACACGCCCCGCAATCCAGTCTTAGCCTGAGCACTACGTACGAATGAATACGAGCCTTTTGCCCTGTTTGATTATTGAAGACGAACAAGCCAATGTGAACCGTCTGATTCGACTGCTGCAAAGCCTTCGCCCAAATCATCAGATTTTGGCGGTTTTAGGTACCGTTAGCGAAAGTGTGGCCTGGCTGAAAACGCAGCCGAAGCCACCATTAATTTTTATGGATATTCGGCTGGCGGATGGCATTTGTTTCGACATTTTCTCGCAGGTACCCGTCAGTAGCCCCATCATTTTTACGACAGCCTACGATGAGTACCTGATGATGGCCTTTAAGGTTACCAGCATTGATTACTTGTTAAAACCCATTGACGCCGACGAACTAGCTCAGGCCCTGGATAAGTTCGATCAGCTGCATCCTACCCAACCCACCACCGACTCAGCTACGCTTTACGCCGAGTTTCTAGCCTTGTATCAGAAGCAGATGAAACCATCCCGACAGCGGTTTTTGCTGCCCTACCGCGATGGCTATACCACCCTGCTGGTAGAAGATATTGAGTTCTTTTTCTCGGAAGCCAAGCTCACCTTCGCCCACACGAAAAGCGGTGATAAATCCATGATTCCGCATACACTCGAAGAGCTGGAAATTGATTTAAATCCGCAGCATTTCTTCCGGGCCAATCGCCAGTATATTATTCACGTAGGTAGTATCCGAAGTA
Source organism: Siphonobacter curvatus (assembly GCF_002943425.1). Lineage (NCBI taxonomy): Bacteria > Pseudomonadati > Bacteroidota > Cytophagia > Cytophagales > Cytophagaceae > Siphonobacter > Siphonobacter curvatus. The sequence goes on from NZ_PTRA01000005.1 coordinate 288,579, forward strand.
TTCACAACTACTTTAATGGCAAGCTTAAGGTACAAATAGGTACGTACGAACCGCTGGATATTATCATCAGTAAGGATAAAGCTCCTGCGTTTAAGCATTGGCTGAATCAATGATGGTTGCTAAAGTTAATGTATGGATAATTTTGGCTTCAGGACATACAGTAGAACTACCTAATTTATTTGAGTTCACCCAGGTAAAAGGCGAGGTTTAAACCGAAAAAAGAACGCCTGGCGTTTACATTTCCAAAGGCCGTCAGACCGATTCCTAAATCTTTTCCTCCCGTAATAAAACGAATTTCGGTGGGCAAGCCAATGGTTGTATAGTCCAGGCTTTCGTACACATTATTTCCGTAGAGTAATGGATCGGAATCGTAGTATTTATATACTCCCCGATCGGTACCCCATACCGCACCCACACCCGCCGAAAAACGAAACTTTCCTACTTTGTAACCGTAGAGTAAGCCTACATCCGCCACATCAATCAGAGGAGTTACGCTTTCCTTTTCGAAAACCCCCAGATTATACGAACAGCGAAAGGTAAGGAGCGTTGGTTTGTTTTTAAACTCGTAAGCAACGGCCCCCGTTAGATTAGCAAATTTGGTTTGTCCTACGGCACCTCCACCGGCTAAGGATAACCAAAACCCGTCCCGGGTACGGTCCTGTGCGTACGCTTTTCCAGTAAAAGCCGTAACGAAGAAAAAAAGCAGTACGTAAAAAGTTGATTTAATCATTGGATGGGTTGGTGAAATGAATCGTATTAGTGGATGAATTTCAAAAGGTAAAGCCGATTTTACCCGTGAGGTAACCTCTCTGTTGCATGCCTAACAGGCCCACGGAGGCGAGTATACGGCTTTTACCTTTAAGTCGATAACCAGCACCCAAACCCGTTTCCAATAGAAAGGTAGCCGTACCACTTTCGTACTGATTCCAGAAATGAGAATAGCCAGGATTCAGGTAGAAATATGGAATGAAACGTTGCGTAGAAAAGTCTGCCCGCAGGTCGGCAAAAGCCATCATACCATTGATCCCGGCAATTCGGGCGTAACTAAGACCCAGACCCGTATGGATCATTTCTTTAAAAACGCAGCCGTTTACGGAAGTCAGGCGAAATCCATTCGCTTGTGGTGGCAGGTAATCCCCTTTCCAATCCGGACCGGGATCCACCGTACGCCCGCGGATGAAATAATTAAATTTTTCAACGAATAGACTGGATTCAAATCGGGACGTACGCTGTGCGTATAACAGGGAAGAAAACAGTAACATTACTATACTCGTATAAAGCCATTTCATAGAGGGGAGGTTGGTTCTAAATTAAAATATAAAGGCAAGGTGATTTTCTTTTCAAAGAAGGTTAATTGCGTTTTAAAAATAACGGTAAAAGAATTATTTATTATTTTAAATCGTAAAGAGAATCGACTGTATTGCTAACACAAAATCAATTTAGTTAAGAAATTCTCTTGTTTTTATGTGGCTTCTATTTTGTAAAAATGATTAGCTATTTAGATCCTCATAATGGAATAAAGAAGGAACAAAACCTTACTCAAATCACAAATTAATTCATTAGTACAGGTGAAGAGCCGCATGGGTTATATGAACTAACCCATGCGGCTCTTCGCTTACTAGTTACCGATCCTTTACCGTTCCACCACCCAGCGATTTACAGTATTGTAGGTTCCTTCCAGTACGACTTTATAGAAACCTTCGGGTAGCTTAGATACATCTAGTGTTGCTTTTTCAGCCGTTACCGGGACTTGCTCCATCAACAGGTAGCGGTCATGGCCGCCTTTTTCAAAATCGTTGGTTAGGGCCAGCCAGATCTTTACCTCGCCCGTTTTATCAACCGCCTGCCAGGTAAGCTTGATCTGCTTGTTTTCTTTGGTGATAGTGGGGTGATTGATCGAAAGTTTACCCGTCAGCGGTACGCCGTCGAGTTCAAAGGCCCGTTCTTTCGGAAAATTGATTCCCAGATGCCGACCAATCGTTGGGGTGATATCCACAATAGCGGGGTACGCCTGCGTCTTGGCCGACTGGCGGAAGTAATCGTTCAAGCCGCTGGCGTTGGTTACGATCCAGGTACTACGTTCGGCATCCGACTGGCGACCATGATCTTTTCCCACGGGTTCACTTCTCCCGTGATCGGTAGTAATAAAAAATTGCCATTTTTCACCCAGTTTTTCCCGCTCCTGAATGGCTTTCCACAAACGCCCCATTTGATCGTCCATCAGCGTAACGGCTTTAGTAAAAGCCTCACTGTTGCCGTATCGGTGGCCCATGTCATCGGTGTATTCCAGATAGACCCAAGACAAATCCGGAGCGTTGGTACGGATATAGGCCGCCGCCTCATCCACGACTTTTTCATCAATGCGGCGAATGTACTCGGATTTGTTATCGTGCGGGAAATGCAGCGTATCCAGTTCAAAACCATCGAAGAAGTAATCCATTTCCAGCTGATTGGTCTGGTCTAAACCCGTACCAATCAGTTTGGTACGATTATCGAGCCAGGTGGAAAAAATGGCGGCTTTCTTCTGGGGATAGGTTTCCTTAAAGAAGCGAAAGATCGTCCAGTAGTTATAATTCGGTTCCCGGATGCTGTTATCCCAGACGTTATGCTTGTTGACCCAGGTACTCGTCAGCAAGCTATTATAACCCACCGCCGAGATGGTGGGAGTTTGTGAATACGACTGTTTCTGACCCCCTACGTACGCTTTGCTCATACCGCCGACTTTGGCAATGGCATCCAGATGAGGCGTCGGAATTTTTTTGAGTTGTTCGTAAGAAATGCCATCGACAATTACGAATACGGCCTTGTGTGCCCCCGGCTGAGCGTAACTGGTCCGGACGCTGGCCAACAAAAGCATCGCATACGCAAAATAACGTGGAAAGCTCATGGTACGTAAAGAATAGATTTGATGCAGTAAAACGTTTAACAATCTTAAATGATACAAGCAGTTCGCTCAAGCCTTTTCTTGTCTAGAATGTGCGAATGCACCCCTACTAGGGTTTGACTGCGTGAATCTAGGTTCATTCGGAAAGGCAAGTACCGTTTTCTCTAAACTTTTACAAAATCATAACACACGTCCGAGCGGAATGGAAAGTCCGATACGCGTGGGCTACCGAAAAAATCAGGCAAAAAATAAATAAAAGATATTTTTGTCTTTTATTCAAAACCGCGTACGTTTGTCCCAAGTTTAATACGCCGATGTTTTCGAAAACCTGCGAATATGCCATCCGGGCTCTACTTTACATTGCTCAGCAATCGGACGCTGGGCACAAAGTTGGTTTCCGTCAGATTGCTCAGGCAATTGATGCTCCCGAACCCTTTCTGGCCAAAATTCTTCAGGATTTGACTCGGAAAGGCTTGCTGCAATCGGCGAAAGGCCCGAATGGCGGGTTTTTCGTAGCGGCGATGGATATTTCGCTGGCTGCCGTCGTGCGGGCCATTGATGGGGACAAACTGTTTAGCGGTTGCGGTTTGGGCTTACCTAATTGTTCAGAAAGTAATCCCTGCCCGATCCATCAGCAATTTAAAAGCGTACGGACTCAGATTCAGAAAATGCTGCAATCGTCTACCATCGGTGATTTCAATGACTTGATTGCCCAAGGTCTGGTTCGATTAAAAAGTGCCTGATTCTTTTTTTTATCTCAACAAAAGACTAAAAGGTCTTTTACTATTTAATTCACCACTGTTTCTCATAGATGACCATGATGACCACCGAAGAAAAAGAACTCGTCAAAGCCACCGTTCCCGTCCTGAAAACCAATGGCGTACAGTTAACGACGCACTTTTACCAACGCATGTTCCGCTACAATCCCGAGCTTAAACATACGTTCAATCAGGGGAATCAGCAGAACGGTCGCCAGCAAATGGCTCTGGCGATGGCCGTGCTGGCCTACGCCGAACACATCGACGATCCCTCGGTACTCTTACCTGTTCTGAACCACATCGGCCACAAACACGTCAGTTTATCCATTCGGCCCGAACATTACGCCATTGTGGGCCGCCATTTGCTGGCTTCCATTGGCGAAGTACTCGGCGAGGCGGCAACGCCCGAACTACTACAAGCCTGGGCTAAAGCTTATCAGCAACTGTCGAAGCTTATGGCAGGCGTGGAAGCGGATCTATACGAGCAGAATGTAGCCCAGGAAGGCGGCTGGACCGGCTGGCGGCCCTTCCGCATAGAAATTAAACAGGCCGAAAGCAGCGAGATTACATCTTTTTATCTGGTCCCGGTCGATGGCGGTCCAGTGGCCCCGCACCGGCCGGGACAATTCCTGAGCGTACGCGTGTTTCTGCCCCAGCTCCAGTTGCTTCAGCCGCGTCAGTACAGCATTTCTTCGGCTCCAAATCAGCGGTATTACCGGATTTCGGTGAAACGGGAAACCAACGCCATTCCCAGTTTCAACGGTATGATCAGTAATTACCTGCACGACCACATTCAGGAGGGGGATACGTTGGATTTGAGTGCTCCGGCCGGGGAATTTACACTGGAGCTATCGGATTCCCGCCCCAGTGTATTCATCAGCGGCGGTGTTGGACAAACGCCTTTGCTGAGTATGCTGGAACATTTGCTGAATTCCTCCTCGGAGCAACCCATTCACTGGATTCACGGCTGCCGGCACGCGGGCGTACACGCCTTCAAAGACGTATTGGCCGAATGGGAAGCGGCGTATCCACACCTGCACACGCACTTGTTCTACAGCCAGTTACCCGAGCTGGGCGGCTCGCAGGCGGGCGTTCAGGCGGGCATCGTTGATATTTCGCAGCTACCCCCTTACGTTCTGAATCCCGAGGCCATTTACTACGTCTGTGGTCCATCAGGATTCATTACTAAACAATTCAGGGATTTACAGGCCGCGGGTATTCCTGCTTCCTCCATTCGCTTTGAAGAATTTGGTCCGCAGTCACTTGCTCTGTAATGAAACGTGGGAAATCGTAGGGTTTTGAATCCGGCTCGGAATTGCGAAGCGGATTCAAAACCTCATCTGTATCCTAAGCTTAAGATAAATTAATCGTTTCTTCAGATCGTCCTTAAGTGGGTACGGTAGGTTTGCCATCGTAAGTCATCAAAACAGACCTATGAAAAGCAAACCATCATTCGCACTTCTCGTACTCGCCGGTATGGCGAGTGTCGTTACACTTCAAGCACAACCTCCCGTAGGTCCAGGCCCCGCTGCCTTCCGTCCCGGTCCTCCCGCTGGGCCGCTCCCGCTTCAACAACCGGGGCTGGTTGCCCTCACGACGCTGAGCGGTACTGTGCAGGATTTCACCGCCAACGATGAGTCGGTTCTGGACGGATTCACGCTTCATACCGAAGGAAAGAAGGTAGCCGTTCAGTTTCCCCCGCACCTGGGACAGGCCATTCAGGCGGCGAGTAAATCAGGCCGCCAGGTAACGATAACGGGTTCTTCGGAACTCACGCCCGAGGGACAGAGCCTGTTCCGGCTGGTTAGTCTGACGAGTGGTCAAACCGTCATAACCGATACACCTCCATCCGCACCTGCTACGCCACCGACGTTAACGCCGACGACTTTTAAGGGGAAAGTACTGGATTATCAGCTCAACAAGCAGGGCCAGGTAAGTGGGTTACGCCTCAGTGACCAGACCCTCGTTCGCGTACCTCCTCACCTCGCCGCCCAGGTGATTGCGGTCGCTCCGAAAGAAAGTACGGTTTCAGTAGAAGGATACGTCCAACCCACGGGTGAGGGTCAGGTTCGCCTGCAAAAACAACAGGTAATCGAAGCCTCGGTTCTTACTGTCAATGGAAAGTCATTTCTGCTCCGTTAGTAGCGGACTTTTCCTAAAACCAGTTGGTTTGATTTCCTGAGGTAATTCCCGGAAATCAAACCAACCGATTTAGCTTCTTTACTTCGGTTCGCAAGTGGCCGTTCTATTGCTCCGGTAAGATCGCATAGAGGTAATGCATCTTCCTTTGGTCAGACCACTAAATAAGCCAATGAAGAAGACGTTTGCATCAGGAGCCATTCTGCTCAGCTCCTGGAACACGTACACGATGAGACGACTACTTACGACGTGAAGGTTTTCAGTAACGGCCAGCGTATCGTTTTGCATTTTGATTCGTGGGGTACGCAGGTTACACCGGCGGGACCAAGTCCCAAGCCAGGAGGACCCGCCGGACCGATGGCTCCGGCCAAAGAGGCCCTCATTCAGGACGCGACCCTGCGGCCCTCCTTGATTACGACCTGCTTACAGACTCATTTCAGTGGGTACACGTTTCTGGTAACTAAGCAGCATACGCCGCCAGCGGGAACTACGAGTGAGTACAAAATTGATGTGGGTGAGTAGTTGTTTATGCTTCGGTTTTTCAGCCTCCGGTGAATTACTGCTGGCCCATGCCAGAGGATAAGGATAGTGGAGGTGAATGAGCCAAGACTCTGTTTTACCGAGCGGGGTCCTGGTTTCTTTTGAAGCGAATCTCGGCTCGAAAAGAATCCTCCGTAGCCGTTACGGTGAATGACCCTTCCATGAGTCGAACCATTTGCTGACTGATCCAGAGGCCTAAGCCGTATCCATCGTGCTGGGTATCGGCCTGATAGAATTCCTGAGTCAACCGATCGGGATCGGCTACCGGACCACTGGTCAAGTTAGTCAAAGACCAGACCACGTTTTCGTCGAGCATCTCCAGTCGCAAATCCACCTGCGTTTGTGGTCGGGCGTACTTGGTGGCGTTATCCAGCAGATTGAGCAGCACATTCGTAAGTTTGTCTTCGTCCGCCCCCACGCGAAACGAAGGAGCCGTATCATCCAAATACACCGACAAATAGAGTTGTCTCTGCTTCAGAACGGCATGATAGCGTTCCGTTAGCTGCAAGGTCAAATCATCGAGTTCGATGGGTTCCGGACGTAGTTGCAGGGTACCTGCCCGAAGCTGACTCATCGCCAGCAGATCGTCCACCAGCCGACTCAGTCGCCGTAATTCGCCCAGTTGACTCGCCAGAAAAAAACGTTCGCGGTCGTTGATCGCCTCCCGCTGGGCGACTTCGATTTCAGTTCGCAGAATGCTTAGCGGCGTACGCAGTTCGTGCGAGGCAGCGGCAAAGAAGTTGTGTTGCGTATCCACGGCCTGTTGAATGCGGGCCAGCATGTCGTTGATGGTCGTCGCTAATTCCTGTATTTCATCGCTGGTCCGGGGCATGGGTATGGGGGTTACCCCACCAGCCAGATTAACCGAACGAGCCGACTGAATGATGGCCTGTAGGGGGCGTAACAGCCAGCCGCTCAGCCACCAGGCTCCCAGTCCCGAAATCATCATACTCAACAACAGCGTACTGATCAGTAACCAGCCAATGTTTTGCAGTTGACGGGTCAGGGGGCGATTGCTACGCCCCACGATGGTGGTCAGTTTTCCGTAGTCGCCCTCCGCATCTCGGTTCACCCGGGCCAATTGCAGGGTATCGGATGAAAACACCGTAGTCGTTCCGGTTTTGCTCAGGTGCTCCGGAAATTGCGGCGACTGGTACAGACGGCGGGAGGAATCGCCCGTGGTATACCAAAGGGCCAGCACTTCGCCCGACTCGGGCAATGGAATCACCAGCGGATAAAGCGACACCCGTTCGGATAGCCGCGTTGCCCGATCCATCAACGCCCGATTTTCCTGCTGAATCAGTACCTTTTTGACCTCATGGAATACGTAGGTAGCCGCAGCGGCAAACCCCAGGAAGAAGGTAAGTCCGAATACCAGACCTATCTTTACCCGAATACTACGAATGGGCCAGAACCCTACCATCTTCATCAAGGAATTTAATTGATCTCCAGTGGTCCCTTGAGGCGATACCCTACGCCAACGACCGTTTCAAGCAGCGGCACGGCAAAGCCCCGGTCAATTTTTTTCCGAAGCTGATGGATGTGTACTTCCACGACATTACTGCCCCGATCAAAATCGGATTCCCAGACTTTTTCGGTCAATTGAGCTTTGGAGAGAACCCGACCGGCATTACGCATGAGCTGTTCCAGCAACTGATACTCCCGAGGAGTCAGGGCAATGGGTTGTTCGCCCCGGGTGACTTGCCGACTGGCCAGATCCATCCGGAGGTCTCCGATCTGCCACACCACCAGCCGACTGCCCGCCTGACTCCGTTGTACCGTACGAATCCGGGCCAGTAATTCTTCCAGCTCAAAGGGTTTACGCAGGTAGTCAACGGCTCCTAAGTCCAGTCCTTCTACTACGTGGCGAGACTGATTGAGAGCACTCAGGATCATCACGGGAGCGTCAATGCCAAAAGCCCGTAGGGTACGCAATACGTCAAAGCCCGTCGTTCCGGGTAACATCAGGTCCAGCAAAATCAAATCATAACCGCCTACGGCTGCCTGTTCAAGGCCTACCGATGCCGATAAGGCAATATCTACCGCGTAACCCGCCTGCCGAAGACCTTTCTGCAGGTGCAGGGCCAGTTTTTCTTCGTCGTCGATTAACAGAATTTTCATTAGAGTGCAAAGGTTTGACCCCGAATCGTTAGTGTAGAAGGGAGTAATACAGCACGGCCAGTTTGATTGACAAAACCCTCGGCAGTTCGCTCGAAGCCGGTCACACCCAGGCGTTGAACACCTTCCAGCAAGGGAAGAATTTGTCCGGCCTGGTGGGGTTTGAGTTCAATGAGATACTTATCCGTCAGTAAAGCGATCAGTTGCCCGCGTTCGTCCCGTATCTTTTTGACCAGGGGCCCCTCCGCCTGAACCAGCGAGCCCGATTGGGGTTGAGGCGGCGGCAAACCGGCCACTTGTATCACTAAACCTGAGGAGGGTTTTCGCAGCCGAATCAGGCGATACCGGTTCAGCCGGGCCTCCTGCGGGCGAGCCGGGCCGGGTCCACCCGCTCCGGGTTCGACATCGGCGGTAATCGTTTGCCCAGTGCGGGCTAGTCGCCGGATACTGAGAGCGGCGTGGGGAGGGAAACCCAGTTGTACTTCGCCCGTCGTTGTTTGTAGCCGTAAGCCATCATAATCCCCAATCCGATTGCACACATAGCCGAGCACCCGGCCGGAAACGGTTGTCTGAGCCAGGGTTGCTTCACTACATAGCCACCAGAGCAGGAAAATGATAGAATAGCGTAACGTTTTTTTCACACGACGAATAAGGGGGAATCACGAACGATTGGTTACCGGGGTAGTTTTTTCTTTCAACATGGGCTATACGGATTCGTTTTATCAACCGTACCCATTAATAAGTCCTTTTACTGAAACATTTTCCGAAGCATTTCAGAGGGCCTCGTCCTTTTGAGTCTGTCAGCCCCGACGAATTTTCTCCTTGTACAGGAGCCAAGTTCGGCTACTCCGATAAAAATGACCTTAGGATAAGATTAAGATTTCTTAATGTTTCGATTTCAGCTCTTCTCCTTACCTGACTACCTATGCCCATGAAATCCGTATGTTCTTGATTTTATTTTTTGATCACTCTTTGTAGATTTGATTTTTACAAACCCATGCTACATGGCACTGACCTCAGTTGATGATTTTTATCGGGAAATAACGACTTGCACTACGCTCGAAAAACAAACGATCTTTCCGCAGGATGTCGCGAAAGAAATTGGTCATTTCAATGTTTTCAGTATCGAAGACTTGTTTCAGAAGACAACGCAGCGGTCGGTCATGCCGTACAATCGTCGGACTTATTACAAAATCAGTCTGATTCGCGGCCGAAACCGAGTCGAATACGCCGATAAAGTCATTGACATTGAAACCAATGCCCTGCTGTTTGCTTCGCCCAAGGTACCCTATCACTACGTACCACTGGATGAGCACCAGGCGGGTTATTTCTGCATTTTTACGGATGCGTTTCTCCTGCCCAGCAAGAGCGGCGTCATCCTGGACGAGCTACCCATTTTCCGGCCGGGCGGCATACCGATTTTCCAGCTGAGCGATGAGAAAGCCGACCAGTTCAACAGCCTGTTCCTGAAGATGCGGGAAGAAATCACGTCCGATTACGCCTATAAGTATGATTTGCTACGCACCTACGTGTTGGAATTGATTCATTACGGACAGAAACTCCAGCCTTTACCAGCAAACTCCTCCCATCCATCGGCCTCTGCCCGGGTTACTTCCCTTTTTCTTGAATTATTGGAACAGCAGTTCCCCATTGATACGCTCCATCAGAAAGTAGGCCTTCGTACGGCCAAGGATTTCGCCAATCATTTGGCGGTTCACGTCAATCACCTCAATAAGGTTTTGAAAGAAACGTTGGGCCAAAGCACCACGGAAGTCATTCAACAGCGGCTCCTGCAGGAAGCCAAAATTTTGCTCAAACAAACCAACTGGACGGTATCCGAAATTGCTTACTGTTTGGGTTTCGAACAGGTGGCCCACTTTTCCAATTTCTTCCGCAAGCAAACCTCCTTCTCGCCGCTCGCTTTTCGGGCCTAAGATTTGATTTTTGCAACGAATGGATTGATCCTTACAAACACCCAGATTGCCCTAGCACTCATCTTTGCATCCGGCAAGCCAGCCGTAAATCGCTGGTTGGGATACGACCTAGCCGGGTACGCCCTGTGCCTGCTGGTACTTGGTTTTACGGCTAAGTACCGTTCTTTCAAACCTTAAGAAACAGACCATTATGAGTATTGCATTAGTTACCGGGGGTAGCCGCGGTTTGGGCAAAAATATGGCCCTGAGTCTGGCAAAAAAGGGAATCGACGTGATTCTTACCTACCATAGTAAAGCTGACGAAGCTCAGGCGGTCGTCGCAGAGATTGAACAACTGGGAGCGAAAGCCGCCGCCCTTCCGCTCGACACTGCCCATGTGGCTGGATTTGAATCCTTTGTGCAGCAGTTTAAACAAGTACTCGCCGATACCTTTGGCCAGGAACGGTTCAACTTTTTAATTAACAACGCTGGTGTGGGTGTATATACGCCCATCGGCAACACGAAGGAAGAAGACGTGGATCAACTGGTAAATGTTCACTTCAAAGGCGTCATTTTCCTGACCCAGCACCTGCTTCCTCTCCTCACCGATGGTGGCCGGATCATCAATATTTCTTCGGGTCTGACTCGCTTTTCCAATCCAGGCTACGCCGTGTACGCTTCGCTGAAAACGGCCATTGAAACGCTGAGCCGGTACATGGCAAAAGAATTGGGATCACGCGGTATTGCTGTCAACGTCGTAGCTCCGGGAGCCATCGAAACCGATTTTGGCGGTGGAGCCGTACGGGACAATGCTCAGATCAACCAGCAAATTGCCAGTGCGACGGCCCTGGGCCGGGTAGGTTTACCCGATGACATTGGGGGTGTAGTTGCCTTTCTATGTACGGAAGAAGCTCGCTGGATCAATGCGCAGCGGATTGAGGTATCGGGTGGGATGAATCTGTAGTAAGCCAGCTTCATTTAGGTGTACTGATTGCCTACTGGTACAGGTTTGGAAACGTCCACCAGTATATTCTACAAAACAGCAAGGCACGGACAGCTGTCCGTGCCTTGCTGTTTTGTAGCTGCCTTTAGGCTACACGTTCAGCGTTTTCATATACTGAGCGTCTTTTTTCAGACTGTCCATCGGCGAGCCGGGGTATTCCTCTTGTTCAACAAGGAAGTACTTAATCTTACTCGTATCGAGCACGCTCCGCAGCGTCTTTTTGAAATCTACGGACCCTTCGCCAATATCGTTCTGCACGGGTTTACCATTTTTAACGGTATAATCCTTGATGTGACAGAGTTCGTAACGTTTACCGTATTTCTTCAGGTGTTCGGTTGTATTCACTCCGGCCACGTCGATCCAGCACAAATCCAGCTCAAACATTACGTTTTTAGGATCGGTGCTAGCCAGCAGATAATCCTGGGGTAGCTTGCCATCCAGGGGCTTAAACGAGTAGTCGTGGTTATGGTACCCAAACTTCAGGCCGCCTTTCTTTACTTCCTCTCCTACTTTGTTGAACTCATCGGCGATTTTCTTCCAGTCATCCCAAGTCTTCTGAGCACCGATGTAAGGGCAAAGCAGGTAACTCAAGCCCGCTCCCTGTGCCATTTCAATATTCTTTTTCAGTACGTCAGGTTTGCTAGCCGCGGCCCGAAAATCGAAGTGCGTACTGATCATCTTTACGCCCAGCCCATCGAGAAACGATTTCATTTCTTTAGGCTCCAGACCCCACAAAAATCCCTTGGGTCCGCTGTAGCTCTCAAACTGCTTGTAGCCGTACTGAGCCAACTGCGTCATGATACCTTTAGGATCTTTCGGCAGTACGTCGCGGGCACTGTACAACTGAACGCCGAAAGGATTGATCGTTTTCAACGGAGCCGCCGCAAGCGACTCACGTAAGGCGAGGGCACCAGCCGTCAGCAGAGCAGACTGTTTTAAAAAATGGCGTCTTTGCATTGTAAAAAATTCCAGAGTAAGGGTTTCAAAAAGGCTAAGGTACACCGAACAAGTCAACAGGCGTTGTTTTGTCAGCGGGATTCCTTAACTTTTTTCTGCCGATAGAACGAGTATTCCCTGTTTTTTGGTGTATAAACTCCTTTCAATTGTACTAATACGGTTTGGTCAAAAGCTTTCCTGGGCCGCATCGTACCCGTGTTGATCAAGGCTGTTTCTCAGACACGTACTAACGATTTCGGTTGCTATCAAACATTTGGCATCTGCTAATCAAAGTAACGTCCACCACCCCCTAAGCTCTAGTCTTACGGAGTGGTGGACGTTGGATGGCAACGTACTTACGCGTTGGGTTGCATATAGAAAAACTCCCACAAGTGGCCATCCGGATCCTGAAAGCCGTGCTGGTACATAAATCCCATGTCCTGAGCGGGCATGGGCGTGGTTGCTCCAGCCCCCAGAGCTTTCTGGATTATGTCATCGACGGCCGCCCGGCTTTCGAGGGAGAGGGATACGATTACTTCAGCGGTTTGTTTGGCATCGGCTACGGATTTTTTGGTAAACGTCTGGAAAAAGGGCTCCACCAGCAGCATAACGTAAATGGTATCACTGATGACCATACACGTAGCATTTTCGTCCGTATACTCCGGATTAAATGAATAGCCCAGTTGCGTAAAAAAGGTGACGGAAGGTTCAAGGGCTTTTACGGGCAGGTTTACAAAGATTTGCGTAGCCATAGGTTCAGTATGTTTTTGTTTTTGCAAACCTAAGCCCCTTTTTTCCAGCGAATACTGGCTAAAACCGACAATTTGCCGGGCTGATTCCGACAGCTTAGTCCGGCTGAATAAACCGGTAGAGATACGGAGCTTTGTGAGCTTTGCCCGTATACGTCTTCTCTAATCGCTGCAAAATTCCTAGGCTCAGCATGCGTCGCTGAAAACTCGATCGATTCAGTGGCTCCCCCAGTACCGTTTCGTAAAGCCGTTGCAGCGTGTGCATGGTAAAAGCTTCTTCCAGCAGATTAAACCCAATGAGTTTCCGATCCAGCGTTTCCCGAAGCGTTTCCAGGGCTTTGGCTACAATGTTTTCGTGGTCGAGCATCAGCGAAGGCAGCTGATTTAGTTCGTACCAGGCACAGCGATCGGCCATCGCGTCGGGCTGAGGTACGGCTCGGGTAAAGTCTACCAGAGCGTAATACCCTACCGTTATAAACCGACGTAACAGCCAATGGTCCGGTTGTGCCGCGTGCCCTTTCGCTTGCATAATCTGAGCAAGCGGAGCTGGATCGTACCGCTGCAGACTTCCGAAGGTATGAAACTGTTCGAGGTAAATATCGGTCAGGCCCGTTCGCTGAGCCAGCACGCGGCGGGCGGCAGACTCCAGATCTTCCTTTTCGCGGACAAATCCGCCCGGTAGGGCAAACAAATCCGTGTTTTTGTACTCCAGAATCAGAATTTTAAGTTCCTGATCGTGAAAACCGAAAATGACAAAATCCAGAGCCAGACCCGGCAAAAACCCTCGTCCATCAGGGTTGGTCTCATCCGTCGCAGTAGTCATACGTAACACTCTTTATCGTTTCTTTTTTACAAAATTTGTTCGATTCAAGGGCATTTTCTATTATTGTTGCACTGTGCAACAATAAAGCATTTCTCTGATTTTTCAAAAAGCCCAATCGATTACTTCATGCGTTAAACAGCCTCTTGCGATGATGAAAACAATGCTTACCTTTTTACTGATGGGAACGACGCTGGCCTTTGCCCAGACGTCGAAAGCTCCTCAGATTAAAACCCAGAACGGAGTCGTCGAAGGAACCGTCGAAGCCAGTGGGATTCGTTCGTTCAAGGGCATTCCCTTTGCTCAGCCCCCCGTGGGCGATCTACGGTGGAAAGAACCTCAGCCCGTTAAAAACTGGGAAGGCGTGCACAAAGCGGATCATTTTAGCCCTGCTGCCATGCAGCGAGCCTTGTTTGGGGACATGAACTTTCGTTCGAACGGAACGAGTGAAGATTGTCTGTACCTGAATGTATGGACGCCGGCGAAAAAAGGGAATGAAAAACTGCCCGTACTGGTGTATTTCTACGGCGGTGGCTTCATGGCCGGCGATGGCTCCGAGCCGCGTTATGACGGCGAAAGCATGGCCCAAAAGGGTATCGTTGCCATTACCATCAATTATCGGCTCACCGTTTTTGGCTTTCTGGCTCACCCCGAGTTGACGAAAGAGTCACCACACCATTCGTCCGGTAATTACGGACTTATGGATCAACAGGCGGCTTTACGCTGGGTGAAGGCCAATGTTGCCGCTTTCGGAGGCGATCCGAACAAAGTAACCATTGCTGGCGAATCGGCTGGCTCTATTGCGGTAAGTGCCCAGATGGCCTCGCCAGGTTCCAAAAATCTGTTTGCTCAGGCGATTGGTGAAAGTGGTTCGCTGATGGGTACGCTCTCACCGGTTTCCCTGGCTGAGGCGGAAAAGAAAGGCAGTCAGTTTGGCGAATCCATCGGGGCTCCATCTTTGGCTGCCCTGCGGGCCCTGCCGGCGAAAGAATTACTGGAAGCGACCGCAAAGGCAGCTCCTGGCAGCTTTCCCATCACTATCGACGGTTACTTTTTCCCGAAACCCGTCAGCGATATTTTTGCCGCGGGTGATCAGGCTCAAGTACCCCTGCTACTGGGCTGGAACTCGGAGGAAATGAATTATCGGGCCCTATTGGGTCCGCAAGCCCCTACCGTAGAAAACTACAAAAAGGCCGTCCAGGGGCGTTTAGGTGCTTCGGCTGATGACATTTTGAAAGCTTATCCCGTGACTTCAGATGCTCAGGTAGAAGAAGTAGGTACGGCTCTGGCGGGTGATCTTTTCATTGGCTACAGCACCTGGAAATGGGCGGATTACCACATGAAAACCAGCAAACAGCCCGTGTACCGTTACCTATATACCCAGCCGCGTCCCGCGATGCGGCCTGAAATGGGCAACGCTCAGCCCGGACTGGCCGGAGGCGTAGTGAAGAATACGGATCCCGCTACCAAACCCGCCCCGGCGGCTAAGGGTGCCGTCCACTCGGCTGAAATTGAGTACGCCATGGGCAATCTGGCCACCAACAAAGTGTACGCCTGGACGGATGAAGATTACAAAGTGTCCAAAACCATGCAAAATTACTTTGCTAATTTTATCAAAACGGGCAATCCCAACGGAGCTGGCTTACCCAAATGGACGCCCGCTACGGAAAATAAGGTGTACGTCATGCACATTGGTGCCAAGACCTTTGAGCAACCCGAGCAGCAACGCGAGCGGTATCTGGCCATTGATGAAATGTCTAAGAAAGCTAAATAGAGCATCCACTTAACAATCATTTTTTAACCAAGGAGGAAGTACAGGTAATCCTGTACTTCCTCCTTGGTTTTTATAGTACTTATCTGACTATTAAAGGAATAAACATTCATACCTCAACTTAAACTTGAAACCATTTTTCTCAGGTATAATCAAATGATGAAACATACACGGGACTTTGCCGGAGCCGGGATTTGCTAAAAGAGGGAAGTAATGGCCTGCGTTTTCAGTAATCGCTCGTACCTAAGCGAGTGAGCGGTTGAGGCTACGACCAAGTATCGACCGTAAAAATCGTTCACCCATCCCCAAGGTGCTTCAATAATAGCAGGCATTTGGTACGTAGTGGGAAGCGGCAAAGCTACACGTGCCGCTCTACACTCGGTAGTTTTTGCTTTCAAAGTGACAGGCTGTCCCTTTGGTTTTCGGAGGAATTCCTCATTTCTGTGAACCAGCGGCTACCTTTGTGTATGGATTATTTTAAAAAGCTACTGGAATTACTCCAGATCGAGCGGGAAGAAGATCGGCAGTCGTATTTAAAACTGACCGAATCTACCTCCGTCAGCGAGCGGAGAGCTGCCGGCTTGAGCTGGTACCCACTGGCCATCCGGGGTTCAGAAATGAGTCGCGGCGATTATTTGACGGTGGAATTAGAGCGAACCACGCATCAGGATATACCTCATCAGTTCCGCTTCGGTATGCCAGCGGTACTGTTTTCCAACCATGATCCTAAGGAGGATCGCGTCGAGGGCATTGTTGCCCACCAAAGTGGCAACCGTCTTCGTCTAACGCTCCGGACAGATGAGTTGCCCGAATGGTCCCGCCAGGGCAAACTGGGCATTGACCTGCTCTTTGATGACAATAGCTACGAGGAAATGCAGAATGCCCTGAAAATGGCGGATCAACGGAGCGACAAACCCGACGGCTCATTGATTCGACTGTTGACGGGCTCGGCTTCTCCCACCTTTCGTACCGACGTTACGCTTAGCCCATTGCCGCGACTGAATCCGTTTCAGCAACAGGCCGTTGGAAAAATTCTGGCGGCGAATGAGCTGGCCATCGTTCACGGCCCACCGGGTACGGGTAAAACGACGACACTCGTCCAGGCCATTAAAGCCCTCTGGCAACAAACGCACCAGAAAATTCTGGTAGTAGCTCCCAGTAATACGGCGGTGGATTTGCTCAGTGAAAAACTAAGTGAAGAAGGCCTCAACGTACTACGGGTAGGCAATCCGGCCCGCGTATCACAGCGGTTGATGTCCCTGACGCTTGACCAGAAAATGGCCGAGCATGCCCGCACGAAAGAAATCAAAAACCTGAAGAAGCAGGCTCAGGAATACAAACGAATGGCCCATACCTACAAGCGAAACTTCGGTAAAGGTGAACGCGACCAACGTAAGGCTCTCTTTGACGAGGCCCATCGCCTTATGAAAGAGGTCGATCAGAGCGAACAGTATATCATTGACGATCTGGTGGGGCGTACGCAGGTGATTACGGCTACGCTTGTGGGAGCCAATCATTATACGGTTCGTAATCAAACCTTTCATACGGTAGTTATCGACGAAGCCGGACAGGCGCTGGAACCCGCCTGCTGGATTCCTATCCTTAAAGCTCAAAAGGTCGTACTGGCGGGCGACCACTGCCAGTTACCACCCACGGTAAAGTCCAAAGAAGCCGCCCGCCAGGGACTGAGTACCACATTGCTTGAAAAATCCGTTGCTCTCCATCCGGAAGCCGTGGTACTGCTGGAGGAACAGTATCGCATGCACGAACAAATCATGGGTTTTTCCTCAAAACTATTCTATCAGGATCGGCTCATCGCTCATGCTTCGGTAGCTCACCGCCTCTTATTTCCCGGCGATGCTCCGCTGGCTTTTATCGATACGGCGGGCTGCGGGTTCGAAGAAAAACTGGAAGGGACCAGTTCGACCAACCCCGAAGAAGCGGCTTTTCTCATGCGGCATCTGGCTCAGTTGGTAGAACAGGTACGGGCCAGGGGCGGCGACTTTCCCAGCATTGCGGTCATTTCACCTTACAAACAACAAATCAGCGTGTTACAGGAGCAGTTTCAGCACACGGAATCTTTGCAAGCCGTAGCCGAGTACATTTCCATTAACACCATCGATAGTTTTCAGGGGCAGGAACGGGATGTGGTCTACATCAGCATGACCCGTAGTAATAGTGAAGGCGAAATTGGCTTCCTTTCTGACATCCGTCGCATGAACGTAGCCATGACCCGGGCCCGTAAAAAGCTGGTCGTGATCGGGGATAGTGCGACGCTTTCACAACTTCCGTTTTACGCGGACTTCATCGCTTATGCGGAAAGCCATGAAGCGTACCAAAGTGCCTGGGAATTTATGGAATAACTTTCATTTCAAGCACTTATATGTGTTTCACTACATAAATACTTGAGGCATTTCGTAAAAAAGAGCGGATGAAAGGTTGACTTTCATCCGCTCTTTTTTAGTTTCTCTACCAACGATCTGGCCTCAGGCTTAAGCCTTGCCTTTCAACTCTATCGGTTCCAGATTTCGCCGGGCGGGGCCCGTCAGTACCGTTCCGTCCGTATCAAAGCGGGCTCCGTGGCAGGGACAATCCCAGCTTTTTTCGGAGTTATTCCAGTTGACAATGCAGTGCGTGTGCGTGCACACGGGACTAACCGCGTGGATGTCTCCCGACGGGTCTTTATAGATGGCCACTTTCTGTCCCGAAAATTCAGCTACCATCCCACTGTCGTTTTGAAGCTGATCGAGTGAATCCAGTTCTTCGGTAGAAAAACGATCGGCGACAAAACGGTAGGCGACATCGGCATTTTCTTTGATAAATTCGGAAGCGGCGGCCAGGGGTTTTACCCGACCCGGATCATACAGGGCTGCTGACGGATTTTCTTTCCCCAGCACGAGATCACTCAGAATTTTCCCTGCTAGCGTACCCAGAATCATTCCGTTTCCGTTGTAACCCGTTCCCGTAAAGATCCCTTCCGAAAAGCCGGGCAGTTTGCCAATGTAAGGCAGTCCATCCACGGGCATATAGTACTGGGCCGACCAGCGGTAAGCTACCGAATCCACCTCGTAGTACTGCCGCACGTAGGCTTCCAGCTCAGCAAAAGAAGCTTCAGGATCGCCGTGACCGGTTTTATGGTCCGCTCCACCCACAACCAGATACTTCTGGCCCTCGATTACGTGCGAACGAAAGTAGTGGTAGGGATCCTGCATATCGTACACCAGGGCGTCGGGGTAAGCCTTGTCTTTCAGGGTAACGGCCAGTACGTAACTCCGGTACGGTGCTGCCTCAAAGTGCAGGGGATTGACTCCGCCGGGTGGAATGTGCGTGGCGTAAATGATTTGCTTGGCTTTCAGGATACGGCTTTCGGACTCGGCTTCGTGGTAGCCGTCCTTCTGCGTCGTTTGTTCGATCCGGGTGTTTTCCAGAATAACCCCGCCAGCTTTAACAAACACTTCGCGTAAACCCATCAGGTATTTCAGGGGATGAAACTGAGCCTGATCGTCGATGGTAATGACCTTCACCGTTGGTATGGGCACGGGAGCTTCGGGAGCCAGACGAGCCTTCACTCCTACTTTCACCGCACTTTGAAACAGGCTGTCGAGTTCCTTGAGCTGCTTTTCTTCATCGGCGTACACAAAGCCCTGCTTTCGTTCAAAATCACAGTCAATTTTATACGTTTGGACCCAGTCCTGAATCGTGGACACAGCTCCGGCAATATCATCGGCAAATTGCTGGGCCGCCTCGGCCCCAAAATCATTCTCCACTTCCGCGTACGTAGTATCGGCAAAGGTGTTGATGTGGGCCGTGGTTCCTCCGGTCGTTCCATAACCCAGGTTATGAGCATCGACGAGCAGGCATTTCTGTCCCTGTTGCTGTAGCAATACGGCGGCGGTAAGGCCAGTAATTCCTCCGCCGACAATGAGCGTGTCGTATATCGTTGATTCGTTGAAGGAAGGGGACTCAGTGCCCGCGTGTAATTTCGATTGCCAGAGACTTTCGTTCGCCCCGTCTCGGGGAGCCGTAAATACCTCGTTTTTTGTGAGCTCGATCCCATTCATGACGTCGTGGATTAGTGGTTAGATAAGCTCTAGCTTAATAAAACCATACCACTTTTACGATAGATTCGGCAGTCATAGGCCGAACCGTCCTGATTACCGTACCAGACTATACGGGTGGACTGTCCGGCAGAAACACCTGAAAGGTAGCTCCCTGCCCCGGTTGACTCTGAGCGGTAATGTAGCCCTGGTGGTTTTCGGCAACTTTCCGGCACAGGGCCAGCCCAATACCCGTACCCAGGTAATTGTCCCGGCTATTGAGTCGCTGGAAAATCTGAAAAATCTGCTCTTTGTATTCCTCTTCGAAGCCAATCCCGTTATCGCTAACATCCAGCCGGATATAGGTTCGAAAAGGAGAAAGCTGAGGTAGCATGGCCATTTCTTCAGCCGTAGCTTTCTGGGCCCGTATTTCAACCCGGGGATCTTGCTTCGGCTTCTGAAACTTAATAGCGTTAGAGAGTAGATTCTGTAACAACTGCGTAAGTTGACGAGGATTTCCCCAAACCGTTGGTAAAGAACCCATGACGAGTTCTACCTTTTTTTCCTGGAGGGGCACTTCCAAATCCAGTAGCACTCCATCCAGCAATTCCCGGAGTTCGACGGCTTTTTGTTCCAAGCCCTGGGTACTCGTCAAACGAGAGTACTCCAGCACATCTTTTACCAACATCGACATACGATCCGCCGTCGACTGAATGCGATGCAGTAAATTCAGGCCTTGTTCTGTTAACCCGCCGGCATGACGTTCAGCCAGGATTGAACTGAAGGTCTGTATTTTTCGTAACGGCTCCTGTAAATCGTGACTGGCCGCATAAGCAAACTGCTGAAGATTATTGTTGCTCAGAGTTAATTCCTGATTAAGCTGATCGAGCTCCAGCGTACGTTCGGCCACCCGTTCTTCGAGCTGGCTGGCTAATAACTGGTACTGTTTCTGGCTCTTTTCCAAAGCTTTCTGAGCCGTCATCTGCTGGGTTACGTCTACGGCCATATTCAAAATGGCGTATACCTCGCCGAATTCGTTTCGCAGGGGCTTGTAGGTAAAGTTATAGTAGCCCCTTTGCATCCGACCATCAATCACCAGATCCACCGGATCGGCCTGGGCATGGTACGCTTTTCCGGAGGTAAATACGTCGTCCAGAATTTTCAAAAACGGTTGTCCTTCCAGTTCGGGCAGAGCTTCCGGTAATTTTTTGTTCAGAACAGTTTTGTCTTTTCCCCAAAGCTTAATCATCGCTTCATTCACCAACTCTACCTGTAATTCACGGCCTTTATAAAGACCCGTAGCCATGGGAGCTTCTTCGATGAGTTTGCGGAAACGACGTTCACTGGCTTCCAGGGCTAATCGAATGCGTACCTGTTCCGTTACTTCCGTAGCGATCACCATTACGCCACTGATATGCCCCTCAGCCTCACGAAGGGGAGCATAGACAAAATCGAAGTAACAATCCTGTAATACACCCCCGCGTTCGAGGCGGGCCAGCGTGCTGATTCCGTAATGAGCTTGCCCGGTATCGTATACGCCTTCCAGCAATTGCATAAACGGTTGTCCTTCAATTTCAGGCAGGGCCTGGGTCAGCGGTAGCCCGATCACGGCTTTCGTCTTCCCCCAAAGTTCCAGAATCTGGGCATTTGCCGTTTCAATCACCATGGAAGGTCCCGTCAACAAACTAATAGCCACGGGAGCCTGATGAATGATGGACTGCAAGCGATCCTGACTATTGAGCAATTGTAACTGGGCCTCGACTGTACTAGTCACGTCGAGAATAGCTCCAACGTATCCCGTAAATTTACCCTGATCATTGTATTGGGGACTTCCCGAACAATCTACCCAGCGAATAGTGCCGTCGGTATGAAAAATCCGAAATTGATTTTTATGATTACGCTTAACGTGAAAATCAGCCAGAAAACGCTCTGCCGCCTGGGAGCGGTCTTCCTCGACCACGTAATCCAGCCAGCCAAAGCCTAGGTGCTTGGCTAGGGGTTGGCCGGTCCAGTCAATCCAACGCTGGCTTACATACGTAATGTGCAACTGGGCATCCGTAATCCAGAGGGCCGCCGTGGAAGCAGTAGTTATATTGCGAAATAAGGCTTCACTTTCTTGCAGGGATTGCCGCGAGGCGATCTCCGCCCGCAGGTCATGAGCGGTAAAGAGTAAATTCAGCACCTGACCCTTCTTATCTCTGAGATACGAGGCTTTCATGTGAACGGGGATGGCATTTCCCGTAGGAAAACTCCGGAATGGCACATTACCCGCCCAGCGTCCTTCATTTTTCAGCGTAGGCAGAATCTCCTGCGTTAGAAGCCGATAGGCATCCGCCGAACAAAACTCCAGCAAATTCATGCGTTTTACCTGGGGCAGGGTCAGCCCTGTCAGCTGTAATCCGTAGGGATTGACAAACAGTAAATTACCGTTCATATCGGCAATACCCATGCACTCTTCGCTACCGTTTACCAATGCTTTTAAGCGTTCATCCTCTTGCTGATGAATCACTTCATCGGTAATTTCCTGAACTATCCCTGCCAGCGATAAAGGCTTACCATCGGTATCAAACGCATACGTTCCAATCACCCGGGCCCAGTGTAGGGAGCCATCTTTCCAGACAAAACGGGCTTCGTATTTCAGGTGCCCCGTTCGATTAGCTTCCTGGTAGGCTTCCTCCCGAATGGGTTCGTCCTGAGGATGTAAACTCGAAATAAGGGTCTGACGCGTTAGCTCGGTACGGGATTCTCCGGTTAGTATTTCCGCCAGACGCGGCGTATAGGAAATGGCGTCCGTGGTCAGTAAAACGTAAAAGGAACCGGCCTTGGAGCTTTCCAAGGCAAGCTGGGCTAGGTTTTCAGCAGCCTGTACTTTTTGTTGGGCTTCCCGTTGGGAAGAAATATCCTGAGCGGTTCCCGAAAACCGGTACGCTTCCCCTTCTGCATTAAAATAAGCTTTCCCTTTGCAATGTAGCCATCGGAGGATCCCATCTTCGGCTCCAACGGTACGGAAAGAGACCTCATACTGTCCCCCGGAAGCGGGGTTTAAAGCCCAGGTAACGGCTTGATTCACTAACTCCCGATCTTCGGCATGAATGTAACGAAGGACCTCGTCGTAAGCTACGATGTCTTGTTTGGAAAATCCGTAGAGCTGCTTGCAAATATCGTCCCAAGCGACCCTATGATTAAGGGGATCCAGGTCCCAAGTGCCCAACCCGGCCGAAGCTAGAGCAAATACATACCGATCGACTGGGTGGCCATAAGGTTCAGGGGTTAACAAATCATTACTCATGGGTAGCTTAGCCAAGTACTTTAGTTATTGAGGTAACCGAGGAATAGACCCGACTGTTTAAAAACGTTGTCGACGACTCATCCCGCAACGGAGTAAAAATAAGCAAGTCATTGCTTATTTGGTTAACGTACTAAAAGTCCGGGCCAGTGACGTAGAAAATGCGGAGTTTTTAAACCAGAAGCTATTTTTTGTGTTTACGTAAGAAAGAATACTTCGTGCAGGCGTTTTGCCGTTAGTTTTTCTTATAGTTTTTACCTATTGCTGCCTATGGCTTTACACGGCCCTATCCTTTGCGTTGAAGACGACGAAGATGATCAATTTTTACTGCGTGCTACGCTGGAAGAACTAAGAATCAGCAACCCATTGCTTTTCTTTTCCAATGGCATTCCGGTGATGGAATATTTGACTAGTACTACGGAAGAACCTTTTCTCATTCTGTGTGACGTGAACATGCCTTTAATGAATGGACTGGAACTTCGTCAGCAGATGCAGTTACACGAGGAGATTCAAAAAAAATTCATCCCCTTTATCTACCTAACGACCGCGGCCAATCCGACGTTGGTCAATCAGGCGTATCAAGGTTCCATTCAGGGCTTCTACAAAAAGGCAAGCGATTATTCCACGTTCAAGGAACAATTGAAAACCATCATCGAATACTGGCAAAATTGTCTCCTGCCCGGCTCTATGCAACGCTAGGGTTTTACTTTCGCGGTAATTGTACCGTACGTACCCAATAGCTGTACAAACCTTCGAAGAGTTCGGATACTTTCTGATAAGAATAGGGCTTAACCAGATAAGAGTTTGCCCCGAGCTGGTAGGCGTCCTGAATCATTTGCATGTCCTGAGAAGTCGTCAGCATAATAATGGGCAGATGCTTCCACCGGGAAGACTCTTTGAGTTTTTCCAGCAGTTGCATGCCATTCATCTTCGGCATATTGATGTCGAGAATAATCAAACTGGGCGTGGGAATGTGGTTTTCCAGCAAATCCAGGGCGTGGGTACCGTCGTGGGCGAAAACTAAATCACAAAAGTAATCTCCTTCTTGACAAGCCATTGTTAAAAAATCGCGATCATCTTCATCATCTTCAACTACTAAAAAGACAGGCTTTACGGGCATTGAATCGTGGGTTAAAACGAATAGTTATTCGTCAGTGTGTCATACATACGCAAGAAGTAATCTCCTTAGATTGATCGTTTATTTTCAATCAATAACGCTTTGAAAAAATAGCCCCTTCCCTCCGTAAAGCTCCATATCCTAGTCCTATATCAACAAAAAATCTTGACAAAATCCTTTTTCGTATCAAAAAAAAAGCTTACCTATGACCAATAATTAAACGGTACTGTTTCAGAAAAGGTCTTGGCGGAATTTTTCTGAAACACTGAAGTAAAACTCCTGTCATTGCTAATGGCCAGGAGTTTTTTATGTTATCGCTTATCTGATCCCGTAATTTATCTAAAACAGCAACACACGCATCAGCCAGCAGCCGATACGTGTGTGAATAGTCGAAATTGAGCAACACAATTAATTGAGGGTACCCGACTGGTAAAACCCAATGATTTGCTGGCGGAACGCACATTCGTACGTTGCCTGAATGAGACTGGCCCGAGCCCGGTCTAGATTAGTCTTTGCTAGCGTATAATCAAGCACGTTTACCACACCTGCCTCCAGTCGTACCTGAGCCGCATGTACGGTCTTTTCGAGTACTTCTACCTGCCGCTGGTGCGTCTGCTGGCGTTCCAACGCATTTCTGTACAACACAAAGGCTTGTTCAATCTGCTGCCGCATTTGCAGATGTACCTGTTTTTGCTGGTTATCCGCCCGAAGCTGCTGGATTTTCGCTTCCTGAATCCGGTACGAGGCCTGATTGGCATTGAAAATAGGAATGCGTAAAGACAGGCTTACCGACCATACCGGATTGTTGCCCAACTGTTCCAGGTAACCCATGTTCTGGGTACTCGTGGCTTGGCTAATGGAACTGAGCTGATAACGTTCATTATTCACCGTCACAAAGGCATTGAGCGGTTCCTCGCGGTATGAATCGCCAGTTACGTATTTCTTGGCCGCTGACGAGTACGAGGTTCCCAGGGAGCTATTCAGCGACAGGGTCGGCATTCGCAGGCCCCGGGCTGCTTCCATACCCTTACGGGCCGATTGAATCCGTAATGCAGCGGACTTACTCTCGGGTAATATCGTTAGTGAGGAGCGGTACACCTGCTGCCAGGACTCCACTGGAGCCGCCGTTACTTCTCTGGCGATGGCTTCGAGTTCGTAGTTTTGATCCGCGGGCCAGTTGAGCAACTGACTCAAAGCCATCTGGGCCGTACGAACCTCGTTGCGGGCGTTGGTAATCTGTAAGTCATCATTCGCCCGCTGCGATTGCAGATTGTAAAGATTGGCTTCCGCTACGACCTGGAGCTGCACCTGCCGGGTCATGCGATCGAGTTGCAGTTGCGTCGCCTCAGCCTGCTTCAGAGCTACTTGCAGGAGTTCCTGCGTCACGAGCACTTGTAAATACGCCTGCAGTACCTTTAGGGTAATCATGTTTTTAGCCGCCTGCAAATCGTACTGACCCGCGGATAGATTCAGGGCATTTTGTTTTTGAAGGTTTTGCAGCTGATTACCGTTGTAAATGGTCCAGCTGGCCGTTATGCCCAGACTATTGGTTCCCAGGTGATCGGTCGTGATACTGTTGGTATACGGATCGATGGAGCGGCCCAGTGAATAGCCCGGATTGAACACGCCCGATACGGCGGGCATTCGGTCGCGTCGGGATTGCTGGTACGTATTGATCGTTGACTCCTGCTGCAATTCCGCGTCTTTAATCTGTAAATTCTCTCTGATGGCCTGCTGAATGCACTCCTGGAGTGAAATACGGGTTTGGGCCAGGCCGGGCGTCAGGCATCCAACGCTCAGCAGAAGGGCTGCGATGAATTTAGGATTGAATCGAAACATGGTGGCTGGCGTTTGTAGGAGTGGATTCCGTACCATTAGCACTCACATTGAGCAGACTAGCCCGATCCAGGGCCGTTTCCGGGGTACTCACCAGATACTGCGAAGCCCAGAGTTTATAGTAGGCCTGGCGGTAGTCCAGCAATTCGGCGTGCGAGCCTTCTTCGACCAGCTTGCCTTCTTCGATCACAACAATCTTATCCGCATTCATGATCGTACTCAGGCGGTGGGCGATGATGATGATGGTTTTACCCGCCTGACGCAGTTGTTCAATCGTATGTTGTACGGCTCGTTCGGAGACTGAATCCAGCGATGAAGTCGCTTCATCCAGAATGATAATCTGGGGATTGCGGTACAGAGCCCGGGCAATCGCCAACCGCTGTTTCTGACCGCCGGACAGGCTGGCTCCGTTTTCGCCCAGATAGGTATGAAAGCCATTGGGTAATTTTTCGATAAACTCGGAGATACCCAGCAACTGGCAGAGTCCCAGAATCCGCTGCATATCGGGTTGGTACTCCCCGACGGCGATGTTGTCAATGACATTGCCAGCGAATAAATCGACCTGCTGCGGTACTACGCTCACCTGCCGACGCAGGCTCTCATTATGAATGTGCTTGATGTCGTAATCACCGATGTAAATGGACCCGGTTTGCAGGGGGTAGAGATTCTGTAACAGCGAGAGCAGGGTAGATTTTCCCGAGCCGCTTTCACCCACCACAGCCGTCACCTTCCCCTTGGGAATCGTCAGATTCAGATTCTGGAAGACCTGTACGCGGGAGCCGTAGCGGAAGGACATCTGGCGGAAGGTGATGTCCCCAATCATTTCCGGACGGAGTTCAATTTTGTTTTCCGTAGCCTCGCGTTCCAGATCCATGATTTCAAAAAGACGGTCGGCGGCAATCAGGGCTTCCTGTACCACGCGGTTGGCGGTGATCAGGCTACTGGCGGGACCCGTGAAATAGCCAATGAGCGCGTAAAACGAGAGTAGTTCACCGGGGGTAATCGCATTATCGATGACAAAGCCCGAACCCACCCAGAGTAAAATGATGGTGAACAGCCGCGATACCAGCTCCGAACCGCTGCCCGCCCAGATGGATACAGAAGCTGAGGTATAAATGCTGCGGAGCAGTTTGATGAAGCGGGTTTCGGTTTTCACGTTTGAAAAGCCCTCTAGCCCGAAGCGTTTGATGGTCCCTACGGAATTGAGCGATTCCACCAGTTGCGATTCCAGATCGGCGGAATTTTCCATCAGAGTCCGTTGCCCTTTTTTGTTAACCCGGTTTACAACCCAGTAAATCAAAGCGTAAAAAGGAATGACGGCCAGCATAATCAGGGCCAGTTTCCAGTCGTAGGTGAACATCATACCGAAGGAAAACAGGACGATAAATACGTTGACTACCAGCGTCAGAGCGGTGTCATTGATGAATGCCCGGATTTTTACGGCGTCATTTACCCGCGAAATGATCTCCCCTACCCGCATGGTATCAAAAAACTGCTGCGGTAGTTTGAGCAGGTGTTTGTAATAACCCAGAATCAGGTGAGCATCAATCTGCTGACCCGTTTTCAGGGCAAAAATGCTTTTCATGGAACCGATGAAGAGTTGCAGTCCCAGAATCAGGATCATGGCTACGCTGAGCAGATTCAACAGATTCCGGTTGCCTTCCACCAGTACGTGATCCACAATTTTCTGCATGTAAATCGACGTGGACAGGCCTAGCACCGTGTACACCAACGCCCCCACCAGTGCCTGCATCATCACCGAGCGGTGCGGACGGACCAGATTCCAGAACCGGCCCGTAATCGATTTTTTGTTGTTGCCCGTTTCGAAGCTTTCCCCAGGCAGTAGTAACACCAGTACACCCGTCCATACTTTCTGAAACGCTTCGTGCGTATATTTTTCCATTTTGCCCGGACCGGGATCCATCACGACCACGTGCGTATCGGTCACCTGATAGATGACGACAAAATGGTGCAGTACTTCCTTGACGACAATATGGGCTACCGTTGGCATGGGAATCTTCGAGAGGCTCTCGAACGTACCCCGTACGCCTTTGGCCTGAAAACCCAGTCGCTGGGCGGCTTCAATCATACCCAGTACGTTGGTCCCTTTCTGATCGGTCGAGGCATACTGCCGGATGCGGGCAATGGGCATGAGTAATTCATAATGGGCGGCTACTGAAGCCAGGCAGGCGGCACCACAGTCGGTGATGTCATGCTGCTTGATGCATATTTTCTTACGGGTAAACATTGCTCAATTTCATTAAGGAGGTACACAGGAAGGAGTTGAAACACTTAGCGGGAAGCCAGTCCGGGATTGGTTTTGGGATTCAACCAGTCGTCGGCTTTATCGTAGAGCAGATCAAAAAGGCTGCGTTCAGTGACCACAAAATGAGCCCGCAGGGACATTCCTTTTTTCAGGTATCCTTTGACGCCCTGCCGGAGCGTGAGGTGATTACGGCTGAGTTTACACTTGACGCGGAAGTAGGTTTGCTGGTCAGTAACCGTAATGTCATTGGCGATGTCGGCAATTTCGCCTTCGGCCAGGCCCCACTGGTTGTAGTCGAAAGCATCCACCTGCAGGCGGGCTTTCATCCCTTTTTGCAGCAGGCCAATATCCTTGGGTGAGACGTAGCACTCGGCCAGCAGATTGGAATCCGGTGAAATGACTCCCATGACTTCTCCGGCCTGAACGTAACTGCCCACGTACTTGCCTACCAGCTGCCCCACGCTACCCGCCACGGGAGCTTTAATGAGGTACAGGTCACGTTCGCGTTGCAATTGCTGCTGCTGAGCCTGTAGTTCGACCACATCGCGGCGGTACTGAGCCAGGGCCGTTTGCCAATCGCTCATCTGACGCTCGGTCAGGGTTTGGTACTGAGCCTGAGCAGTCTTCTGGGCAAATTCCTTGTCTTCAAGTTCCTGCTGGGCGATGAGTTTTTCACTGAGTAATTTCTGATTGGTCTGGAGTTCGCGTTGGCGTTTGCGAAGGGTTTCGGCCAGCTCCACCTGCTGATACCGAAACTGTTCGTATTGCTGACGGTACAGCGGAGAACGCAGCGAAAGCGAAGCCGGAGCCTGGGAGAGCGGCGTAGAAACCAGCAGGGTCAGGTCGCGGATGTAGCCATCCTTTTCCTGCTGCTGGAGGCGAATGAGGCGTAATTTACTATCCAGCACGTCCGTTTGCAGGCGAAATAGCGGCTGGCCGACGGTTACGGGCTGGTTTTCCCGAACCAGTACTTCGGTGAGCGTACCCGCGATAAGGGGACGAATTTCATTGCGTTCGGACCGTGGACGTACCACCCCTACACTTTGCACCGATACTTCTGTACGGATGAAGGGTAAACTACCCAGGGCTACGAAAACCGCCGCCAGAATCGTCAGGTAAATGACCTGCCCGCGAGCGGATACTTGGGGTAAGTAGGCTTCAGTCGTATGCTCAATGACTTCAGCCGGATGCAGTTGTTGGCTCATGATTTCGACGTTTAACTTCTTAGGTCAAAGGTCTATCAATCAGCTCGCTAGCTCAACAACGTTTGGTTGTGCTTTATAACGGGAGGCTATAATCAGCAATTCCGTCCGTAGCGGGCTACGGACGGAATGAAGGGCATTACCGCGGGCGAAAAGCAAAGACCCTACTACCAGGAGCAGGGTCTTGCCTGGCGGACCTACTACTTAGAAACCCAGGCGTAGAGAGCGACACCGGCAATGTATCCGGCGATCAGAGCGGGTACGATACCGCCTTCTACTTCCATCAATTCGTTTTGATCTAAGGCTACCAGTTCGGCGTTTTGAAAAGCTACTGCGTTCATGAGATTGAGTGTTTGAATGTGTGTAAATGAGTGAAATATCAGTGATTAATTTGGAAGCCGTTGCCGCTTAGTGCGTAGCGATGTAGTGAGCTACTGTCACGCCGATGGCGGCACCAATCAGGAAGGGGATGATTCCACCTTCTACTTCCATTAATTCATTTTGATCAAGCGTAGTCAGGCCGGCAAATTCGAAATTGTTGTTCATCTGTTTGTTTGGTTGTGTTTAACTGTTTGGTTGTAGAACTGTATATAAATCAGAAACTTAGGTAATACTTACACGGTTGGAATCAGGAAGGCGGCCAGCGGCAGAGCCAGCAGCGGGATACCCCCTTGTACAGAGGTCAGTTCCTGGGCGTTGAGTTCGGTTACGTTTGCTAAGGTGTTCATTGGTTTGTTTTTTAAACGTGGATGGAAACGGGATATCAAGTGTATTATATGGCTTGCTAGAAAAGCAGTCGTTAAGGCGTACTAGGTCATATACGGCTCGGACGATTTCAAAAGCAGGTATTACGGCATAGGTACGACCAGTCCTACTTTGGAAGGATGATCCTGTACGGGCTGACCCTGGCGTAAGTTTCGCATCATCCATAAAATAAGCACATCGCCAAAGGCTGCTACGGTGAAGCTGATGCCAAAAGCTAGTACCCAACCGTTACCCAATACTAAAGCCAGTGCGTACGGAAACAAGCCCATGACCAGTAGCGGCATCATAACCACCACGCGGTATTTTTCAACGGGCATGACTACGGTAGGGTGAAAATAGGGTGTCAGGCTTTTCCACTGAATGCCGAATTTGGTCTGGCTCCATTGGATTTTTCCGTAGTAAACGGCCGTCAGGGCATGGATACATTCGTGAACTATGGCTCCTACCAATAGTACGCCTAACCAGCCGAACCACACCGAACTTGAGAGTTTTCCGAGGTCGAGCAGACTCCCCCCCCAGAGGTACTGGTACGGCGTCCACAGCAACAGTACGCCCAGCAGACTGGCTCCCAGGCCAAAAATCTGAGCTTTACCGGATGAAATGGTCAATTCCTGATTCATAAGATTCATCGTCATTCATGTCTTACGCAATAGCCTTTCTTCCCAATGAAGTCGGTTTGCGTGGTTTCTCAATTTCAAAGATTTACTTCAGCGGGATCACCGCTTCACCCATGTACTTACTTTCTCATGAAATCAGCAGGAAGACACTACTTGCTGAAGGCAGTGCCTTCCTGCGATTCTAATTCAGATCACGCTTAGGAAAGAGCGGCGTAGAGAGCGACACCGGCAATGTATCCCAGGATGAGAGCAGGTACGATACCGCCTTCTACTTCCATCAATTCGTTTTGATCTAAGGCTACCAGTTCGGCGTTTTGAAAAGCTACTGCGTTCATGAGATTGAGTGTTTGAATGTGTGTAAATGAGTGAAATATCAGTGATTAATTTGGAAGCCGTTGCCGCTTAGTGCGTAGCGATGTAGTGAGCTACTGTCACGCCGATGGCGGCACCAATCAGGAAGGGGATGATTCCACCTTCTACTTCCATTAATTCATTTTGATCAAGCGTAGTCAGGCCGGCAAATTCGAAATTGTTGTTCATCTGTTTGTTTGGTTGTGTTTAACTGTTTGGTTGTAGAACTGTATATAAATCAGAAACTTAGGTAATACGGACTATTTGATATAGTGGTCGTACACATACATGGCACCGGCACCTAGGGCAACACCTGCCAAGAAAATGGGGATGATTCCACCGTTGAGTTCGGCCAGCTCCTGGCTATTGAGTTCAGTTACATTTGGTAAAGTGTTCATACGTCTGTTTTTTTTTAGATGGTATAGCTAGATTAAATAAAGAATACGCTGCGTTAGAA
This sequence comes from Siphonobacter curvatus, assembly GCF_002943425.1. NCBI lineage: Bacteria > Pseudomonadati > Bacteroidota > Cytophagia > Cytophagales > Cytophagaceae > Siphonobacter > Siphonobacter curvatus. Next base: position 320,144 of record NZ_PTRA01000005.1, read on the forward strand.
GGACTAAATCACGTCCCGGTTGATTTCTTTCAAAATCCATGCGGCTACCGTTTCCAGCCAGGAGCTGCCGCCCTGAATCTGTTGGGTTTCTTCGCCGGTGAGTTCGGTAAAGTCGGGTGTTTGCATGAGCCTACAGTTCAGGAAAAGTGGGAGGAATCAACAAGCCCAGTACAGTCCCCGGCAACTGGGGTTTGACGCTTACGCCTCCATTGACCTTTTGTAGAGTCTCGGGGGAAATTTCGCCCGTTTCCAGGTTAGCCAGTTGGCTCATCAGGTCTTCTTTGGAGGTCGCCGAAGCTTTCAGATCCTTGATCTGTTGAGTGAGGTCTTTTTTCATTGGAGTTTGTTGTTTATACGAGTGGAGGTAACGGATACGGCACCAGAATGGGGCCAATGGGTTTAATGATGGGTGGAAACGTGATGGGCGGCAGAATGATCGGTCCACGAATCGGTCCAATGACGGACAGTCCTCCCTGCGTTTCCAGCAGTTCTTGCGTACTGAGGGGTTGGTTTTCCATTCTTTAGCAGATTACGGTTGCGTTGGGGAGCGGCCACTAGCCTGGGTCTGTTTAGTAATGATGCGTCTGTAAAAGGCCCGGCACTTCCCCGTTTTAATACGATCTATCTGAATTATGAGCAGTATCTATATACTATTAACTATATCTAACGATTCTATCTATACGTATTTATAAACTAGTACAGGGTGATGGGTTGCACGGGCAGCGTATGAATAGGCCCTGGGTATACAATAATCGGACGCTCAATGATGGGACGCGGCAGGGGCGTTTTCAGATACACAATCTCCTGCGGCTCCAGCAAGGGCTTTTGCCGGGGTATGGTCAGGGGTTCTGGTGCCTCATTCGGTTTCTGCACCGTTTGGGCCTGAGGGGCGACCTCTTCCTTCTGGCAGGCGGTAAGTAACCCCGCCACGGCCAGGGCGAACAAATAGTTGATTTTCATCGTGTTATTGTTTTAGACGTTTACTAAATGCGGTAGAGAACTTCTAAGGGATGACTGTAATTGTTGATACAAATTTCTTTACTAAACTATTGATTTACAAAAACTTAACTCTATACTTTATTCACTTCTGTTATAGCTTTCAGGTACGTGGGATGGCTTGGTTGCCGCTCTGCTTCGTTTCAATTTCCTTGACAAAGGTTGCCGGGTTTCGTTACTTTTTCAACAACCCGCTGTTGTACTTTATTCGATTCGGTTATTCGGTGGCCAGAGCGTCAAGGCGTTGTTTTTCTACACTTCGGACCACTTCGTTACAGTGCCCACAGGCGTCGGCTCCACCCTGAAAATACCAGCGGCAACTCGACCGGATCGCACAGGGCGACAGGGCGGCTTCGGCTTTTTTCTCCAGAGCCTCGCGGATGCGTCCCACCAGGCTACAGGCCGAATGTTCGTGATCCCATTGGCCACAGCCTCCCTGAATACACTTTCCCGAAAATCGGAAGCGGTCCTCGGCGGCCTGCCCGGTGCGGGCTTCATGCTCGGCGGCTTTTTCAACGAACGTTTTGTCAATCTTAATGGACTCTTCCAGATAGGCTACCTGCCCTTCGGCCGTTACGATTCCGAATAATTCGGCTCCGGGTTTAGCAATGTAGCTTGGACATGATTTGCTCGATTCCATCATCTTTTTGGGTTTGGAACGGGCCGCTGTCCCTTCATTGACGATACAAAGTTGCGGCGGGCCTTCCGGTTTTTCAATAATGCTTCGTTATAGGCTATGCGGGTAGAGAATACTTCATGCCGCAGGGCCCGGAACGTGGGTTAGGCAGCCAGACTGGCATTGGTTTGCAGCACTTTCATCAGTAATTCCTGAGTACTCAGACCGATGAGGTCCATCAGCGAAACCTGGTAGATTTCGGAGAGTTTGCCCAGGCACAGCAGGGATAATTCCGTACGACCGGATTCTTTCTTCGAATAAGCGGCCTGGCTAATGCCCATCTGAAAGGCCACGTATTCCTGCGAGTAACTATAGATTTCCCGTAGCTTCCGAATTTTAAGACTAATCGCACGCGTCGTCAGCAATTCAATGGCAGGTACTGTGTTCGTAGTCGTCATTGTTGAGTTCGTTTAGGTTTGAGTCGTTTGACGAATCGAAATACGCTTAGCCACTCGCGTTTTAAAAACTTTTTAGACCAGTGAAAGAAAGCGTTCGACGAATGAAGAGGGCCGACACATCAATAATTTCCGTGTATATTGCCAGGGCTCAGCTTATGAAACTATGACTGCTCCGCTATCCCCTGTTCGTTGCTTTATTATTGATGATGAATTACCCGCCCGTCAGCTGATCGAAAAGTTCGTTAGCCGGGTGCCCTTTCTCGAACTCATTGGTACCTGTGATAATGCGGTGGATGCCTTGTTTCAGGTACAGCAACTCAAACCCTCGCTTATTTTTCTGGATGTCGAAATGCCGGAAATGACCGGGTTTGAGTTTTTACGTCTGCTGCCCACGCCCAAGCCGGAAGTAATCATGGTAACGGCCTTTCCGCATTACGCCGTGGAAGGCTTTGAGCATCAAGTGACGGACTACTTATTAAAGCCCGTATCCTTCGAACGCTTCATGCGGGCCATCAATAAAGCCACGGGAAATCGGTCGTTTTCGCAGGAAGCCCCTACCCCCACTCCACCGATAGTGTCCCCCAGTCCTGAACCAGCTCCGGAGCATACGGATTTCATCCTGATTAAGGAAGATAAGAAGCTGATCAAGGTAGTACCCGAAGAAATCGTCTTTATTGAAGGCATGAAAGACTACCTGAAAATTCACCTGCCGGGCCGGGTACTCGTCACGCACATGACCATGCTGAAGATCGAAGCCATGCTGCCTGCCGCCCTGTTTCTGCGGGTCAATCGGTCGTACATCGTTCGCAAAAGAGCCATTCAGGAAATTGATGGCAACGTCATTACCACGACGGACGGAAAGAAAGTACCCATTGGCGTCACCTTTCGGGAGTCGGTCATGGAAACCTTACGCAAAAACCGTAGCTAGTCTTGACTATTTTTGATCGCCACCACCGAAGCACGCTGAAGAACATTGGTCTGCATTTGCTGGCCTGGCTGTTGCTATACTTTTTGGACCGGAATTATTTTGCTCCCCGGCTCGTACACGATAATGCCGAAGTCGTTTCCCGGCTCTCGCTGATTACCTGGCTAGTGGATATCAGTGTGTATTACGGGCTGGGCCATTTTGTCTTTCCCCGCTATCTTTATACCCGTCGCATTCCCTATCTGATTGGGGCGATTTTGCTGGTTTTTCAGGTCACTTATCTGATTAATTATTATAGTTTCCAGTGGGTACAGCCGTATTCAGACGGTTACGGTCTTGCCAAGGTGTCGTACGTAGAAAAAATCTGGCATCAATTTCTCAAGCCTCACGGACTACTGGGCTGTTTTACGCACCTGCCAACAGCCTTATGGAGTTACTCCTGGTCACTATTTATTCCTACCGTCATTCTCTTTTTCAAGGGAATTAAAGACATTACTCAATACCGCAACCGAGCCCTACGACTGGAACGGGATAAATACGAGTCTGACCGAAAACAGCTTCTACTGGAAAAGAACAACCTAGCCTTGGAACTGGATTTCCTCCGCTCTCAGATCAACCCGCATTTTCTTTTCAATACGCTCAACAGTCTCTACGTACGGGTGGTGGATCTTGACGATGAAGCCGCCGAAATCGTACTCAAGCTTTCGGACTTGATGCGGTATAATCTGTACGAGTCGAACGTTGAACGCATTACCGTTGCGAAAGAACTGGAATTCATCCAGAACTACTTGCTGCTGGAACGGGCCCGCCACGGACAGCGGGTTGAGATCAGCTATACTGAAACTGGTGATTTTCAGCAGCATCAAATTGCCCCCTTGCTCCTGATCTCGCTGGTTGAAAACGCGTTCAAACACGGAGCCAGTAAGACCCGCGATAAAGCCTTCGTCCGGGTAGAAGCCCATCTGGAAGGATCAACATTTACGTTTCGGGTGGAAAACAGCGTCAGTTCGCTCTCGAATCCAGCTCCGCAAAAACCCAACTCCGGCGGCGTCGGGCTGGTCAATACCCGCAAACGACTCGATCTGCTGTATCCGGCTCAGCACCAACTTTCCCTACACGCCAGCGAGCAAATGTATACCGCTGAGCTAATCCTTCAGTTAGAACATCGGATGCATTCTCCGTTCGACTAATGCATTCGACGATGCCAGCTTTTCATTCGTCGAAGGTTGCGTTGGGTCCGGCTAAATTTCTTGAATTGCCGCAACCCGTAGTTTTACCTTTGTCATGTCCTCCTCGCCCAGAGAGGTACACAAACCAACCATTTCGCTCTACCGCTTATGAAAACGCCCTCTACTTCCGCTAACCGCTTAGTCCTTAAAAAAGAACGCTTGGTATCCCTGCATGCATCCTCGGGCGGACGCTCTGATTTAACGGTTTCTTCCCGGCTCTGCGAAATGTTTACCATCACCTACGGCCGCTAATCCATGTTTAACTGCCTCTTACTTCACCGATCGTATCTATCCGATACCCTGCTGGAGCATTACATCCGGCGTACGGGCTGTCTGGACTTAACCTGGACTGGTTCGTATTCCAGCGAAGCGGTTCAGGAGATACGATCGGGGAAGTACGATCTGGTTTTTGTCAGCCTTCCCGAACCCCATTCGCTTCTTCCCGAATCCCTGGTTACTACCTTACGTCACTGTAAGTCACTCGTCCTGTCTTCGCTGTACCCTGAGCACTTGTATGCTCACTATCGGCTCGAACGCCTTCATTTTCTTACGGAACCCTTCCCCGCCCAACAGTTTCAGCAGGCCATTGAAAAATACATTGCACTGGCTGAATCGGGTTATTAACCCCACCTCAAGTTTACAAATACTTAGTACACGTTAAGTATTATTTAAACATCTCATTTTCAATGTATTGACAAGTATTGATTTATGTCAATATCAACCCATTGAAACGAAAAATATTCCTGTTTGGTAACGGAGTACAGGGGCCGAAAGCTTACATTTAGCTAGCCAACCAGCCCCCTGATATCCAATGCTCCACCCGTTTGGATTTTACCTCCTCCGCCAACCACACTGGTCTATTGACGAACTTCTCCAACTCCAGCAAAATGCCTCTTTCATTCCTCTAGCCGCTCAGCTACGATCCTGGTACGCCAGTCCATTGGCCCAACAGGCCTTATGTCTGGCCTCCCCGGCTTTGTACGAGCGATTTGAGCAGTGGTTTGCGGGTACTGAATTACCCGAAGGCGACAAGTTTTTATTTGCTCTGTATAAATACGCCATCCGGATGAGTACCCGGTGCACGCCGTACGGATTGTTCGCGGGTTGTTCGGTCGGACAAATCGCTTCGACTACGCAATGGGAAGGGGTTGATCGGGAGCAGTTGCAAACGCATACCCGCCTGGATGTAGAGTGTCTGTTTGCTCTGAAAGACTGGCTCACCCAGCAGCCCGTACTCCGTTCGCAACTTCGCGTGTATCCGTGTACGTCATTGTATACTGTAGGCGATTCGTACCGCTACGTTGAGCCGCTGCGGGTACAGCAGCAACGGCAGTATTTTATCAGTGCCGTGGAAAAGAATGAGTTTCTGGACCTGATTTTTGAGAAGGCCCGCCAGGGAGCTACGCTACCCGAATTGACGCATGGCCTAAGTGAATTAGGTATCGAAGCAGCTGAGGCCGAGGAATATCTGGAAGACCTGTTGAGCAACCATTTACTGGTGTTTGAAATTGAACCTACGCTCACGGGTACGGATTACCTGGATTACCTGAGTAAACGGCTTCAAACGCTGGCCGATACGCAACCGCTGGTCATTATTTTGAGCCAGCTTCAGGGCCTATTACGGTCCAACACGGATCTCCGCCTGACGTATGAGGCAACCCGCCGCTGGCTCGATCAGTATGATCAAACCACGTCCAAACCCGACATCATCCAGGTCGATGCTTTTCATTCACTGGCGGTGAATCAGCTACAGGCTTCGGTGGTGGAGAAAATTACGAAACAACTCTCCCGGCTGATGGTCTTGCATCGGCCGTACAAAAACCCGGAACTGGAAGCTTTTAAACGTCGCTTTTACAATCGCTACGAAGATGAAGAAGTCCCGCTGGCACTGGCCCTGGATCACGAAATTGGCGTAGGGTACGGGCAGCAGTCGCCTTTGGGCATGGGGTACGCCCCGATGGTGGATGACTTGTCGCTACCCAGCGTAGCCCCCGAAGATACGGAAGCCCGGCCCGCCTGGTGGCAGGATTTTCTGCTGGAAAAGTTTAGCCACTGCCTCAGTACGCACCAGCAGGAAATTAAGCTCAGTAACGAAGATCTGGCCTGGATTGGTCAGCATCAGCTTCCTTCGCCACGAATGGCCCATAGCTTTTACGTATTGGGCAGTCTGCTTGCCGCGTCAGAACAAGCCCTGGATCAGGGAGATTTTCAGTTCAGCATGGCGGCCTGTAGCGGCCCCTCTGCGGTAAATTTGCTGAGTCGGTTTTGTGAAGGAAGTACAACCCTGACGGAGCAGGTACGGGCCTGTGTGGCCGAAGAAGAGCGTTTTCACGCCGATGTCATTTTCGCCGAAATCGTCTACTGCCCCGATTCCAGAGCCGGTAATATCCTGACCAGACCTGCTTTGCACACGTACGAGATCCCGTACATGGGTCAATCATCGGTGGAGCCGGCCTATCAGATCCCCCTGGAAGATTTACGGGTATCGCTGCAAAATCAGCAAGTAGTGTTACGCTCGAAGCGGCTTAACAAACGCGTCATTCCCCGGCTTTCGAATGCTCATAACTACCACAATAGCCTGCCGCTGTACCGCTTTTTGTGCGATTTGCAATCACAGGATACGCCATTTCTCTTGCACTGGGACTGGAGTCTGCTGAAGAAACAGGCCTTTTTACCACGGGTTAGCTACGAAAACATTATCATTAGCCGGGCCAGGTGGGCTTTACGCAGTGAAGAGTGTACGTCAGTCGACCAACTGCCCAACCTGCTAAAGCAGAAAGGCTTACCGAACTTTTTTGTACTAGCTTCGGGAGATAATGAACTGTTAATCAACGCACAGGATTCTCATTCCTTGCATTTGCTCTGGCTGGAATTACGCAAACAGGGTACGCTTCAGTTATTGGAATTTTTGTCCACGCCTGAGCAGTGCCCGGTTTCAGCCCGGGGCTTGCGGTTTACGCACGAATTGATTCTTCCTTTTTACAATACGGCCGTATCGCCCATTCCGGGCTTGTCCCATAAGCCTTCCGAAGTACCGCAGCGTCGCTTTTCGATTGGCAGCGAATGGCTGTACCTGAAGGTGTACATCGGCGAGAAGTCTTCGGATTTAATCCTGATCCAAAGCTTGTACCCAGTGATTCGCCAACTTTTAGGTAATCACATCATCCGCCAGTTTTTCTTTGTTCGCTACAAAGATCCCGATCCGCACCTGCGGCTCCGGTTTCTGGGAAATCCGCACCTGGAGTTTTATCACCACGTCATTCGGGCTATTGAGCAGGTACTGCGACCCCACGTACAAACGGGCCTGGTACACCGCATTCAGACCGACACGTACCAGCGGGAACTCGAACGCTACGGCATGCAGCACATGGAACATTGCGAAACGATCTTCCATTACGACAGTCTGACGACCCTCTCCTTTCTGGAAGAAGCGGGCATTGCCGCCGATGAAAGCCTGCGGTTTGTGTTTACGACCCGGCAGATCGATCAGTTGCTGACCGAAGCGGGTTTGAGTATTGCCGAACGGCACGAACTCATGAGCCATCTGAATGGCCAGTTTTTTCAGGAATTCAGCGGGAATCCCACTTTACGCAAACAGCTCAACGACAAATACCGCCTGTACCGGCCTTTGATTGAACAGCAGCTGAATGCCCCCCGCGAAGCCGCTCCTTCTGGTCTAAAGGACGTGTTGAATCACCTGAATAGCTCCTTTGCGGGCCAAGACCAACGGTATTACCTCCTAGCGAGTTTTATTCACATGATGATTAACCGTATTTTCCCAACCAAGCAGCGGGCCTATGAACTGATTGTGTACGCCTCGCTGACCAAGTATTACGACTCGGCCCGGGCCAAACAGCGAATGGTACCGACCCTCGACTAGTCAAGGGATTCATCGGGCAGGTACTCAAAGGTTCGGAATAGATCGGTGGCGGAAACCATCCAGTTGTCGTCGTAACCCATTTCTTCGTCGTCCCATTGATCCAGGCCCAGGGAATGATGCAGGAGTACTTGTTCTTTGTTTTTCATGATCGTTTGGTCAGTGTTTACTCAACAAAAGTGAGTGGTAATGAACAGTGGATCAATAACGTACGGGAATGGTTTATGCGAATTTTTCCGATCTTAAACGAGCCTTCGTTTGACCTAACCCTTTACTAGTGAGGTCTTTCGTCCCGCAGATACGGCTGATCATTTAGTCCATATACATTCCATGTCGGGCATCGCATATCGGCACGCCCACCGCTCCTTTCATCCTGCTCTAGGCCACCGTATTGCGGATGGCCCCCATGGAATGGTTAGTCGTGGAGAGGTCCAGCCTGGAAGGCTCAAGGGCTACTCAATAGCTAGGTATAAGTACCAAATCTAGTCTAGGTGAATAACGAGCAAAGCTTTTAATCTACCATAAAAGTAAGTATAAGCCACTAACCCCCACTGCCGTCAGCATCAAACTCGATTTAGATATATAACAAAAGACATGAACACAAAAAGCCCAGAGCCTAAACAGACTCTGGGCTAACCCTGTCAAAAACAATCGGACTATCGATACGGATGAATAGTCTGAATATGTCCCTTTTCATCATGCAGAAGCGGAGTTACTTTTATACTCCGTAAATGCGTCACTCCTCTGGATAAACTGGAATCATGGTAAAACAAATACCACTGCCCATTGAATTCACAAATGGAGTGATGGGAGGTCCAGCCGACTACGGGTTCCAGAATCCGTCCAGCGTAAGTAAAAGGTCCGTACGGGCTTTCCCCGATGGCGTAGCAGATGTAATGCGTATCGCCGGTAGAATACGATAAGTAATATTTGCCTTGGTACTTATGTACCCAGCTCGCCTCAAAAAAGCGGCGGTCGTTATCTCCGGCGGTTAGTACTTTGCCGTTCTCATCCGTCAGCACAATCTCTCTGACCTCTTCGGCAAAGGATAGCATATCCTGCGTCAGGCGAGCGATCCGAGGCCCCAGAGCGGGTTCATCTCCGACCGGCTCCTGATGAGCTGCATCGAAGGTATTATTCCGATACGACTGGAGCTGTCCGCCCCACAAACCGCCGAAGTATAGATACGCCGCCCCGTCATCATCAACAAAAACGGCGGGGTCAATCGAATAGCTATTCTGAATCGGTTCCGCCTCCGGCGTGAAAGGACCCGCGGGAGAATCGCTGACCGCCACACCGATCTGGAAAATCCCGTCGGCTTTTTTGGCCGGGAAGTAGAGGTAATATTTCCCGTCTTTAGACGCGGCATCCGGAGCCCACATTTGCTTTTCAGCCCAAGGCACATCGTTCACGTGCAGAGCCAGGCCGTGATCAACAACGGCAGATTCCGGCGTTTCCATGGAAAAGACGTGATAATCTTCCATTGCAAAATGGCTTCCCAGATCATCAAAGGGGATACCCGCCTCTACGTCGTGCGAAGGATAGATATAAATTTTTCCTTCAAACACGTGAGCCGAAGGGTCTGCCGTATACAGGTGCGTCACTAAAGGCTGGGAAATGGCCTTCTTGTTTAATTCCTCAAAATCAATGTGTTCAATTGAATCTTCTGGCATACTAGGCTTCGTTAGGGGTGTTTAATACGGGACTGCGTCTGGCCTGCAGTTCCCTTTCGAGTTTGTCTTCCATTTTCTTATCAATTCCGTAACCCAGCAGTAGCGTGGCTCCCCCGATGAAAATCAGGCCCGGCACCACGCTCACCAGGAACCGAATCCCTTCTACGGCACTTTCGGTCTGTACCGTCGCATCAGCATCGTAGCCGAATACGCTTAGCAACCAGGCTGAAATGGCTCCGCCAAAGCTCAGGCCCACTTTTAATCCAAAAATCATAGCGGAGAATATAATCGCCGTTGCTCGCCGGTTATTTTTCCATTCGCTGTAATCCGCCACATCCGCAATCATTGCCCAGAGCAGGGGAATGGTGATGCCGTATAGGAAGCCATGCAACGTCTGTAAGGCAAAAACTGTCGATACAGCCGTCTGGGGCAGAAAATTGATGAGGATCAAACTGGCCCCCGAAAGAGCCACAAAAAGGGCGTAGATATTACGTTTACCCACTTTATCGGCCAGGGGCTTTGAGCAGATAATCCCCGCAATCATCGCCAGGGTACTCGCCGCACTTACAACGCTGGCAGTAGCATAGGGAGCACTACCGGGCTTGCGAAATTCCGCCAAGGCCGCTTCTCCGGTGATGCTTTCCAGTTGATCGAGCATCGCTGTGAAGCCCAGGTTTTCTAAAAAGGCCACCTGACTGCCTACCGTCAGATAATACTTGAAGTAAAAGATGTTCATACCGCCTTTAATTGCCAGCGTGATGAAAATCAGTACCGTCAGACCCAGCATAATTAACCAGGGCCGGTTGTTGACTAAATCCGATAGATCCTGCAATAAGGGCGTTTTCTGCTCTTTGGGAGGCGATACGCGTTCTTTGGTAGTCAGAAAGGTGATCAGAAAACAGATCACGCCGGTAATAGCGAATACTTTCATCACCTGCTCGAACCCGGCGGCTTTATCGCCCTGACCAATCGAAATGACCAGGGGCAACAGTAATACCTGTACCGTAAACTGGGCAATCATCACGGCCACAAAGCGGTACGAAGACAGACTATTTCTATCTTTCATATCCCCGGTCATAACACCACTTAGGGCTGAATACGGCAGATTATTGGCAGAATACACCACCACCAGAATCAGGTAGGTAACGAAAGCGTAAGCGATTTTACCGCTCTCATTGAACGAAGGCGTGGAAAAGGCCAGCAACGCAATAATGCCGAAGGGTACGGAGGTCCAGAGCACCCAGGGACGAAACTTGCCCCACCGGGTATTGGTTCGGTCGGCAATGGCTCCCATTGCCAGATTGAATACGGCCCCAATCACCCCGCCCGTCAGCATGATAAAGCTGGCACTTCCGGGGGATATTTTGTAGACATCCGTATAGAAAAACGTAAGAAAAGCCATCAGGGTCTGAAAAATCAGGTTTGCGGCCAGATCGCCCAGGCTATACCCTATTTTTTCGATGACTGTTAATTTGGTGGATACGTGCGGTTCCATAGGATTAGGTGCGGGGTTTGCTATTGATTCGCCTGAATTACTTTGTAAAAAGCTGGCTTGGGGTTGTACTGACGGTCAAACAACAAAGGGTAATTGGTCCGTCCCCGTACGGGCCAGCCATTCAGCCAGCTTTGTCCGTCATGAACGCCCCAGAACGTCACGCGTGAAATCTTGTCTTTATGCTTGATGAATAGCTTGAACAAGGCCTCGTAATCACTGGCGAGTTTCTGTTGCAGCGAATCCGGCAATGCATTCGGATAGGGATTCAGCCCTTTGTCGTTTTTCATTTGCTGACTTACTTCGGCTCCCTGGAAATCGCGTTTCAGTACCTCAATGTCCAGCTCGGTAATGGCCACTTTGATACCCAGAGCTGCATACTGAAGGATGCTTTCCTCAATGTGCTGTAAGGGAATTTTTCCCGCGTGCCAATGGCCCTGAATGCCTACACCGTCAATTTTGACACCCGCTGCCTGGATTTTTTTGATAATAGCGATACAGCCCGCCCGCTTGGCCGGTTGTTCGTTGTTGTAGTCGTTGTAGTACAGGTCGGTTTCGGGCGAAGCTTCCTGAGCCAGCTTGAAGGCTTCCGTGATATAATTTTCGCCCAGTCGGTTCAGGAAAATGGATTTCCGAAGCGTTCCGTCCTCGTTTAAGGCCTCGTTCACTACGTCCCAGGATTGAACTTTCCCGCGATACCGACCAGCCACGGTTTGAATATGGTTCTTGAAAAACAACTGAAGGGAATCGTTGCTTTTAATTTTCCGTACGAAGCCGGGTAACTGACTGTGCCAGATCAGCGTATGGGCATTGATGGCCAGTTTATTTTTCTTACCAAACTCCACCAGCTTGTCGGCATAGGTGAAGTCATACTGATCCCAACGCGGATGGATCACTTCCGCCTTCATGATGTTTTCGGGCGTAGCCGCGTTGAACTGTTCCGTAACTAATTGAATCTCTTTGGGGTTTTTCTCGTCAATCTGACCCGCGTTTAAAGCCGTTCCGATCAGGAAATAGTCTTTGTACACCTCTTTAAGAGAGGGCAGGTTTACTGACATTGCTGGCCTGGTTTCCGGCTTGAAATGCGTCATAGCCAAACTGGTCAGCCCCAGCAGGAAAAGGGGTGTATATTTAAATCGCATACAGATTAGTTAGTTTTCGTTTGATAGAGGGTCTCTTCCGGACCTAAATAGCTTTGCTCAACGCCGCCAAAATCAACCACCAGTTTTTGAAGCACGACACCTGGACTCACCAGCCAGAACTTCAGCGTATGTTGTCCCGGCTTGTCAAAAACGTGTCTGCTGGTTTTGATAATAATATTGCTGCCCGCCCACTTATTCCAGATACCGCGGTCGCTAGTTTTGTCCTCTTGGTTGATACTAAAAATTTGGGCAGGTGCATCGTCTACGGAAATGGCGTACTGCAAACCCTTCTCCGAACTATAGAAATTCAGACTGGGTGAAAAGTAGGCGTGAATGGTGGCTTCGCCAGCGGAATAGGTATCGACATCGTATTCCACGTGAGGGGCGTTGCCTTCGGGTTTTTGCTCCGGAGCTGTCACCGGGAAAGCCGTAAGGGCCGAACCCGTTCGACCGTGGTCGGGTAACACCTTCCAGGTTACCACGTTGGAATGAATCACTCTTGAAAAATGGTCGGCTTCGATGGAGACACCCCGTTTTTCATCCTGATAAAACGCATGTCCTGAAGTCTTTGCCTGCTCTTTCGCTTGTTGATTCGTTTGGGTTTGGGGCACTGGCTTCTCGGTACCTTCATTCGCGGCTAAACGCATCACTTTCGGCATTCGCTGTACGTTGGGCTGCTGCCAGCTGGTGTAGCCAATGTGCGTCTGACTCATCAAGTGATTCCATTTTCCGTTGTTGAGCTGATGATACCGTTGCGTAATGAGCGAATCGTTGGCATACAGCTCCTGCACTTTGTCAGCGTACGCATTGGTTTGCTTCCACTTTTGCTGATAGGCCTCGGTATTAAGAGCTACGTGATAATACATCGCATTGAGGTTGGCACAGGCCTGGATGGGGTGCAGTACCAGTTGAAAAAAGGCATCCCGGTACTCCGTCGGAATTTGCTGGTTTAGGGCTTCCGCTTTAGCTAGCAGCTGGTTATAATCCGCAACCACTTTCGCCCATTCGCCAGTTTCCAGCGAATAGGTTTTGGCATCCAGCAATTCGGGTTTTCTGCGGGCATTGTATTTGGCATACCGGGCTACCAGAAAAGCAATGTCGCGGGCGTACGTCTCGCCGAACTGAGCCGCTGCCCAGGTTTCGGTATACGATTGTAACTGGTCGGCTCCAATCCGATCCGGGTTCCAGGCATAATCCAGGAAGAAGGAGATCGGAAACTCCATGGGTTTTAAGTCCCCCACGTTCACAATCCAGATATTTTTAACGTCATGCTGCCAGGCCAGGTGCATCTGTTCCCAAATTCGGGGCAGCGGATTGGTATTCAGCCATTTGTAATTTCTGGGACCGCCCACGTAGTCAAAATGGTAATAAATGCCGTAACCACCTTTGCGGGCTTTGGCTGTCGGGGCGGGAAGCTTCCGAAGGTTGCCCCAGTTATCATCACACAGCAGTAGAGTCACGTCGTCTGGTACTCGCATCCCCTTGTCGTAGTAGTCCTGCACTTCTTTGTACAAGGCCCACAGTTGTGGGGTTTGCTCGGCTCCTTTTCCCGTTACTTCCGAGATAATTTCCCGCTGATCTTTGACAATTTGTTCCAGTAAAGCCGTTGCGGTTTCCCGCGACATGGGTTCGTCACCGTCGCCCCGCATGCCGACACTCACAATTTTCTCATTCGTGGCCCGCTGCATACCTTCCCGCCAAAACCGACTCAACTCCTGCTTATTTTGCTCGTAATTCCAGGGACCTTTTCCGAATCGACGCCACTCATCGTGAGCCCGCATGAGGGGTTCATGATGGGAGGTACCGATTACAATTCCGTACTTTTCGGCCATTTGTATGTTGAGCGAATCATCCGCGTAGAAGGCGTTTCCCCACATCGCTGGCCAGAGGTAATTGCCCTTCAACCGTAGGATGAGTTCGAATACTTTTTCGTAAAACTTGTGATTGAAGCCTCCAAATTTCTCCTTGGTCCAGCCAGACAGGGCCGGTGCTTCGTCATTTAGAAAGATACCCCGATACTTTACCCGAGGAGCGTCGCTAAAGGCTACATTTTTAAACAGGTAGATTTCGCTTTGTTTTTTCACCGGTACATCGGCCCACCAATGCCAGGGAGACACCCCCAGTTGACGGGAAAGTTCGAAAACCCCGTACGCCACGCCCCTTCGATCACTACCACTAATAACCAGAGCCTGGGCAATCGCAGGCGTCGGTTTTTGCAGCGTTTGAAGATGGTACGTTTCCCAGGCACCTGGCAGCTTGGAAGGATTGAGTTTTTTCCCGGCTACGAGTTGCTTTATCCAGGCGGATTGCCCGGGCGTACCGATCGCAATTACGTTTTGTTTAACCTTGGCCAGGGTATGAACAATCGGTAGCTGACGGCCCGTCACGAGTTCAATGTCTTTTTGCAGCAGTTGAGCCGACGTCTGCACCAGCTCCGTCTCGTTCGCATCAACATAAATGACCGACTGGGTAATCGCAAAAGGGGTAGTTTTGGTCGATACGATCTGCTGAGCGTGTGCCGTTGAAAGCCAAAGCACTCCTACGGCAATAAGTATTCTAATGTTCATGTCTGCTTTCGATCCAATCTATGAACGCTGGTTTAGGTAGGCTAAGTCGTTAGGAAAGCATTCGTAGTTTCCGGACTTAATAAAGAAGCCCCAAACCATAACTTTTTAAAGAATTAGTTTAACAAAAGTATCCGGTAAGGCTCCGCATCTGTGAGAACAGATGTATAAAAGAGTGATACAAATGTTTAAAAAACGGCACCTAACCACTTACACGTTCATCCAGACACCTCATACGTATGGATTTAACCGTGAAAAGAACGCCGAAGCAACTAATCCTTTTCTTTATGGCTTCGCGTAGGGGAAGACGGGTATTTTACGCCTCCTAGCTTTGGCTGATCATTTTCACGGATTTCTTAATGAGTTTAACTCATACTATCTTACTTAAGCTATTTTCATGATTATACTAATAAATAATTATATTTGTCTTATACTCTACCAAGCCTGTTTTTAACTTGTGAATGCTCCATAGGGACGCCTGCGATAAGCTGGGAGTTTACGATAGATGATTAACTGAGGTTCATGAACATCCTTTACAAAATTTTACTGAGTACGCTCCTTATCCTTTCCCAATTCCAGGCGTTTGGGCAATCCCAACCGTTGATGTTTACCACGCTTACTACGAAAGATGGGCTTTCTTCCAATACCGTCGCTGCCATTCTGAAAGATCGGTACGGTCTGCTCTGGTTTGCTACGGAAGATGGACTCAATAAATACAACGGTTCCAATTTCACCGTCTATCGCCATAGCGACGCGGACCCTACCAGTTTAGGCTCCAATGATGTATCCGCCTTGTATGAGGATCGGGAAGGTCGCCTCTGGGTGGGTTCCATTGAAGGGTCGCTCCATTTGTACGATCGAAAGAAGGATTCATTCATCCGGATTAATGTCGGACTGAATGTGTATTCGATTTGTAGTGATCAGCAGGGAATGATCTGGGTCGCTACGCACTCGGGTATTTTCAATATCGATCCTGAAACGCTAAAAATCACGACTCCTACCGTCAACGGCTACGCATTAGGTAATGGAAAACCCTGCCGTCGTGTTTTTGAAGACCAGCAAAAACGAATCTGGATTGCCACCAACGACGGCCTGTATGTGTATCAAAAACAAACCCATCAGATCAAAGCATTCTTTCACGATCCTCAAAATCCTAAAAGTCTGACCAGCAGCACCATCATGTCGCTCGCTCAGGATAAACGGGGAAATCTGTGGGTAGGTACCCAAAACGGACTTAATCGGCTATTACCCGATGGCAGTGGCTTTGAAACCTTTCGTTTCAAAAAAGAAGATCCCAAATCCATCAGCAACAACATCATCTACGCCATCGCGGCTGATGAGAATCATAAGTTATGGATTTGCACGGAGATGGGATTAAGCATTCTGGACGTTGAAACGGGCCACGCGGAGCGATACCTGCCGAACCCAAACAGCCCGTATAGCCTAGCTAATAAATCCGTCAAATGCCTGTTGATTGATCCTAGGGGTATTACCTGGCTGGGCACGTATCAGGGTGGTGTTAATAAGTACGATAAAAACCTAACCCTGTTTGGCCTGCAACGGAGTCGGCCCGGCGATAACGCCAGTTTGAGTGCCCCTTTTGTCACTTCTTTTGCTGAAAAAGCCAACGGAGATCTGTTTGTCGGAACGGACGGCGGCGGATTGAATCTATACAACCGCAAAACCAATCACTTTAATCGGGTTAATCTGTATTCAAGCGAAGGTACGCCCTTGCCCAACCTGGCCATTCTCTGTATGACGCAGGCTGCCCGTCAGCAAGTCTGGATTGGCACGTTTCAGGAAGGGCTGTTTTTGCTGGACGCCAATACCGGGAAAAGCCAACAATTCAAGATGGGGTCCTCCCCCACCCATCTCAATCACAATGATATTTTCTGCGTGAAAACGGACAAGCGGGGCAAGGTATGGATTGGCACAAATGGCGGAGGACTGAACGGTTATGACCCCGTCCGAAAGGAATTTACGTACCTGAATCCGCCCGCCAAATCCAAGCCTTCCCTCATTCCACTGAATGGGTACATCCGGGCCGTTGAAGAAGATAGCCAAGGTAATCTCTGGATTGGATCGTTGGGAACGGGGGTTGCAGTGTATAATCCGTTGACTCAGAAAGCCTTCCGTTACGACAAGGGAAACAGTAATCTTCCCAGTAACCGAATTACGGCCCTTCACTATGATCAAAAAGGAAACATGTGGGTTGGAACCAGTGGCGGAGGCTTAGCCCGCTTTGATTCGGCTTCGCGTTCATTTGTGCGGTACGGGGCAGAAAAAGGATTGCCCAGCGGCATCATAAACAAAATCCTTGAAGATCAGGAAGGTAGAATCTGGGTGAGTACCAATAAAGGCATCAGTAGTCTGGAACAGGGAGCCAATCGATTTACCAACTATACCTCACATAATGGACTTCAGGACGACATCTTTGCTTTCGGCTCAGGTATTCGTACCTCGGACAATACCTTATTTTTCGGCGGGATCCACGGATTCAATTTCCTGACGACTAGCCATATCAAGCAAAGTGCTCTGTCACATCCCATTTTATTTACGGACCTGAAAGTAGGCAACAAAACCATTACTGCTGCGGATTCCAGTATTACATCCGAGCACATTTCGCTGGCCAAATCCATTCATCTGGATTACAAACAGAATTTTTCGATTAGCTACGCCTCCCTCAATTATACCAATGCTCACCAGAATACCTATCGGTATCGGTTGAAAGGCTATCAGGAAGAATGGTATTATGCGGGCACCACGACCGTTGCTCATTATACGAACCTGAACCCTGGGGCATATACGTTCGAGGTTCAAACCACGATTCACGGCAACGTATGGAACCCGAACGGAGCCTCGTTAAAAATTGTAGTTAACCCACCCTTTTATCTCACCTACTACGCGTTTGCTTTTTACATCCTGGCAGCGGGCTTTACGATCTGGTCGCTCCGTCGTCGGGGGATTCAAAAGATCAAGAAGAAATTTGCGGAGGAGCAGCAGCAGCGGGAAGTACAACGGATTCGGGATCTGGATCAAATGAAAATCAAGTTTCTTACCAACCTGAGCCATGAATTTCGTACCCCCATTTCTCTGATTCTGGCTCCGCTGGAAGGTATTTTAACCAAGAAACACGAGTCCGCCATTGACTCCCAGTTGCAGACCATCGATCGCAATTCCAAGCGTCTGCTTAATCTGGTAAATCAGTTGCTGGATTTCAAGCAAATTGAACAACAGGAACAGACGCTACAGGTCTCTACCCGAAATGTGGTCGCTTTTGCTAAAGAAACCTGCGATTCCTTCCAGGATCTGTCGGAGAAAAAACACATTGATTTTGTATTCCAGAGTTTTGTACCCGATCTGGACCTTACCCTAGACTTTGATAAGATTGAACGCGTACTGTACAACTTGCTTTCAAATGCCTTCAAATTCACGCCTAAAGGCGGGAAAATCAAACTCAAAGTCTTTGCTCAGGTGGACGAACGTAATCCGGACCAGCACTGGTTTTGCATTGCCGTATCGGACACGGGCATCGGCATTTCTCAGGATAAGCACCTGCACATTTTTGAACGGTTTTATCAGGAAGAAGCCAAGGGTTTCATCAATCAGGGCAGTGGTATCGGCTTATCGATTGCTCAGGAATTTGTATTGATGCACGGCGGAAAGCTATCCGTGGATAGTGAGCCGGGTAAAGGAAGCACGTTCATTATCTACCTGCCCCTAGCTGAGGCCTCTCAAAAGGCGTTTTTACCCGAAGAAATCGTGGAATCAAAACCCTTGCCACCGGGCAAACAGGCCCTGGGACCGAGTGGAATTGATACGGCAGATCGCATTCTGGTGGTAGAAGACAACGAGGAATTCCGGCATTTTCTGGTCGAACGCCTCAAAGGACAGTACAATGTTTTTGAAGCCGCCGATGGTCGGGAAGGCTGGCAAAAAACGCTTTCCACCCATCCGACGCTGATTATCAGCGACATTGCGATGCCACACGTGGACGGAATTGAATTCAGTCAGAAGGTAAAATCGGACAAGCGAACCAGCCATATCCCCTTGATTCTGCTAACAGCCTCCACAGGCGATCAGCAGCAACTCCGGGGTCTTTTATCCGGGGCGAATGACTACCTGACGAAGCCGTTCAACTATGAGATTTTGAATGCGAAAGTAAATAACCTTCTGGCGTTAAACCGCGTTTCGAAGGGCTATTACTCCAAACGAATTAACCTGGTTTCTCCCGAGGTTGAAGTAGAATCGGCGAATGAAAAACTCCTGAAAGACATCGCCTTTTTCATTGACGAGCATATCAACAGTTCGGTACTAAGCGTGGAAAACCTGAGTAAACACGTAGGTATGAGCCGGGGATCGCTCTACAGTAAATTGCTGGAACTAACCGGAAAAACGCCCGTGGAATATATTCGGTCGGTTAAACTCGAAAAGTCCGCAACGCTGCTGGAAAAGAGTGATCTGAATATTTCGCAGATTGCCTATTCCGTAGGATTTCCGAATGCAAACTACTTCACCAAGTCTTTTAAAAGTCAGTTTAATATGCTGCCGTCGGAGTATCGGAATGCGAAGAATTTGTCGAATTAGGGGTTAATTCGTGCATTTGGGCTTCTTGTTAGTTGGCTAGTAGTCGAGGTATATCCCTTAGTTTTGTTTTGGGGGAAGATTTGTTATTCACCTAGACTGGGTTCGGCTCTTTTGATAAGGCTTACGGGCGGGAGAGGTTTTCTTCTGACAGTAATTTATGTTAGTTAGTGGTTGCAATACACGCAAAACCTGCATGGACGACATAAAACCGAACCCCGTCCGTATGCATTCCATGCGGGGCATGAAATGCATACGGACGAAATGACCAGCCAAGTCAACGGGACGAAATCACGATCCTGTTATACAAGTTGATTGATATTGGTTATCAGATTTCAGCATACAATCCAATGATCAAAGACAAGCCATCGTAGCAACGTTCCCTTGTCCTTACTCATTCCAAAAAGCAAAAACCCTTAAATTTTAACACTCTTGCCGGACGCTACTGATTTATAGATGGCTTCTACGACTCTGATGTCCCGCAAACCTTCTTCGCCGGGGGCGATTAGGGCTGTATTGTTCAGGATAGCCAGACAATCCTCGTCGAGTTGTTTCGCCTGCTGATTTTTAATGGGGAAGTCAATCTTCGTTCCGTCCGACATGCTCCCTTTATTGCCCAGGTACCCGGACTGGGGTTCGAGTTTCAGCCAGCCTTTCTCGTAATTCACCTGCAGATAGTTCATGTTGATGCCAAAGCTGGTTTGGCAGGCCGCCCGTGCTCCACTCGGAAAATCCAACATGAACATCATGGTTTCCTCCACTTCTTTGTAAATATCAGGCCGCGTCGTGGAAGCCTGAGCGATGACGCTAATGGGCTCTTCGCCCGTAGCGAGTCTGGCTCCCTGTAAGGCATACACGCCCATATCGCCCATCACTCCACCGCCGAGTGCCTTCTTTTGCTTCCAGTGGTCCGTTCGAGCATCAAAGTAACCCGCAGCACTGTTGATCATTTTTACCTTACCGAATTTCTGCTCTTTGGCTACTTTCATAACCGCCTGAATATTAGGATCGTGCTGGCAACGGTACCCGATAGCCAGTTTTACTTTATTGTCGGCACAGGCTTTAATCATGGCTTCACAATCCGCCACGGAGGGAGCCATGGGTTTTTCACAAAACACGTGTTTGCCCGCTTTGGCAGCCCTGACCACATACTCCCGGTGCATGGACGGAGGCAGCACGACGTAGACGATATCGATGTCGGGATTATTGGCAATCTGATCGAAGTTCTGGTAGTTGTAGATGTTCTTGTCGGCCAGATTATACTTCGCTTTCCATTGCTGAGCCTTGGCCGGTGTTCCCGTTACGATACCAGCCAGATAGCATTTTTCAGTCATTTGGAGGGCCGGGGCCAGTAAGTCTGTGCTGTAGTACCCCAGACCCACCAGAGCAATGCCCAGTTTTTCTTTTTTCGGTGCCGTTGCCGCCAGAAGCGGATTTCCGGAAAATAAAGTAGCCGCCCCCGCCAGGGATACGGTCGTTAAGAACTGCCGTCTTTCGATTTGCATAACGGTTTTGAGTGGTTCTGATGCAGAGCTTTCCGGTCTACGCCCTACCCTGCATCCATTCGGTTTAGATTGGTACGAAAGTTACGTATTAAGTTAAAAAATTGACGTGAAAGGCTAGCTAAGGCGAATTCCCGTCCAGATTAAGCAGCATTCATCAAAACACTATTTCTTTTATTTCTCCAGTATCTTGATATTTTTGAACCAGACCTCATCGCCGTGATCTTGCAACAACAGGTGTCCCTGAGCGGCATCCCCGAAATCAGGGAATCCTTTATATTTGCTGTAATTGACCAATGCTCGCCACATTTGATTATTACGCTCGTACTCAATGATTTTGACCCCGTTCAGCCAATGTTCGACGTGATTGCCCTGTACCACAATCATCGCCGTATTAAATTCCTGCGGACGGTACGGTTTGGTAGCGGGGGCCGCAATCAGGTCGTATAACGAACCCAGGGTCCGGTTACCGGCTACCCCGGCCTTCGCGTCGGGATGTCTGATGTCATCAAGTATCTGATATTCACAGCCAATACCACCCCGAGTGACAAAATACTTGATGCCACTATTGGCTCCTTTAGTTAGTTTAAAATCAACCTTGAGAATAAAGTTTTTGTAGGTTTTGGTCGTGATAATATCACCGCCTTTTCCGTCCTTGAGTACTTTCAGTACCCCCTCTTCTACGTTCCAGCCCTTCGTTGGAAAGGCCTCGGAGCCAGAGCTTTTCCAGCCGTTTGTCGTTTTACCGTCCCAAAGTAATTTCCAACCCTCTAAGCGTTCTTGCTGAGTTAGTACGTTATCAGCGTTTTGAGCCCAGGCTGTAGTACACAGAGAAAACCACAGCATAACCAAGGAGTAATATGTTTTCATACGTTCACCACTACTAATGAGCAAATTAATGAATTTGAGGATTAAATGCTTGTAAACGAAGAAAGAGGGATACCCCTCCTTCTTCGTTCCGTCCCTACAGACGAGCTTTTGTGGATTGAAACCTAAGCTTATAAATAACCGGGATTCTGGTAGGCCGCTTTATCAGCAGCCGGCATATCCATGTTATCGAGCTGTCCTTGAGGAATAGGTCTCAGGAAGTGATAATTTTCGATTTTTCGGGTGTATTTAGCGGGCGTGTGATCGCCTACGTTAGGGCCACAAATCGTGTAGGTCGCCGCAACTTCTTTCCAGCTCTGCGTCCGTACCAGATCATACCAGCGGTAACCTTCGCCGTAGTACTCTCTCGAACGCTCGGCCAAAATATAGTTCATATCAATCGCCGCGGGGGTAGCCGCAATCATGGCTGCACTGTTGTCAACTACTTTAGCCACATTGCCCTGATTGCTCCAACGCCATTTACCCGCCCGGGCCCGGATCACATTGATGAGATCCCGTGCCGTTTTTCCGGCTTGTGTCGTCGCTCCTTTTACTGCCGCTTCTGCCGCAACGAAATAGAGTTCTGAGAACTTAGCAATATTGAACGGACGCGTGCTGGCCGCATTGGGCTGGCCTAATCCGGTACCGTTGTCGGTACGGTACGGACCCAGCTTCCAAAGTCCAGGGTACACCAGACGACTGATACCACTGGGGCCAACTACGTAATCAGCCCGACCGGGCAATACGCCCACACCCACGCTACTTTTGTACACCGAATTCGAGTAATCGATGGGTGTACCAGGATCCTGGTCCAGGAAGGTCAGGATAGCATCGCCGGGACGAACCTGCAAATTGTTCGCGTTGTACAGGAACTCATTGGTAACCCCAGCTCTGGGCCAGTTACCCCGGTAAGCCGTGGTGAACGTACCATCGTAACGGGAGTCGTTGGTTTTATCCGCAAACGTCTTGTTAAATACTTCATGCGGCGGAGCCATCCGTACCCAGGGACGACCCAACGACTGAACCGCCTCCCGCTGTACTGAATTGACCGTACTGGGAGAACTCCAGTTGGTTTTTGAACTGGTGATGCTGGTATAATTCCAGGTTAGCATCCAGCTGGCGAAGTTATCCGCGTCACCACCCCCAGCGTACGACAGGCTGGAGCCATTATAAAGTTCACTCGTTTCGGTATGGTCAGCATACAGAAGAATTTCACTGTTCCGATCGTTTGAGCCCAGGTTTACGTCATAATACGTATCCTGCAGTCGGAAAGGTCCTGGATTAGCAATGGCTTGCGTTGCTACGTCGTAGGCTTTCTGGAAATACCACTGAGCATCGTGACCATCCGGATCCGTACGGCTGGTTGCCGGATACGTTGGAATATTATTGGGGTTCTGCAACCACCAACCGTACGTCAAATAAGCTTTGGACAGGTACAGGCTCGCCACCGTTTTCGTTACACCTCCAACTACTCGGCCAGTTGCCGGCAGATCGTTTACTGCTTTTACCAGATCCGGGAAGATTACTTTGGTATATACCTCGGGTACGGTATTACGTTTGGAAGTGCGCAGCGTCGAGATGTTGAATGCTAATTCACCAGAGCCCAGATCGAGCGGTACGCCGCCGAAGGTTTGCACCAGCATGAAGTAATCAAACGCTCTGAAAAACCGGGCTTCCGCGATTAATGCTTCTGAAATACCTACGGCTGTCGCGTTTTCAATCACCCCATTGGCCGTATTGATGTTTGGAAAGGCATTGTACCAGATGTTGCTGGCATCACTCGCCTGGGGCGTGATTAACTGCGTACCCGAAAGATCGTGCGTTTGAAAGCCGCTTCCGCCGCCGCTGGCACCCCAGGTAGCCTCATCGGTACCGGTCATGCAGGAATTATAGAAGTAGGCATTTCCAAAAATCCAACGCAAGTGAGCATACATACCCGTTAACCCGCCGTATACCCCTTTTTCGGTCTTGAAGTAATCAGGCGTGTAAATGGCCCGGGGTTTCTCATCTAAGATCTTGGTGCAGCTCGATAACAACAGCGTTAAGGCCGCTACTGTTTTCAGGTTCTTTATACGTAAACGTTTCATAGTAAGTTTTTTAGAAAGTCAGATTGACACCTACGATATAGTTTCTGGTGGACGGCGTGTTGGTGCCGATGGTCAGAATACGTCTGAGTGCCGAAGACAAAGGAACTGCGGCGTTTTCGTTACCATAGGAGTTGGTTTCTGGATCCATTCCCGACTCGCGGTTATACGGCGAGAACATGACAAATGGATTTTGTGCCGTGAAGTAGAGGCGGAGGGTATTCATTCCTACGCGTCCCAGTACTTTGCTGTTCACATTGTAACCCAGCGTCATGGTACGAATCTTCAGGAAAGAGGCGTCAAAATAACCCAACGTGCTACCATATTTCGGGTTATCACCGCCGATGCCACCTGGAGCGGGATACTTGGCTGCCGTGTTTTCCGGCGTCCAGTAATCAACGCGTACGTTGTTTCCGGCCCGGGAATTCAGATTATTCAGGTAACCTGATGAACCGTACAGCGTACTGTTGAGCAAGCCGCCATTTTTGAATACGCCCACGATGTTCAGATCAAATCCTTTGTAGGCAACGCGGGTATTGAAACCACCCTGGAAATTGGGCTGCATATTCAGGATCTGGCGATCGGTCGCATTGATGGCCCGGGTGGGTGCTCCATCCGAATTATAATCGCCCGTGTATTTCACGCGAATCATCCCCGCGTTACCACCCGGCTCGTAGATGTTACGGAATTGATCGTTTTCCTGCCAAAGTCCAATTTTCTCGTAATCGTAGATGACGTTGATCGGATGGCCCACAAACCACCAGTTTCCTTCATCCCGTTGTTGTCCGGAAGCCAGTGAAACCAGCTTGTTACGGTTGGCATAGATGTTAAATCCAACATCCCAGGTCCAGCCATTCACATTTTCCAGGACCGTACCGTTCAAATTGAATTCAAAACCTTTATTCTGCGTCTGACCGATGTTAGCCGTGTAACCGCCTACGCCTGAGGTTGGGGGTAAGCCCACGCCCAAGAGTACATTTTTGGTCTGCTGCTCGTACAGTTCAATCGTACCGGACAGGCGGTTATTGAACGCCTTGAAATCCAGACCCAGGTTGATCGTATTAGAGAACTCCCAGCCCAAGCGGGGGTTTGGAGCATTGGATACGTAGAAACCCGTAGCGTATTCAGAAGGCCCAAAGTTGTAGGGCCGAGTAGCTAGTAATCCCAGCGTTTCGTAGGGGTTTACAGCCTGATTGGACGTTTGACCGTAACCAACCCGAAGTTTCAACTGGTTGATTTTCGTAACGCCAGCCATGAATTGCTCCTTGGAGATATTCCATCCGGCAGAGATAGCGGGATATGCATTCCACTGGTGTCCTTTGGCCAAACGAGAGGAACCATCGGCCCGGAACGTTACACTCAGCATGTAACGATCATCGAAGGAGTACATGACGCGTCCCATGTAGGATAATAATCCCCATTGGTTATAGCCCTGGTTAGCAGGGTTTACCGTGATCACTCCGTCGGCCCGGCCCAGGTTATAAAACTGGAAGGCATCGGAAGGAATATCTCGAGCTCCAATGGACGAGGAATTGAACGTGTTCTGCTGAGCGGAGTACAAGCCTACCGCATTAATCTCGTGTTTTCCGAATTTGCGATCGTAGGTCAACAGGTTTTCAATCGCCCAGTTAAGGGTATGCGAATTGCCAATACCCGCCGTAGATTCGTTGAGTGGGTTACCACTGAAAACACCCTCGCCCGTGTAGTTACCGCTCGTACTCTGACGGTAGTTCAAACCCAGGTTAGCTCGGTATTTCAGTCCCGTAACCCCAGGAATCTGTACTTCTGCGAACACCGTATTGTACGAACCATACGCCCGAGTCTGGTCAATATAGCTGTCACCTAACGAGTTGAAGCGTTCGAGTGAAGGCACCCACTGGGGACCCGATGTTTGCTCCTGAATCAGGGTTTTCATGGTACCATCCGCATTATACGGATTAGCAATCGGCGATCGTCCCAGGGCCATTCCTACGGCCGGGCTATTGTTCCCATTACTGACCGTAAAGTTAGAATTGGTTGAAAAACCAATCCGGAAATGCTTGTTAATATCCTGAGTGATCGAAGCCTGAAGCGAGTAACGTGAGAAATCCTGCAGGGGAACTACGGCATTTTCCCGGTAGTAACCCAGCCCGAAGGAATAACTTCCCTTTTCAGTACCTCCTGACACATTGATATCGTGGCTAGACATGAGTCCGGTACGGTATACTTTATCCTGCCAATCCGTATTTACATCATTGGATTCATCAATCGTGTTTTGGAATCGCTGAAGACTCGCGGCCCGCAGAGCGGCAAACTCCGGACCATTCATCATCGGATATTTCGCGAAAACGGTTTTGGGGCCGTGGAATCCACTGTAGGAGAACGTAGCTTTCTGTCCGCGTTTGCCGGTATTGGTCGTGATCAAAATAACCCCGTTGGCTCCGCGAGAACCGTAAATAGCCGTTGCCGAAGCATCCTTAAGAATATCAATGCTTTTGATATTGTTCGCGTTGATATCCGTGATCGATCCCGAAAAAGGAATACCGTCCAGTACGATCAAAGGGGCGTTATCCGCCCGGAGGGACCGCTGACCACGAATCAGAATTTCCATCGCGGCCCCGGGTTTAGTTGAGGTTTGTGAAATCTCCACCCCTACTACCCGTCCCTGCAGGGCCTGCGTTAAGTTGGCCGCCGGTACTTCTCGCATGACGTTGCCGGTCACTGAAACCACCGAACCGGTTACCGCTTCCTGACGCTGAGTACCGTACCCTACTACTACGACTTCATTTAATACCTTATCGTCGTTCGACAGTATCACATCTACGACCGTCTGTGAACCAACGGCTACTTCTTTGGTAGCGTAACCAACCAATGAAAAAATCAGGGCCGTATCGCCGTCCCGAAGCGTCAGCCTATAATTACCGTCCTGATCGGTAGTCGTACCGCGGGTCGTTCCTTTGATCAGGATGTTCACCCCGGGTAACCCCTCTCCGGTATCTCCCGTAATACGACCTCTAATTTCTTTATCTACGGCATGCTTACGCGAAGGAACCACCTTCGCACTAATACCGAAATGAGTGGGTTTGATAGGTTCAGCCATACTGACCTGAGCCAGTAAGACCATCAATAATACTCGCAGCACCAGGGCTTTTATATTCCAGCTGCGGGCATTATGAATTGTAGAAAAATGATGCATAGTGTTTACGATTTTAATTAGTTCACATCAGCTTAAAAGAGCAAAGTCTCCCTCACCATTCTCCTCAGGAGAATGTTCCTGTAGCGTGGTCAAATGGAGCGGGCAACCAACAAAAATTGCGTAGCTATCTTTTTTGATGAGTAAGGTATGCAGGACTATTTCATAGAAATACAGGGTTAAGTTGACAAAACGCATGGGTTAAAAATCGCACGAACTCATATATACGCTACTGAGTATGTACGATCTATTTAATAAAAAATTGACGGTTATAATCCTCTCCTCTAACCATTCATAAAAGACAGTTAAAAGGATTTTTGGCATTATTTGTCAAAATGACAATTTATTTTTTACGAAGAGTACTCCCATGAAATGCAGGAATTACTTCATAACTTTTCTGATATATTTTTTAACTAATCATTGAAACAAATGTAGTTCTATCCGGAAGTTTAGTAGGAGAAGATTTGTGAAAATAAATGCTACAAATGTTCAAAAGGGCTAAATTTCATAAAAAATAGGTGATAAAATTGGATGATACGGTATCATTTGCCTCTACAAGCCCCTTTTCAAGCGGTTATCTGTCCGTGCAACCTCTGCCCCGGCGGCATCGGCTGGAAAATTAATTCGAAGAGACGCTTTCATTGCTGGTAGGTTCAGCTCCCCAGCTTTAGAGAAAACCCAATCGCTCTATGCTAATTTCTCATCTAGCTACTGAAGTTGTGTTTAGTTTTTAACCGTAACGTATGTAGAATCCTTTTAAACGATGAGATAAAAAATCATGAATGTCTTCCTTTAAAAAATAGTTTAAGCGAATTCAATTACTGTTCTATTTTGACTATCTAATTTTGTAACTAATACGTAATCTATTTTATAAGAAAAGGAGTGAATTTCTAGGCATAGAAAGCCACTCCTTCCTTTAAAAAAATATTAAGTCAGTATTTATTTTATGAACTTTCCTTTGAACTGATCCGTGTGGTAGTGATACATACCCGGAGCTAGTTTTGATACGTCAATTACCTTTTGTTCGGCCTGATCTAATTGGGACTGAAAAACGGTTCGGCCTACGGCGTCGATAATGACCAATGATCCGGTTAACTTATTACCATTAAAATCAATGGTCAGCAAATCCTTTACCGGATTAGGATACACGCGTAAGGAAATCAGCGTTTCCTTTTGCACCGCTCGCATGGGAGAATACTGATAGGCTCCGTCCAGATCCAGTTGCTTGAGTCGGTAATAACGGGTACCGGTCCAGGGCGAAGCGTCCGTCATGCGATACTGATGCTCGGTTACGCTTGTGCCGTTTCCAGTGACAAAGCCAATGGTTTCGAACGTTTTTCCATTTTCACTTCTTTGTACATCGAAGCCAAGGTTATTCTTTTCAGCATAAGTAATCCAATCGAGTTGTACACCATCCTCAACCGATTTGGCCGTAAATCTTCCCAGACTAACGGGCAGGGGCTGATCGATCAATTCCAGCTCTAAACTTGCTGCCGTAGTCGGCAAACCAGGAGTCAGGTACGCATTAAAGGATTGGATGGCTGGTTGAGAAGCACTGGTAACCCGGCTGAATGATGCCACGCCATTGGTATTGATCAGGTAATAGCTGCCCAATGGAATCGGGACTCCGACGTATATGCCCGTAGTTATTCCTGCCTCTACCGCAAGGGCTAGCTTTTGTTCGTTATGGTTGGGCGATGGAGTAGTAAACTGTTGCTTGGAAGAAGCAATTAATCCTGCTCCTTCAAATACATAAGCTCCGCTTCCACTCACCAAGACGGGGGTATTCGCAGGAATTTTTCCAGTAGTTATCACTCTCCCGATTACTTTCGAATCAGCATATTCGAGTGTATACGCCTTGACACCACTCGGGATACTAGCTTCAAACGGTAGAACGAACATTTTTAGCCCACCTAGCGTAGTACGGAACGTTGCCGAAACCGCAGTAAAGCTTTGAGGAGCATAGAAATCGCCTCCTCCCTCGATGAGTTCAAGTTTCGTACAACTTTGTCCGTTGATTACGTTGGTTTTGTCACTGACGGTACTGGTTTGCACGTAATACAGACCAT
This sequence comes from Siphonobacter curvatus, assembly GCF_002943425.1. Lineage (NCBI taxonomy): Bacteria > Pseudomonadati > Bacteroidota > Cytophagia > Cytophagales > Cytophagaceae > Siphonobacter > Siphonobacter curvatus. The sequence goes on from NZ_PTRA01000005.1 coordinate 349,394, forward strand.
TCTTATTAGCCGCTGCCGCGTGCCATTCAGTTTGAGCCGGTATGTTGGTAACATTCGTAAAGTCAAGCGACGTGTACGTAATGTCATCCAGGCAATCCATCAAGTAACTATCTGCTGCACTGTACACGCCCGAGAACTTGTAGCCCCGCTCAGTACCCAAGGCCACGTATACGTCTTTGAATTTGAAGGTCAGACGGGAGGTTGCGTTAGCACTAGTAATCCCAATGATACCCCTACAACCATCGGTCAGTACATCCTCGGAAATATTCAGCACCCAGTTGAAATCGTTTCTTTTGTCAAAAACAATGCTGCCGTAATTTTTGGAATTTACGACTCCCTGCTTGTTTACGTAATAAAGCGTAGTATTACTTGAAGAATAGTTAAAGCTGGAGGAAAGGCTTTCCACCTGAAATACCAACCGATTAAACTTATCTCCCAGGGGCAAATACCCATTAGTAGCGTTGGTATTGTTACTAAACAACGGGGATGAATTCAGGAACGTAAAGGTCTTGCCACTAAGCTTATATCCGGTACCAAAGGCTTGCGAGGTTGGGGTTTTATTGTCGAGTTTCTCGTAATTCACCACCTCACTGGTCATTTGAGAGGGTTCGAAATCTCCGCTCTTGGTAAAAACGAGTGTAGTTACACTGGAGGCTTTGATGGCCACCTTGGGCCGATTGGTTTCCTGGAGAAAATCCACGTTGCTTTCAACCATACTTTCCGTCTGAGTCGTACTGATGGCTTTGCCCTCGTTGGAAAGAAAGGGTAAATCCACCGATAGATTATACGTATTCGAAGACGGGTTGATGACCACTACCACGATTTTATCACCCGTTTCGGATAAGTAAGAAGACCCTCTCAACTCACTCGTGTTATCATTCCAGCTGTTTTGAATGCGGGTAGAACCGGTCACATACTTGGCGTAATGCGAAAGAATATTGCCTCGTTTGGTCATTACCCCGGCCGTCGTACCAAAGAGTCCATCGCCCAGCGGTCCGTAATACCGCTTGGTTGCATAATGAATCCAGGCATTGACGTTGGAAAGCAGGGCCTGATTTAAGTCATTAGCAAACGAAAAGCCGTCAATGGACCAGTTGAAATCCCGGGAGACTCCGTTGGTGTTCCAGTTAATGAGATACTCTGTCATCCAAACCTCTTTTCCCTGAGCCTGTACATTAAGCAGACCTGACTGAATCCCCCCGTACTGGTGACCAGCGAAGATATCAAAGTGCGGCAACACCTCTGCATTGGCGAAAGCACTGGCGTAATTATTCGTGATGCCTACCGTCTCGGGTGCAAGGACTTTGCACTTGATCACACTTCTATAACTTTTAAGGAAGGTGGTCATCTGATCGGGCGTCCAGATACATCCGGCATAATCCACCTGATAATCAGGCTCATTCTGTAGCGATATAGCTTCCAACGTCACGCCATTTTCCCGCAGATACGTAACATAGTCATTAAGATAATTGGCGTAGTCGGCGTAATGCTCCGGCTTCAGGTACACCGGTTGCCAGACTCCGTTTGCATCCTGATAGCGGGAAGCAATGGTATTGTAGGTTTTCCACTCCGCTGGCATCGACCAGGGCGAAGCAAAGATTTTAATGTTCAGGGATTGAGCGAGTTGGGCCGTTGCCAGCGATTGTGGCCAGTTATCTTTGCCAATCGGTATATAAATCCGCATGATATTGTAGCCCGCTTCGCTGCCTGCTCCCCACATTTTGCGTATTTCAGCCTCATCCATGTGGTTGTAACCAAATTGAGGACTATTGACAAAGCCCCCGAAGCCCGTAATCTTCTGATACTTCTGGTCTTTGTTCACTTTTACGGTGGCTATTCTCGTTTGGGCGTGACTAGTTGGATAAAGCACGACTGTCAAGACTAGTAAGATAACCGATCTTACCAGATTAAGTAATTGTTTTTTCATAGATGGTTTATTGTAAGTAATTGCTAGGACTCAGAGGTTAACCTGTTAAGGACCCTTCACTCTATGGGCCCATACGCTTGTTAAAAATTAGACATACCATGCCCACGCCAGGATGGGCCCATCCTGACAAATCATATAAGCTCTCCAAACTGAATGGTTGGATTACAGGTAAAGGATTTTACGGTAACGTGTAGGGTACTTCTCGTAATGGCTGCTGCCCTAAGGCTTTGATTCCGTCACGTAACAGCGGCTTAGTAGTATATTAGGTCGTTTGAGTTTGGTTTAGCTTACTTTGCTAATACTGGTTAAGCATTCGCGGCAGATCATTACTCAGTAAATCTGCATGTAATCAATAATTAATATAATTATATCGATACAAATGTAGGATAGTTGAAAGGCAAAAGCCTGCTACAAATCGTCAAATGAATTGTTCTAATGTTCAATTGTCCCTTCGTTATAGGACTGCTTTACCTAAGTAGATTCATCAACTCTTTTTTACTAATATTCTGGCTACTTATCTGTCGTTTTACCGAATGGAAGGAAATTCTCAAAGGGATAGCTGGAACCTACTTTGAGAAACGAGTCAGTAGGTAGATTAGCCCTTATTACTCCCTAGTACCAAACACTTTTTCATCCCTCGGTCTTAGCCTATGCTTGCCTGACTTACCCTGCCGCTTGAGATAAAATCATTACAAGAAGCTCTAAAACTTTTCGTAAATGGTCTGTTTATAAAAGGTTATCAGCGTTTTTCTTTTCCTCCATTAGCTCCCCGTTTGTACTTTCGGGGTATCCAATGATTTTTCCGCACAACCTAACCTATTGAAACGATGAGTGACTATCTGCTTCTGTTTGTTGTCGGTCTTGTAGCGGGGGCCATTAATGCGGCGGCAGGCGGCGGCTCCTTTATTACCTTTCCTGCCTTCATCTACGTGGGTGTACCGCCTATTCAGGCCAATGCTTCCAGTACCGTAGCCTTATTTCCGGGTAGCTTAACCAGTGCCTGGAAATTCAAAGAATACATCCGTCCCTTCCCCGGGGTTTCGATGCTGGCCATGATCCTGTTGACCTTTTTAGGCGGGTGTAGCGGGGCCTTACTGCTACTATATACGCCAGCTAATAATTTCAATCAGGTAGTACCTTGGTTACTGCTAATCGGCTCGTTAGCGTTTGCCTTTGGCCGACAAACGGGTAACTGGTTACGAGCCCGCGTTCACATTAGTGCGGTAGTCGTTTTATTGGGTCAGTTTCTACTAGGTATCTACGGTGGCTACTTTGGCGGGGCGGTCGGAATTATGATGATGGCAGTGTGGTCCTTATTCGGCCTGTCAGACATCAAAGTCATTAATGCCAATAAAACCTTGTTTGTAAGCATTGCTAACGCTATTGCCGTTCTACTGTTTATTATGGCAGGTAAAGTATACTGGCTGCCAACCAGTATCATGCTCGTGGCTACTTCGGCAGGCGGCTACTGGGGGGCTCTTTATACGAAACGATTAGATCCTGAAAAGTTGCGAACCGGAATTATCGTCTTTAACTTTTTGATCACGGCTGCTTTCTTCGTCAAAATCTACCTGGGTTAAGCTTGACGGGATCAGCTCTATCGGGATGCATTCGCTAAAACCAGTAGTCAATTGATCATTAGGGCATAGACCTGAATTCTGTAGGTCGCATATTGGTCAGTTGAGAAAACGTATTACTAAACGCTGAAATATTTGAATAGCCTACCTCATAGGCTATTTCGGTAATGGTAAGACCTGTATCCTTCAACAGCTCCATGGCACGAATAATTCGCAGCATTTTGACGTATTGAGTAAAGGATATACGCAAGCCATTCCGGAATAAACGAGTTAAACTTCTTACGCTAAGGCCAAATTTTTCGGCAATAGCTTCTAACGAAACGGGTTCACTTAATCGGTTTCGCAAATCTTTTGTAATAGCATTTAAACGTATATCCTCCGTCGTTGGAAGCTGAATCAGAAACTTCTTAAGGTTTTCTTTGGCTAGGAGATTTTTTAACGTGTTTAAAAACTCATACTCCCAAGAACCGGAATAAAAATCGCCTTGCAATTTTTCGCTAAATGCCAGCATCTCAAATAAGAGGCCACTTACGGGATATATACCAAGATCATTATAAAACCCACGATCCTCTTCGCTAGGGAAATAGAGGTTAATGATGTACACATCCTGGGCACTAAACATCAAATTGTGTGAATAGTGACTAGGAATCCATACGTAATGATTAGAAGGAATGTATAAATCCTTCTCCTGGGTTTGCAGATAAGCGATTCCGCCCAGCACTAATAAAAGCTGTCCCTTCGTGTGTTGGTGCCTTGGTAGCTGCTGCTCTACCTGTTGACGCATGACCACTATAGAATTGGGGTACTGGTCAACACTTCTGCTTAAGTCGGTTAGAAATCTCATCTGGCCAAAATCAACAAAATATAGGCCAATTATACAAAATAGTGGTCTTATCGCTCTCCTACATTTGCATAAATGTTTTAGAACAATTCTAATAATGCACCCATGACCACTACGAAGCCAGTTTATACTCTTCTCCATCGACTTGAACCAGAAAATGATCAGCAAAAGCTGTGGGAATGCGACTGGAATACTGCCCAGTTTTATTGGTACGCAGGATTAATACATCCCTTCTTCATGCCCTGGAGCTTACTTGCCAGTATCAGTGCAATAAGGTTAGTATTAAAAGACTATTGGAGAAAATGTAACGATTCAGAGATTAACTCTGGTAAAGAAAATCGATAAGATCATGCAAGTCCGATCATTAATGATAGTAGGAATGCTAGTTATACTAGCATCTCCAGCACTTGAAGCCCAGATCTCCGACCATGCATCCGTATTAACGCTTGAAAAAATCTGGACTATTGCCGCAGCCAGCAATAAACAACTCAAACTGGCTTCCTTAAGACGTCAAGAAAGCGACATCCGTGTTTTAGAAGCCCGAGACAAGTACTTGCCGGAACTCTTCGTTACGGGAGATCTTAAACTCAATTCTACATTTCTTCTTTACGAGAATGGGTTGTTTTCTACGCCTCAGGATGTGCCTATATCTAAGTACGGCTATGGTGTAGGCTATAGTTTGAACGTTGATCTTTATCATGGAGGAAGAAATAGAAGGGCTGTAGAAATAAAGCAAGAGGAACAAAGACAAAATCAACTTGACTTCGATTTCCAGAAAAATAACGTCAAATATGCCTTGGTAGCTGCCTACTATGATTTGTATACCTTCTTGCATTTTAAGGATTTCATTGAGGCTGAAATAGCAACGGAGAAAAAGCAACTAAGCACGATAGAAAATCTTAGCCGGAATGGTGTAGTACTGAAAAGCGACGTATTGAGAACATCGGTTAAACTCTCTCAACTGAAGCTTAGTCAGGCAGACCTAGAGAAAAAAATTGAGCTTGCTAAACAACGGCTGAACCTATTGATGGGGCGTGACGGCGAAGAAAGGCTGGAAATCCCCTATCAGGAACCAGTGTTATTGGATACGTTAAGGGAATTTGACTATTCAGATTACCTTACCATCGCCCTTCATCAATCCCCCGAATACAAAATCGTTCAAAGTGATGTCAAGCTAGGAGAGCTAAATCTTAAACAGGTGAAAGCCAGTCAGCTGCCTAAAATTTCTTTATTCTCCAATTACAACTACACGTATCCCCAGATTTCTTTTTATCCCTATTCAAACAACCTGTGGGGATTTGGACAGACTGGGCTCCGAACGTCATTTTCTCTGGATAATCTCTACAAAAGCAGGCATTCTATGGCCCATGCCCATAACCTGTATGAGCAGGAAAAAGAAAAGTCAGAACTAAAAAAGGATGAGTTAATCAGTAAGGTTAAAGATGCCTATTTGCAATTGAAACAAGCCTTAGAAAGTGTAGCGACGGCAGAAACGAGTATCGCCCAGAGCGTCGAAAGCGTGAGGGTAATCAGAAATAGTTACCTAAACCAGGAATCGTTGCTAACCGACCTACTGGAAGCCGAAAATGTCTTACTCAATGCAAGATTTACCCTCATCAGGGCACAGGCTACGGTTAAACAGAGCCACATCAAATTATTACTTATCACGGGAAGTCTTTAACATTCGATTTATGAACCTAATTAAAGTTGACAAAATCGTAGTAAAAACCACTCAGTGGCTAGGGATACTAGGGTTAGCTGCCGTGTTGGTGTGGGGAATCATTTATTTTCTAAAGGTACAACACTACGAGCAAACCAATGACGCACAGATTGATGCGTACCTGTCGCCAATTAATGCCAAGGTGGGTGGTTACATTCAAAAGATTTACTTCAGGGACAATCAAAGAGTCAGCAAAGGCGATACGCTGGTAGTAATTGAAGCTGACGAGTTCAGCTTGAAGCAGGAGGCCGCCGCCGCAGAGCTGATGAGTGCTAAAGCCAAAATAGCCATTCTGATGGCCAATGAAGAAACACAACAAAAAAACATCGAGGTCATCAAAGCGGGCAGGATGGGTTCACAAGCAAAACTTGAGCAGCAGCAGCAGGAGTATAACCGTTATCAGAAGTTATTGGAAAACGAATCCACTACGCAGCAAAAGTTTGAGCAGGTTTCTACAGTGCTCAAAATAAGCCAAGCCGCTTTTGCAGAAGTACAAGCCGCTTTAATAGCTGCTGAATCGAAATTGAATGATCTTAAAGCCCAGCGTTTGGCAATCGATGCTGAAATCAAGACAAAGCAGGCATTACTGGCCAGACAGGAGCTAGACGTTAGATATACCGTCATCACTGCACCTTTTGCTGGTCAATTAGGCAAGAAGGTCATTCAAAACGGACAATTAGTACAGCCTGGACAAACCTTAGGATTCTTAACCAATGAAAGCGAAGAAAAATGGGTGGTGGCCAATTTCAAAGAAACTCAAATCGGGAACTTCAAAGTTGGGCAGAAAGCAGAAATAGAGGTGGACGCCTTCCCGGATGAAAAGTTTTTCGGCAGGATCGAATCGCTCGCTCCAACGACAGGCTCACGCTACTCCCTTTTACCTCCCGATAACGCAACGGGCAATTTCGTAAAGGTCATTCAGCGTATTCCTATACGAATACAATTAACGGACAAGGGCCAGAAGTTGTCTAAACTTTCAGCAGGCATGAATGCTAATGTGTCTATTATAAAGTAGGAAGGCATGCAACTTCATCACATCCCTCTGTTCAAACCCTGGGTTTCCGAATGGCTGGCAAGGACCGTTATCTTTTCCGTTCTGCTGATTTGCTTATCCAGTTTTGCCCTGTACAGTAGTCCGCAAAGCATGGCTGGTTTTTACGGCGTCGAGCCCGCTGACATACAGTATGCGATGATCCTAACGTATGCTTCTGTCGTTACATTTCTTGCCCTGGATTACCGGATGATCCGGTATTTTTCTTCTAGAAACTATCTATTGACAGGACTGGCATTGCTCATAGCGGGTGACATCATTTGTTTCTATACGAAGGACTGGACGCTTTTTATGCTCTGTGGGTTTGTTCATGGTATGGCCTGTGCCCTCTCGTGCAATATCCTATTGACCATGATATTTCCACGTCTGCAACTGACCAGGGCAAGGGTGATCGGATTTACCATCTTTTACGGTGGGTTACAAATAGCCACACCGCTATATTCTATTTACACTACTATTATACTACACTATTTGGATTTTAATTGGGTGTACTATGGATTGGCTATGTTGACCTTAGCCGTATCCATTGTCGTTGGGTTGACTATGCACGGAAAAGCACGGCTGCATAAGAAACTACCACTTTATCAGTTAGACTGGGTTGGGTACCTCTTTTACACCTTTTTTTGTCTTACTGTGGGCTATATTCTGGTATTTGGTCAAAAGTTAAACTGGTTTGACAGCTCTCTCATCAGAGGTTTAGTTTTGCTAGCCTTTGCAGTACTGTTACTGTTTATCAATAGAGAAGCTCGATTAAAACGTCCTTTAATTAATCTTCGCACCTTTAAAAGCCGGAATTTCATCGTAGGGCTGCTGCTGCTATTCGCTTTTTATCTATTCAAAGGAACTACAGGCCTTACGTATGGATACGTGGAGACTATTTTGGGAACAGACCCGCTGCATCTTATTCCACTATGGGTATGTGTAATTTTGGGCACGGTGATCAGTATGTTCATCACCTCACGTTTCATATTGACCGGTACGCCATTACTGAAGTTGATTATTGCGGGTTTTGTGACGATGGCTTTGTATTACAGTTACATGTTAGTTTTCGTATCGGTCACTGGTACTACCGAAGATTTTATCGTTCCGATGTTCATGTATGGAGTAGCTACCGGCCTATTGTTTGTTCCCATCATCATTTTTACTTCTTCATCGTTACCTGCACCTATTGCTTTTAATGCCGCGTTAGTGGGCATATTCGCCAGATTTGCAGGTTTTTGTTCGAGCATCGCTATCAATAACTATATTCAGCTATACACCCGATCAGCGGTTAAGGAAAAAGTAAGAGAGTCCATTCATGAAACGAATCCTCAAGTGCTACTTACCTTACAAAACATACAAAATTCTTATTTGAAGGCAACGAATGATGTATACACGTCCAAGGAAGCGGCTCATTCCTACTTCAATTACCTAATCAAGGAACAGATATGGGCACGTTCAACCAGAGATTACTACAATCTTATGTTAGTAGGAATAGTCTGTCTCATCGCTATACTCCTACTAGTGCCTGTCCTTAAAAAGGCGTGGTGGGAATTGCAAAAAGGCAAGGTACCTTCTTAGATTTTACAGTGAATCTTATTTGGCCCTTTGGGCTAGTTGCAACGTTTCCTTAGCCATCTCGGCCTTTTTCATTTCTGGTATGAGAGATTGCATATTTCCATAAGGTCTATTCGATAGAATTATCTTTCAGGGTAAGTCGGAAACATTTTAGAAGCATTAATTTCACATTTTAAATATCCTATAAGCATTCTCAATATAGGTAACAACTTGAAAGATTTATGTCTTCGGAGCCAGACCTATTATACGAGTTGATTAAACATTACCCCAATAATTCAACTTGGGAGATAAGGAGAGACTCATTATATGAATAGGTTCAAGGGGATAAATTCAACGTGCCAAGCAACCATGAAACCTTCCAGTTGATTGCAAAGGTATGGGTAAGGCACAGAATCCAGCTCACTGGAAGCCTACACAGCAATTCAACAACCATTGGTCAACTGGGAATCTGACTAGTTATAAATCCCTTACCATCTTAAATGTAGTAACAAAAATCTGTTGCTTTTAGGGAAATGGCCAGGTTGCTCTTCGATTGGATTGCTCTAGACTTATTCACAGATTTAATTACCCGTAGAAGACTTACTGTAAAATATTTTTGAAAATTGTCTAATACGGCAAAGGCTTTGAATATTTGTTTTTTTATTAAGTTAAATTCTAAAACAAACACCTACTCAATCATGAAGTATTTAATAATTATCCTATTATTCTTCACTTATGCATCATCTGCACAAGTTAGGAAACCAATATGTACAGAAGGCAGATTAAGGGGTTTTCATGAAATGCTAGTGTCGCAAAAAGAAAACATCGAACAACCGACTGAAGACGAGGAGGAATGGTATAGTTTCCCCTGGCATGTATCAAGTCTTCTAGAAGACCCACAGTTTCTGATGCTTTTCAACAACCCAAATTCATTTTATACTTGTTACGAGCAAATAATTAACCAAAAAAACCTGAGTCATAGAAGTAAATATTTTGCTATATTATCCATGGGGAAACTATCCTTAACAAAATATATACTAATCGTCAGACAAACGTACCGGGCTTATCTGGATGGCTTAGTAAATGAATATGTACTTGAAGAATCATTTCAACAAAGCTTTTTAGAGGGAAGTATATTTACAAAAAACAAAAACAATTCAAAAGTGCTTCAATTACTTGAAGAAGTATCTAATGATCCAAAAATTCCATTACCGTTAAAAAAAACGGTTCATAATATAATAAAGTAAGTAATAAGTAAAATGAATTAGACTTAATTAAATAGATATGAAAAGAGATCAGTTACTAAGTCTGGCGATCTTAACGCTTTTTATCCTACCTGATACTGCACAAGTTGATATGGCTAAAAAACCATGTATCATCTTGGAATAAAAGTCGGCATTAACTCAGCAACTACATCGGCGTACCTGATAATGCTCCGTATTTTCCCAGTTTTTTAGGTGGTGTAGTATGAGAAGAGCGATTCAATGCCCAGCTTCCTCTAGCCTACGAAGCTTCAAGGGTTGGTCTTCCTTCAAATAGAGGAAAAGGAAAGATTTACCCGTATTAAACAGAACAAGTCTTAACTAATACAAGTAAATCCTTCAGTATCTTATCTTACGGATTATATACTCCATTATACAAGATGATTCTCCAGCCGTCCGGGTCTTCGTAGGTTTTGCTTTTGTCTATCCAGTATGGATTTTCTGGTTCAACAGGCACTACTCCTATTTTTTGTATTCGGGCATTAGCTTTTTCATATTCATCCGGACGGTCGTAATAAAAAACCAATAAATTTTCCTTTGTAGGTTTAGGTAAAGGAGCTTCGTCGATGTGCTGGGTAAATTCTAAATGATACGTTTTATCTGGCATTCCTAACATTACACCGTCATACCCTAAATGATCTTCAAATTTACCCAATATTTGTAAGCCCAAAGCTTCTTGATAAAATTTCACAACCTCCCCAAGTTTGTTAGTGGGTCTTGCTATTCTGAATTGGACAGCTTTCATTTCATTTTTACTAGTAAACGTTTTCAATACAGTATGCTTGTTACACGACGTGACAAAAGCCCATGTGACAACTGAAGCTATAATACTTATAGATTTTCGTTTCATGCTTTTTGCTTTAATGTTACGCCACAAAATTCTGAATGAAACCTACCGTGAGCAATTGCAAAAATTCGGATTCTGTTGTCAATTTTCCTGTTTGTTCTGATAATGCACAGGTGACATGCCTTTTATTCCCTTAAAAAAGCGAGAGAACGCAGAAGTAGAAGCGAAACCTAATTGATCAGAAATACATTTAATAGAAAGCTGTGAATATTTTAAAAGCAACTCCGCTTCCAGCATAATTCGATTTTGAATGAGCGTAAGAGCTGATAGCCCTGTTTGGTTTTTCACACACTCACTGACATATTTAGGAGACAGACACATTAAGTCTGCATATTCTTTAACTGACTTTAATTGATGAAAATGTGTATCTACTGATTTTCTAAACTCATACATGACCTGATACTGCCTGTTAATTGATTTATCGGAATTCAATAAGCATAGTTCACATACTCTGTTGTAATCGTAAAGTATCTGCAGTACATACAATCTTGAAACATCAAGACAAAAAGCTGAGTGACTTTCTATTTCTTGTTTTATTTTTTTGAATTTATAATAAGTATCATTAAACTCCTCTTGATTTAAACCAAATATGGGAGGATAGTCAGGATTGATATACAAGAGTTCTTCCATAATTTCGCTTTTTACAAAACCATTCTTTACAAAATCAGGCTTGAATAGTAAAAAGCAAGCATCAAAATCTTTAGAAATTTGTCGAATGGAAAAAACGGTAGAGGTTGGGATAATAGAAACGGTATTAGATTCTATCAAAAAATTGTGATGACCGACCACAACCTCACCTTTACCCGCTGCACACAGAATGACTAAATGAAAATTTAATTTAACTGCATCAATAGGTTTTAGACATTCACTTACAGAAAAAACACAACAACTGGTGTCTTCTGTATTACTCGGCTGAAGACATAGGTGCTTTACAATGAATTTTTCAATTTCTAAGGATTCTACAGTCATTTTCTACTGGTATTAGCTCATTGCGAAATTGCGGGTTGGAGCAAATCAGATGTTCGAAGATTGTCCTGTCAACCCCTTATAAGTTTTATAAAAATCATACAGGTTATCGATATTATTAGAGCAAAGTATGGGTATTGCATTACTTAATACTTCATCATCCCAATTCCACCACTGCATCTCTATTAGCTTCTCTATGTGATCTTCCAAAAACCTTTTTTTTATCAGTTTTGCCGGATTACCACCAACAATTCCGTAAGGCTCTACATCTCTGGTAATCAAGGCTCTACTACCAATTACAGCTCCGTCTCCAATGGTAACACCTGGCATAATCATCGCTTCACTGCCAATCCATACATCGTTTCCTACTACTGTATCTCCAGCATTTTTGAATCCATCAATAGCACTTTTAAAATACTCGACTTCTGACATATAAAAAAAAGGGAAAGTCGATACCCAATCGTGTCGATGCCCCTGGTTTCCTGCCATAATAAAACTTACACCGCTACCTATTGAACAATAAGAACCAATAATCAACTTATCGACATCTTCCCTGTCGGGCAATAAATATCTTGCACATTCATCAAAAGAATGGCCGTGGTAGTATCCTGAATAGTACGAATATTTACCCGCGATTATATTTGGGTTTTTGATATGGTCCTTTATAATTTTTCCTTTGAAAGGGCTGTCGAAGAAATTCTCCATAGTAACGTATAGTTTTAATTAAAAAACAAAATAACGGGTATTGGGGGTGTATAACAAAGTGAGCTTGTGAATTGCTTACTCTAAGGAAGTCCGATTTCGTTACCCCAAAAACTATTGATTAAAAGCCTGGTATATCGTTTGTTTACCTGTCAACAACCTAATCTGCCGTATAGCACCGGTTCCTTCAAATCCATAGCCTAGTCCTACAATTTTACTAGCATACTTGGGAGCTGGCAACTGAAAAATTAACTGATCATTCATGTAGAAAAGAAGGAATCTTTTGTTGCCTTTGCAACTCACTTTCACCCAATCTTTGTACGTGGTACCGAAGGAAGATAAATCGGTGGACTGACCATTAATCAGTGTATCGATAGCGAACAATTTCAAAGAAGAAATGCAACCATTTTGACTTAATGGAATGCTAATTGCACTCCCTTCAGTAAACAACACAACGCTAGTATGTTGACAGATCCCAGCTCCCTGACCATACGTGTTTTTGAGCTGACAGCTAAAGTTAAAGTCATCGGTACTGACGGGTTCGAAATTGCCCACATTGTAATAATGCACTGCTGGAGGATCCGGTTGTAATGGAATCCCGTTTGCTTGAATCGTTTCCAACGATACATTCAAACCTGCCGCGTCACCAATAGCCGATTTTGCCAAATAAATGGGCACGGGTTTCCGATCAATCAAGGCTAGCCAGCCCTCGGTAGGAATAACCACGGTATGTTTGCGGACCGTGTGGGTACCAACGAGCAGACGTGCTTCATAAGTACCCGGATAATAGTACAGTGAGGTAAATGCATGAGCCTGTCTATCCACTCGTTGCCGCCGACTAGGGTCCCAACTCTGTTGAATAAAAATGGAATCAGTGGAGGCTGCGGAGGCATCATATGAAAAAACTACCGAATTGGGAATACTGCGGGTGATGGCTCGGCTAGCAAAGCGATACGTAGGGTGCTGATTCGGCTGAAGTCGATCATACATGACATAAGTAACCAGTAATCCGGTCAAAAATAGGCCACTGATTATCCAAATATATTGTCGCCACTTCGTACGATAGAATAATCGACGTGCCGGTTGATGAGCAGGTGGATCCGTCTGTTGGTTTTGATCGACAAACTGTCGGAAAATACGCCAATCGGCATGACCTAAATATTTAGCTAGCGTATTTAAGGTCGTTATACTGGGTAAGTGATCATAACGAACCCGCCCCCACAATCGACGGAGTGTACTAGTGCTCAGCCGCACTTGCGTTTGATCAAAGATTTGCTCACTCAGCACTTCAAAATCCGAGTTTTGCCAACTGTCGCTAGGCCCCCACGCCAGCTTTTTTTCAATTTCAAGTCGGTACTGTAGCCAGTACTTGTCTTCCTTTTGCATTCAAAATCAGCGTGATACAATTTGACAGCGGTTGAACAAATCTTGAATCTGCACCTACTGATTGTGTTTCTACTTTTAGCTCAATGCTATGACAGCTAAAAGTAATTAAAACCAACAAGCAAGCAATGAACCGGATTTCATTCAACCTGTTAATGAGCCTTTGTCTCTGCGTAATCATTCTGGGCTCAATCATGGCCCAACCATCTAAACCCTTAAAAAAGACTACGGGCAGCCTCAGCATCCCTATGGAAGCCTCTTATTGGATGTTCGATTCTAGTAAAGTTGAATTTATCACGCATCGAGGAGTCAAAGCCGTACGCAGTAAGAATCAGGCTCCTTATCAGATTTTTCTTAAGAACCCGTCTTTCGCTGAGGGGACTATTGAATTTGATGTTGAGCTAACGGGTATCGGATTTCCCGGCATTAACTTCCGCATGTCAGCAGACCAAAAGCAGGGCGAAAATTTTTACATTCGCTCGTTTGGTAGGGTTCCGCCCGAATTACGTACGACCTTACAATATGCTCCTATTGTCGACGGCATAAGCCTATGGGATCTCTATGACGACTATCAAACAGGAGCGGTTATTTATCAGCAAGGCTGGAATCATGTCAGACTGGTTATATCGGGGCAGCGGATGATGGTCTTTGTCAACGATAGGGCCAAACCCAGTCTTTACATCCCGCGTTTAGAAGCTTCAAGCGCTCAGGGTGGCATCTCTTTGAGTGGAAACGTGATCTATGCCAACGTTAAAATTGACCCCAATCCACCAACCGGCCAATGGGGACAAACCGATTATAATCCGCTTGCCACAGACACTCGTTATGTGAGAAATTGGCAGGTGCATGGCCCCATCGACTTCCCCTTTGGAAAGGATATAATTTATCCGCTTCCTAGTATGTATGGCACGCTAAACCGATCGGATATTCCCGATAGTACTGCCTCCTGGGAATCGATTCAGGCGGATGCAAGAGCAATGGTCAATTTGTCAAATCGCTATGGTGGAGTACCTAACGACAACCGTCGATTGGCTTGGTTAAAGACAACAATTCATTCAGATCATGCTCAACAAAAAATAGTACACTTGGGTTTTAGTGATGAAGTATGGCTATTTGTGAATGGGCAAATTGTTTATGTTGATAAGAATTACTTCGGTACTCCTAATGCGAAGAACGATGGACGGTGCAATCTAGAAAACGCTCAAGTACTTTTATCTTTAAAGCCTGGAAAGAATGAGATTATGATTGGTTTAGCAAACTATTTCTATGGGTGGGGTCTGATTGCTAGATGGTCTGACATGAACGGTATTCAAGGCATTAAAAACTAATTAGCCTACACAATTATTTGGTGCAAAATTGTATGGGAGTACAGTAAAATATTTCACAGGTTTGTTGCAAACGAAAATGGATCTATGAGATAGATCCGTAGAGGTACCGGTATTGGCCGAAAGCTTCTAGAAACAGCACTTGCCTATTGCCAAGAAACAGCGTTCAAACGTTGTATTTGTTAACAACGGATGTACCAAAAAAGGCTATTTCTATGTACAAAAAAGCAGGCTTTGAATTAAGTAGCTCAATTGAAGTTACGTAGTGGGGCCAGCTCCTTCATGAAGAGCGTTACGATTTTATGGTAAGTAAAGTGCCTTAAGTATGCTTGCTGAATGGGCCATTAGCCCTATCCTAATAGTTATAGATTAAACGGATCATATCTTTAATTCTATAGTATATAGTTTGTAGTATTGAGCTAGCCACAAAACACTGGGCAAATTTATAAGCTGCATTGTGAAGTGTATGATTCAGCTTGTCTTAGAGCTTAAATAGGAGAGACATTCTTAGTACAAGTCTTTGACATATAGATACTTATTTAAAAAATATGTTTCAGTCCATTAAACGAAACGGTTGAAATAAGATAATATCGTTTCCGCATCAAAATGGGAACAGTAGCCGAAAACTTTAGAGTATTAAACTGCCTGACTTTACCCTGTTCAAGCGGTTGGCCTTTTAGCTTTATTTGGTAGCGATCGCCACCATTTACATCGTATTCTAAATTAAAGGGCCGGATAGCGGGGGAATTCCGGAACACGGATTTGGTAATTTGGCTTTTTAGGAAATCCTTTTTTATTTGCCCATTAGCAACGAAACTAACTAAAATCAAAACAAAGAGAATAGACTGTATTTTCATAGGCAATAGTGTGAACGATGGAATAGCTGTTAGTGCTAAAAATAATTCCTTTTCAAAGGCTGATCATTTTTATGCAAACATACTTGACGGAAGTTTAAGCACATACTTCTTAACTTATACTATTAATTTTCTTTAACTATTTGTAGTGCTGGATTTTGCAGTAGTTAAGTGGTCGTCGTTTGTCAAAGGTTATAGCGTTCAAACTGTAATATAAAGAATACTTTAAAAGTATATATTTAATCAAGATACACTTACTCATTTTCTTTAAATCATTAAAAGAATAAACTTAATACTATCCTTCGAAAAATAATACTAAATCGGTTGATCTATGAACAAAGTATTTAAAGATGTAATACTAAAACTTCAAGACACATGTATGCCTGTTTTTACCTGAAAGGACATAAAGGTTTTTATTACGCTGATTAGCTAAACCTATTAATTAATGTGTTATCGTGTAATCATTGGGCTGTCCGTTTTATTACTGATGAATACTGTTTTTGAGGAATACTAGAAAAAAGCCTCATTGAGACTAGTACGATAAAACCTATCCGTTTTATAGTATTAGAAATTGGGAAGGACTAAAATTCAACTTTGGCTAACTCTTTCGATATCTCCCATAATCTTATAGAAACATCTACATCCTCCGCTTGTGCAGGTATTTTTGCCACAGCAGGAAATCCGCGAGTCTCCATCAGCTTGTTGGGTCCATAATACCCCCCTCCTTTAGCCTCTGGAGAAGTGGCTGCATATAAGGTTGGCAAGGCTCCCTGTGCGGAGGGCTGAAACAAAAACGGTAAAAAGGTTCTCGCCATTCCTGCAACACTCCATCGTCCTGCACCTGTAATAAGCAGATTTGTCCGGGAAACACCTGGATGGGCAGCCACACTCGTGATACCCCAACCGTGCTTGTCACTTTGCCGCTGCAGTTCTAAGGCAAACATCAGGTTCGCAAGTTTTGATTGACTATAGGCTTTCCCAGGAACATACGAAGATTTGGATTGAAGGTCATCAAAATTGATTGATCCTTCACGATTAGCTACACTTGACAGGGTAATAACACGAGCATATGGTGACTGACGTAATAAGGGAAGAAGTTGTGCTGTTAGTGCAAAGTGACCGATATGGTTTGTACCGAACTGTAACTCAAAACCATCGGCCGTTTCGAGTCGTTTAGGTGGCGTCATTACGCCAGCATTATTGATGAGAAGATCGATGGCTTGCCCTTTTAAAATCATTCTCGACGCAAAGGATTTGATTGATGACAGGTCTGCAAGATCTATTTTCTCAAAACTTACGTTGGCTTTGGGGTTAATCTGTTGAATCCTGGCAATGGATTCCGCTCCTTTTTGAGTATTGCGTCCCATCACTACTACCTTCCATCCTGCCGATGATAGTGCCAGTGCATCCTCGTATCCTATACCTTCGGTACTGCCTGTAATGATAGCTAAACCATTGTTTCTTTGCGGAATATTAACTGTGGTCCACTTTTTCATTTTCTTCTGTTTTTAATGTTTTTGTGAATGCAAAGGTGGATCACATTAAAAACACAGGTGTAGTCAAAAATCGTATTGTTGTAGTCGAATGTAATGCATCAACAAATAGCCGTTGCTTTGGGATGGGGTATTAACAGACTTGATATTAGGAAAGCCTGTGCTACTGAAATCTGTTGAGAGTTACCCCGTGTTGATGTATCCGATCAGGGAATGGACGTCGCGAAAGGATGGCATTGCTCAGCGTCCAGTGAAGGGACTGGTCTTTAGAGCAATTGGTTAAGATTCAACGGGAAATGAGCGGATTCAATCAACTTATTCGGTCCGAATACTATCCCAAGCTCTTCATTGAAGACGTAAATCAAATGAAGCTATTGGTGATCTGGATACCGGGAAGTTCTAACGGCCTCACCAGGTACCGGGGGTCATTACCGATAAACAGAAGACCTTTCACTACTATATTCGAAAGTATGCTAATTCCGTCAAAGCTTCTCTGCCCGAGCAGCAGGAACTCATCAGTTTAGCCAACCAGCTACCTCTCGATGATCGTCCGGATACGCAGGCCACCTTAGAAGATAGTTCTTTATTCTGGATCAGAGAGTACTTGCAGCAAACGAATAGCCGGCTCTTGGATAACCTCGAACAAACCGTCAGGCGGAATTTACTCCAGCAGACGGGTTTGCGTTCCGGGCCCCTTGATCAAGAATTCCCTCGCCACGTGTCCTTGATGCTTTTCCCGGAGCGGCCCGATCGGTTCTTTTCTTATACCTTGAGGGGTAACATCCGATTTTTCTAAAAGCAGACGTTATACTTTTTCCAGAAAAGAAAATTAACCACGTTTGCAACTCATTGAAAATCACTAGCTTACAGATAAAAATACCACTTAACCATAAGCATAGGTCAGGAATCGCTGAGATTTTTTACCAGGATTTTCCTTCATGAGCGAAATCCGATGAGGAAATAATTTGTCATCATTTTAAACTGATCAGTTTAAAAAAACATAGCTTTGTAGCACTATGGGAAGAAACAAGGAATTTGATTACGAACAGAAACTGGATATTGCACTGGAAATTTTCTGGACTCAAGGTTACCATATGACTTCTATCACTGACTTGGAGAGTCATATGGGCATTAACAGAAGTAGTATTTATCCTACCTATGGCGATAAAAAAGAACTACTTATAAAATGTCTAGCAAAATATCTGAAATCTAAAGTGTCTGACTACTCAGCGATTCTGAACGGTGATCAATCGGATGCCATTGAAAATTTAAGAAGCCTATTGCGGTTGGCAGTAGATCAGAGCATTAACGAAGAAAGGACCTGTTTGGCCGTTAAGATGGCATTTGAAGTTGGATTAGCTGATGAAGATATCAGACGTTTACTGGCTAATCATGAGAAAAAAATTGAAGAGATCTACTTCAAAACTTTAAAAATTGGACAGGAGCAAGGGTGTATGAAAGCTGATTTAGATACAAAATCTACGGCTGATTTCTTGGCATGCTCGTCGAGTGCAATGTTTAAAAACTACGTTTTAAATAAAAATCGGAAGGTTGTTTACGATATGATAGAAAACCTGATCCTGATGATTAAAACATAAGGGTGACAGAACAATTCACCCACTTAATCTGCATAATATTTTTTTACCTTTTTTTAAACCGATCAGTTTAAAATGAATTTAGTAGTAAACAAAAGAATAGCTTATATCGGATGTTTAGGCGTTCTCGGAATTATAAGTACAGAATTTGGCGTGATTGGGATCTTGCCGCAGATCGCGAAGTACTACCATATAAATATTGGAACAGCAGGGTATCTGTTAAGCCTATTTGCGTTGACTATTGCCGTAACAGGCCCATTCATGGTATTATATGTCTCAAAATTTGACAAAAAGAAAATCATGATGTCTGCCCTTGGGCTGTTCTTGATTTCTAATTTTTTCTCAATATTCAGTCCGCCTTTCTGGCTACTGATGATCCTAAGGATCCTACCCACTATTTTACATCCGGCGTTCTTTTCAATGGCCATTGCTGCTGCAACCAAAGACACCTCTGCTCAAATGCAGATGAGGTTGACCAGTATTATCATCGGTGGTATTGCCCTGGCACAGGTGACGCTGATTCCCTTTACTACGTATATAGCGAGCATTTACACCTGGCAGCTGACTTATGTTATACAGGGTTTCATCATTCTGATGACGTTGTTCATCATGTATAAGTTTTTGCCAGCTATGCCTAATACAGAAGTAAAGTCTTTTAAAAACCAATTGAGTATACTTACAAGACCCCGTTTTATCGCTGGAACTGCGGTGAACCTATTTTTCATAACGGCCTGGTTTTGTTCCTACAGTTATTTTGCAGACTATCTTTCCAAATCAAAAGAGTTAAGTGCACAACAAATCAGCTATATGTTACTTTTATTCGGCGTGATGGGTGTAATTTCTAACTTTCTGGCAGGTCGTTTGTTGGGTAAGTACATGATCTGGACTACTTTATTTTTCCTTACAGGTACGTTTCTAGTTCCGCTGGCATTTCAATATACGACGGGTTCAATACTCAGTGTAGCCGTTGTAGTTGGTTTTTGGGGAATTATGTATGGACCGTGTTTCCTGATTGGTGTGGGTCATATGGTGTCGGCGGCATCTGATGCCAAAGAATTCGCAAATAGCCTTCAAACTTCATTTGGAAATCTTGGCGTTTCACTAGGCACGGCTACCGGAGGGTGGTTTATCAATTATTACGGCATATCCATTACGCCCTGGGTAGGTACCGGGTTTGGTCTATTGACCTTTTTTATGGTACTATGCCGAGCCTGGCTGGATAGGAATGTTCACGCGGGTAAAGAGTATTCCTAATACCTACTTCTTTATAGTAGACTTCAAAATGAGCCATAACTTTTGGGGGCTCATTTTGAAATATTGATCGGGTTAAGGGTCCAGTAGTTTCTTATTTTTGATAGATCCGCTTCTTTCTTGCCTGAGTCAAATCATAATTTTCCTGGATCGTTAGTCAGAACTCTGGAGTGGTATTAGAGAAGGCAACTACCCTTCATATAAGTATCTCCGTTACGTTAGCAGCCAGAGTAAAGCTTCTTTTCTTTTTTTCAGCTATGGCTTTCTCAGTACGATCCGCGGTTAGTTCCCGTTCGTGCTATCCCATCGTGGCCAGGATACCGATGGTTAGGGTATTGCCTTCTGCCCTATTACAGCCATTGAAGTTGAATCCCGGAAGCATGAAGGGTAAAAACTAGTAACTAACCCAGGTAAAGGAATAAACCTTCATGGTAAGGAAAAGCGATCCAAAGTTTGTAGCTGCTTTTCTTTCATGTACCAATCATTACTTACCAATTCAAGGGTATCTATACAAATGGTACCAAAGGCATGGGTTCGGTGTGCAAAGAGATAATTTAAAAGTTCTTCTTTCTGCTGGAGGGGCGATTGAAATCTCACTACCGTCGCATGAGCCGTCTGGAGTACGTACCGCTCATCCAGACTTTGCTGTAAAGCCGTAGTAGCAAAGGCCGTTCGAAGTCTGGTTCGGATTCGGGAAAGAGAATCCTCTTGCCAAAATCCCTGAATCATGATGCCTGCGGGTGAAGCCGTAATCCCTGTAAAGTCCAGTTGGAAAGAGGTCTGATCTTTTAAGGCTTCTTTAATTACATTACTATAATCGCTGGGTTGTATCTGTGAGAGGGCAAAACCTTCGTAACAGGAAATGATCGATAAGATCGTAATATGAATATCGGATGTGGGATAGTAGTATTGAGCAGGCTCCAGAGCTTGTAAAGGCTTAAGAAAGCTTTGAATCTGGTCTACTACTGTTTTACTAGGGCGAGCGATTAAGGTAACTCCCCTTCTTTGATCGGAAGATGAACTCACAAGCGGGTCCATTTGATATTGATCCGACGTTATTTTTTTGCAGGCATCTTCAAACAGTGCATCGTATCGCTGAGCTATATTCATTTGTGTATGCTTCTCGGGGGAGCAAGTGCTTTACTCACCCCTCAAGGTTTAAAAATGGGCGTTCGAATGATCGGGATTATCTACCACTACACGATGAGCAGGGATGGACTAGGTAAGCCCTCAGACGGCAATGAACGAGGTTTAGTACGATTGCATCCGAAGCATTAGCTATTCCGCTCTCTAAACATTTCTTTACTTTAGTCTTTATACGTATGATGTCTTACTTAACTGTGCAAAAGTAAGGATGTGGAGTCTTACCTGAGTAATTAGCCTAGGTTCACTCGGCTGAGTGAACTTGGATACACTTCTAGAAGTTTTAGATGACTTGTTTCTGAGTTTCAAGTCCAAGACCCGACCGTCACTACATTTGAGTAAAACTTCTAATAATTGACAAATTACCAAATCCTATTTTAAATTATTTTATTATTTGAATGTTCCAAGGGGGAGAATTATTAT
This sequence comes from Siphonobacter curvatus, assembly GCF_002943425.1. Taxonomy (NCBI): domain Bacteria; kingdom Pseudomonadati; phylum Bacteroidota; class Cytophagia; order Cytophagales; family Cytophagaceae; genus Siphonobacter; species Siphonobacter curvatus. Next base: position 371,290 of record NZ_PTRA01000005.1, read on the forward strand.
TCTATAGTTTATAACCTTTTACAAACGTCCATTTGTAAAAGGTTATAAAGTCAAAAATGCGTAAGTTTACAATCGTTTTACTCATCAGATTTTCTTATCAGTACATGCAGTACGTTGCTTATTACCGAGTGTCCACCCTGGCTCAGGGGAAATCGGGGCTGGGTCTGGCCGCTCAGCAGGAAATTGTACGACGCTTCGTTCGGGAAGGTGAAGTACTGCTCGAAGAATTTGTGGAAGTGGAATCGGGGAAGAAATCGGAAAGACCACAATTGAAAGCGGCCGTTGCCTTTGCCAAACAACACCGGGCTCGTTTGTTGATTGCTAAACTCGACCGGCTTTCGCGTAATGCCGAATTTATCTTTACGCTTCGAAATGCGGAAGTAGATTTTGTAGCCTGCGATATTCCTGATGCCAATACACTCACCATCGGAATTATGGCGGTTCTTGCTCAGCACGAACGAGAACTGATCTCGGAACGTACCCGTAATGCTCTTCAGCAAAAAAAACGCCAGGGCTATTCGCTGGGCTCGCCCGAAAACCTAACCTCACAAGCAATTGATAAAGGCCGTCAGCAACGCATTACTAATGCTCGTACCCATCAGGCCAATCGCCAGGCGGCAGAACTGGCCCGCCTATACCGAAATCAGGGATTGACGTACGCTCTGATCGCCGAAAAACTCAACGCGAATGGCTTCCGTACCCGTAGAGGACAAATTTTTCATCCCATGTCCGTGCGTAGGTTGATTCTGCGACCAGATTCCTGAAAAAGCAAAAAGTCTCACGTTCCTTACTGAAGGTGAGACTTTTACTAACGAATACGTAGGGGGAATTAGTCTACAAACACCACGCGAGCGGGTTTATCGGTATTGAGACTGATGTCTTTTTTGACGATGGTTTCACCATCGGTTACTTCAATGTGGTACTGACCATCGGCTAGTTCGTTCATATCAAAACGGCGGGCGTAGCCGGTAGCATTTTTACTGATGTTTTCACTGAAAAGAATGTCACCTTTGGTATTTCGCAGCGATACGGTGAGTTTCTTGCCCGCTGCTTTTTCCAACAGGAAGTTGACTTTGCCTTGTTTGCCTTTGAAGACATTGACGGCGTAGGAGGTTTTAGCGGTTTCCTTGGGATCTTCCGTGGGAGCGGCAAAGCTAGTCAGGGTAACGAAGGCGAAAGCAAGAGCGAACAGAGATTGAATGGAAGTTTTCATGGCTTTTATCGATTGAGATTGACAGGCAAAAAAAAGATGA